>DASSOB010000012.1:0-117922 GCA_035701045.1 Sphingomicrobium sp. | reverse complement strand
CGCGTGACGGCCTCGGCCGCGTGGCCGCGATCGTGCGCTCGATGAAGGAGTTCGCGCACCCGGATCGCAAAGAGATGGCGCAGGCCGATCTCAACCAGGCCATCAAGAGCACGCTGGTCATCGCCTCCAACGAGTACAAGTACGTCGCGGAGGTCGAGACGGATCTCGGCGACCTGCCGCTGGTCAATTGCTACGCCGGCGAGATCAACCAGGTGGTGCTCAACCTCATCGTCAATGCGGCGCACGCCATCGGCGACGTGGTCAAGGAAACGCAGGCCAAGGGCAAGATCCGCGTGGCGACGCGCGTGCTCGATGACCAGGTCGAGATCGCCATCTCCGATACCGGCAAGGGCATCCCCGTCGAAGTGCGCGCCAAGATCTTCGATCCATTCTTCACCACCAAGGAGGTCGGCAAGGGCACCGGCCTCGGTCTGTCGATGGTCTATGGAATGGCGCGTCAGTCGGGTGGCGACGCGCGGATCGAGAGCGGGCCGGGCAGCGGCACCACCGTCCGGCTGCTGTTCCGCAAGGCGGATGTCGAGGTCGCCGAGGCGGCAGGGCGAAAGGAAGAGGTTGCGGCGCCGCCCGCGCCGGCCAAGCCGCTCTCGATCCTGGTCATCGACGACGATCCCGACGTTCGCGAGTTCATCGTCGAAGAGCTTGAGGAGCAGGGTTATCGCGTGCAGGGCGCCGCCGACGGGAATCAGGGGCTCGCGGAAATCGAACGTGCGATGCCGGACCTGGTGATCGTCGACTTCATCATGCCCGGCATGTCCGGCGCGGAGATCGCGCGCGCGATCCGCGAGCGCAGACCCGAACAGCCGATCCTGTTTGTCTCAGGCTACAGCGAGACCGAGGCGGTCAAGCGCACCGCGCCCGACGCGCCGCTCCTCGCCAAGCCCTTCCGCACGGAAGCCCTGCATCGGGCCGTGCGGGGCGCGATGGCGGACAAAGGGTAAACAGTCAGCTTTCGTTATCGTGCGGCCGCAGATGGACTCGCCCATCGGACCTCTTCTGGAACGGGAACGGCCAATCGACCGCACGCGACGCCGAAATTCCGATCGCCGGGAATTTGGCTCCAAGAACGGAAAAGTGCCGCTCCCGGCCGTGGACCAGAACCACCGTCGCGGGCACGGCGGACGATCGCGAACGGAGCCGCTCCGCCAGGCGTCGCGCCGCCAGCGCGAGCCGGGTCCACATCTTTCCTGTCGAACGCCGTTCCTTCGGTGGCGGATCCAGCGCGTAGATACGGGAACCGTGGTAATCCGTGTTGCGACTCCATTTCATCGTCTTTCTCCTTCGAATCCGGAAATGCCCGGCCAACGCCGATACATTTCGCGGTCAAGCGAAGGATGACTCCTTCCATATCAACAGACAAACAAATATAATTGCATGTTGATATCAAATGGAGTGCTGCATGGACATCAACGCCGCCCGAACCTTCCTTGAGATCGTGAAGACGGGCAGCTTCGTTCGCGCAGCGGCCAATTTGAACATCACGCAAACGGCCGTCAGCGCCCGCATCAAGGTGCTCGAAGAGCAACTCGACCGGCCGCTGTTCGTGCGCAACAAGGCCGGGGCGCGGCTGACGCCGGCTGGCGACCAGTTCCTCCGCTATGCAACGACCCTGGTCCAGGTCTGGAGCCGAGCGCTCCACCAGGTCGGGATTCCGGCGGGCCGCGAGGATGTCGTCACGGTCGGGGGCGAGCACAATTTGTGGAATCCGCTGCTTCGCGACTGGCTGGTCTGGATGCGCGGCGAATCCCCCGACGTTGCGATCCGCACGCATATCGACGTTCGCGACCGCCTGATGGACCAGGTCCAGGACGGCGTCCTCGATCTCGCGGTGGTCTACGCGCCGCCGCATCGCACCGGGATCACCGCCGAGCTTCTATTGGAGGAGAGACTGGTCGCGGTGACGACCGACCCGCCGGGAAGCGCGCCTTCCGTCGAGGATTATGTCTATGTCGATTGGGGCCCGGACTTCGGGGCCAGCCATCACAGTGCCTTTCCCGAGGCCGAAGGATCCCCCGTGTCGATCGATTATGGGCCTCTGGCGATGGACTATATTCTGGCGGTCGGCGGGACGGGATATTTCCGGATGCAGGCGGCCCGGCCGCATATTGAAGCCGGTCGCTTCCACCTCGTGGAAGACATGCCCAGCTTCTCTTATTCCGTCTATGCCGTTTATTCGGCGAAAGCGACCGAACAGTTGATGGATCGCGTGCGGCACGGCCTAAGGGAAGTCGCGTCCGCAGCTGCAAGTCATCGCGAACCGATGTATCAAATTTCTTGATTACAATAGTGTATATTATTCATTTGTCTCATCTGCGTTCCATACCCATCTCGGTTGCGAACAGACGACGACCGGAGGTGCGCTCATGCGTTTCATGCCCGATGTCGCTGGCGATCGGGACCAGCGCGCCAAAGCTCCGAAAATTACCGATGTCGGCCCCTTCCGGGACGTGCCGCGTGGAATCTGGCGGGTTTACCTAGGCGCCTGGGCAATCGTCTTTGGCTTATTCATCCTGTTCTTCACGGGCGATCCCCGCTCTGCCTTCATGGTGGTTACCGCGACCTTCTTTGGATTGATGCTGCTCGGCCTCCCGGCCGCCATGGCGGCGCAGTCGCGAACTCCGAATGAAGAGAGCGACAGAGTGGTCCAGACCTACACCGGGCCCGTCAGCACATTTCAGGCCGGGATCCAGATCGCGCTCGTGCCCGTTGCGGCAATAATCGGCCTGTTGGGATTCATCCTGCTCGCGATGTGAAGCTGAACCCGCTCCTTAAGCCTACCCGGAACCTTGCCCCATCGCATCCGCCAGCGCCTCCGACAGCGTCGCGAGGCGGTAGGGTTTGAGGATCACGGATCGTCCGCCGCTCCCTGACTGGGCGATTTCCCGGCTGTAACCGGTGGCGAGGATGACGGGGAGATCGGGCTTCTCCTCGGCAAGGCGCTCGGCGAGCCTCAGGCCGCCCATGCCCGGCATGACGACGTCGCTGAACACGAGGTCAAAATCTCGCCCGCGGGTGAGCTCGAGCGCCTCCTCGCCCGAGGTCGCGAGAGTCACCGAATGGCCGAGCTCGCTCAGTAACGTCTCGGCGAACTGGCCGACCTCCTCATTGTCCTCGACGACGAGGATCTCGGCGCGGGGCTGCTCCGGAACGGCAGGCTCCACGTCTTCGGACCGCGCCGCTTCGCCGTCGGCGCTGCAAGGCAGGAGCAAAGTGATGGTCGCGCCCTTGCCGGGGCTGCTGTCGACCGTGGCTTCGCCACCCGACTGGGTCGCGAAGCCATAGACCTGACTGAGTCCGAGGCCAGTGCCCTTGCCCGTAACCTTGGTGGTGAAGAAGGGTTCGAAAATGCGGCCCGCGGTCTCCGCATCCATGCCAACACCCGTGTCGCTGATCGCGACCGCCGACATCGGCTCACCGGTGGCAGAGACGGTTCCGCCAACGGCAATCGTCAGCGTTCCGCCGTCGGGCATGGCATCGCGGGCATTCGAGGCGACGTTGAGGATCGCGGACTGAAGCTGGTTCCGATCGACGGTCACCGGGCAGGTCGACCGATCGAGCCGGGTTTCGATCCTGACGCGCTCGCCCATCGTGCGGTCGAGAAGCTCGGTCATCCCCGCGATCAACACGGCGAGGTCCACCACCTCCGGCTTCAGCGGCTGGCGGCGGGCGAAGGCGAGAAGCTGCGAAGTCAGGACGGCGGCGTTGTCGGCGGCCTGGACGATTGCCCTCGCGAAACGTTTGCGCTTGTCCTCGGCAAGCTCGTCCCGTGTCAGGATGTCGGCCGAGCCCTGGATGACGGTGAGGAGATTGTTGAAATCGTGCGCGATTCCGCCGGTGAGCTGGCCGAGAGCCTGCATCTTCTGGCTCTGGCGGAGCTGCTCCTCGGCCTTGGCCCGCTCCTCCATTTGCTCGGCGAGCAGCTCGTTCGCCTGGGTCAGCGCCTCGGCGCGCTCGCCGAGTTCGCGATTGGCGCGTCGCAGCGCCGCCTGAGCCATGCCGAGCGTGGCGATGACCAGCGCCGCCAGAATTGCGAGGGCGCCGAGCGTCAGATAGCGCGTGAGGCGCCTCGACACCGCCTCGCGCTCGACTTCATAGACTGCTGTGCCGATGCGTTGTCCGGCGCTCGAGACGTCGACGGCGATCCGGTAGCTGCCGGGATCGGCTGTCGGCAGCCGCGCGAGATCGAGCCGGGCGCGGCGTCCCGACGGATCGTAGGCCGCAAGGACATGTCCGGAGCGGTCGAATACGCCGACATAGCGTACCTGCGGGTTGACCTTGAAGGCGTTGACCGCTTCCTGGCTCGCCACCGGATCGCCGAAATCTACCGCCGCCGTCACCGATCCGGCGAGCACCTGCGCGGCCACCATCGCCTGCCGATCCCGAGCCGACCGATAGGTGACGTCGTTCTGGAAAATGATCGCGAAGCCGCCGATCACGACCAGCACCGCGACGAGGAAAATCATCGCCGGCGCGTTGCGCCATTCGAGCAAGGATTTTCTCAGCGTCCTCATTGCTGGTCTACCCCGATCGCGAGCGCCAGCAGGCGCGAGCTGATCGTCAGGCCGCGCGCCCGCGCCTGCCCGTCGTCGATGAAGAAGCGGACCCGCCCGCCGACAATCGCGAAATGGATGATGCCACGTTGTTCGCTGCTGCGCGAATCGGTCACGGTCAGAATCGGGCGCCGGCCGAACGCCGCGAGGATTTCACCGGCATGGCTTCCCCCAACGAAGGCAATGGCGCAATCGCCTCCGCCGGCCGCGGAGGAGAGATGCCTGACGGTGAACGGACGGCCGTCGACCTGCTGGCTCGCCGCGGCCTGGCCGAGCATCGCCCCGAACGGATCGGCGCCGATGACGCAGATCGTCACCGGTCCGCCGGGCAGCGCGCCCGCAGGCCAGGTCACATAGCGCGCGAAGCGGGGCAGGAAGGCGGCCTTGACCGCCGTGTCGCTGACCGCCGCCTGCGCCGGAGGGGCGAGCAGTGCCGCGGCAAGCGCGCCACAAAGGATCGAGGCGAAGCGGCGCCTCAAAAGCGCAGCCGTGTCCCGGCGTAAATGGTTCGCCTGGCGAGCTGCGCCGCGCCCGCGTCGCCGTTTTCGCGATGCGTGCGATGAATGAGATTGCGGCCGGCGAGGAACAGCTCGACGCCGTCGGTGAGATCGTAGCTGAGCCGGCCGCCCGCCTCGACATAGCCGTCGACATCCGGCGGAAGATCGAGCGGTCCCACGGCGCGCGCGTCCAGAGTCAGCTTGAGCCTGGGGGTCAGGTCCATGTCGGAGCTTCCGACCACCTGCCAGTTCGGATCGGCGCCGAGCGAATTGCGCGGCTGCAGGTCGACCCGGTCGTCGATAACGTGCAGATCCTTGTGGAGGGTGGTCGCCCCGATCGAGAGTTGCCACCAGGGCGTAACCTGCGCCTTCCCCCACGCCTCGATGCCCCAGGTCGTTCCCTTGCGGCCGTTACGAAGCTCAATCGGCAAGGTTTGGCCATTGAATAGTTCAGTCGTACGCAAGTCTTTGTAAAAGTTGTAGAACAAATTGACCGACACGCTGAGCCAGCTTGCCGGCTCGCCGCGGTAGCCGGCCTCGAGCGCGATGAGCTTCTCGGAATCGAAATCGGTCGACGGCGCCAGCAGCGGCAGGAATTCGAGCTGACGATCGATCCGCGAAGGGGTCCGGACGGCCTTGGACACCGCGGCCCAGAACAAGGTTCGGGGATTCGGCTGATAGGCCAGGCGCACGTTCGGAAGCACCTGCCAGCCGACGAAGCTGGATTTTTCCAACTTCACGCCGCCAATCAGCGACAGCTCTGGTGTCAGGCTGAACCGGTCCTGCGCGAAGATATTGTACACCCACAGGCGGCGGCTCTCGGGATTGATCTCGAACGCGTTCGCATTGTTGACGAACAGGTCCTTGCTCGTGCGCACGCCGGCCCCCGCCACAATCTCGTGAGGGCCGGTGGAGAGATTGAGCTGCGCCTCATTGTCGATCGTGGATAGCGAACTTCGCACGAGTGCGACGTCCGTCCTGTAGCGGTCGTAATAGCTCTGGAGCTGGAAGGACGCGCCGGGTCCGAGCGTATGAGACCAGCGCGCGAGGACATTGTGTGCATTGGCATGATCGCCGGTCAGAAGGTCGTCGGTCGAATGAAACAGGTCGCCCTGGACGGTGAAATGATCGATCGCGCCTTCGAAGTCCGAACGGAAGCCTGCCTGAAATCCACGGAAGCTATCGTCGACGCGGTTGCCCGATCCCGCCGGCAATCCGTCGCTCGAAAGGTAGTTCGCATAGATGCGCATGGCGCCCGAGGAGCCCAATGCGAAACCGTACCTCGCCGCTGCGCTAAGCTCGTTCGCTCCCAGCGCGCCGCGGACGAGCCCGCCCAGTGTCTCCTGAGCATCCTTGGTCGTGACGTTCACGACCCCGTTGACCGCATTGGGCCCGTAGAGAGTCCCGCCGGGGCCGCTGATCACCTCGACCTGCTGGATATCCTCGAGCAGGGGTTGGTGCAGCGCCCAGACGACATTGTCGGCGAGCGGCGTGTAGACCGAGCGGCCGTCGATCAGGACGAGGAGCTTGTTCCCCGCCTGGATTCCGTTGAAGCCGCGCGCGGCGATTGCATATTGGTTCGCTTCGACCTGCTGCACATTGAGGTTCGGGGCCAGGCGAAGCGCTTCGGGAAGCGACGTCACGCCCGAATTCTGAATGTCCTGGCCGGTGATCACGTAGAGCGCGGCGGGCGCGCTGCTCAGTGGCTCCAGCTGCTTCGAGGCCGAGGTGACCTTGATTTGGGCGAGTTGTTCGATCGAGAGACTGGCGAGATCGGGCTGTTCCTCAGCATTCGCGCGGCCCGTCCAGATGAGGATCGAACTCAGGGCGCATAGTGCGCCGGCGCCTGCTCGCATTACCATCCCTACTCACCGGAAGTCCCCCCGCCGGCGGACCGTTCATCAATCATGCGTTTGAACGGGTCAAGTGAAGGCGCCCATACGTTCCCTGACGGCGCCCCCCGGTTCTCATCCCGCCATACGCCTCGCGCCGAGACCGAGCACCATGTCGTTCGCCCGATCGTAGGGGAGCGGCTTTCCGAACAAATAGCCCTGGATCGTGTCGCAGCCGAGGTCGCGCATCCGCTCGAAATCCTCGGCCGTTTCCACCCCTTCGGCGGTGATCGACATGCGGAAGCTCTTGGCGAGCTGAACGATCGACTGGATGATGGCGACATTTTCCGGACGGGTGCCCGCTTCGCGGACGAAGCTGCCGTCGATCTTCAGCTTGTGGAACACGGCCTTGTTCAAATAGCCGATCGACGAATAGCCGGTGCCGAAATCGTCGAGCGCGATGCCGACACCGAGCTGACGCAGGCGCTTCAACACATCGAGGGTCGACCCATTGTCGCCGAGGAACACGCCCTCGGTGACCTCCAGTTCGATGCGATTCCCTGGCAGCTTGTACCGGGCGAGCGCCTCGCTGACGATGTTCGGCAAGGCAGCGAGGATGATCTGCTTCGGGCTGATGTTGAGCGCGACGCTGATCGGCTCGGGCCAGGTTGCCGCGGCGCGGCAGGCTTCGTCGATGACCCATTCGCCGATCACCGGCATGAGACCGGTTTCCTCGGCGACAGGGATGAAGACGTTGGGCGGAACGAAGCCGCGCTGCGGATGATTCCAGCGAATGAGCGCCTCGAAGCCGACGAGCTTCTGAGTCTTGGCATTGATCAGCGGCTGATAGACCAAGTGGAACTGCTTTGAGGCGAGCGCCCCTCTGAGGTCCGATTCAAGCCGCACGCGGTCGTCCTGCTCGGACTGCAACTCCGACGAGAAGTAGCGCGCGCAACCACGGCCGGCGTCCTTCGCCTGATAGAGCGCGAGATCGGCCTTGAGAATCAAATCGTCGACGGTCGCGCCGTCGATCGGCCCGAACGAACAGCCGATGGAGACGCCGATGCGGATTTCCGTCTGATCGACGAGATAGGGTTCCTTGATCGCCTGGATGATCCGGTCGGCGAGCGCCTCGATCTTGTGGCGGCTCTGTGCGTCGGCGATGACGATCGCGAACTCGTCGCCGCCCATGCGCCCGACAGTTCCGTCCTGGCCCACTTCGTCGACCAGCCGCTTCGCGACGGCGCGCAATACGGCGTCGCCTTTTGGGTGGCCGAAGGTGTCGTTGACCGGCTTGAAGCCGTCGAGGTCGAGGAACATGATCGCGCAAGGGACATTGCTGGTGGTCGCCGCGCGGAGCGCTTCGCCCAGCAGCTGGCGCACCCGACCGCGGTTCGGAAGGCCCGAAAGCACGTCGACATTGGCCAGGTGAGTCAATCGCTCCTGGGTCTGACGGATATCGGTAATATCAGAGCCGACTCCGCGAAAACCTTCGAATCGGCCAGCGTCGTCGATTATCGGGTCGCCGGCGATCGAAATCCAGCGGGTGCCGCGAACCGCCTTCAGCTCCATTTCGAGCGCATTGAACGGCTGTTGCTCGAGCAGCACGCGGCCGAGCTCGGAATTGCCGCCGAGGAGTGACGGGAGCGAGTGGCCGAGCAGCTGGTTGGCGGGCTTGCCGAGCATCGTGCTCATTCGCAAGCTGATGTAGGTGACCCGATTCTCGGCATCGACGGCCCACAGCCAGCCGACGCCGCGCTGCTCATATTCCTGCAGCAGCAGGCTCGCGCTCTCGCTCTGCGAGCCGATGTCCGCGTTGGTCTTGAGCTGGTGAAACGCCCATCGGGCGACGGTCAAGACGCCGAGTATCGATACTCCCATGGTAAAGAGGATCGAAAGCATATGCTGAAAAGGAACGGTGTGCCGGCCGGCCAGCAGAGCGACCGCGATGGCGCAAGTGAACGCCGTCATCCAGGCGGTTGCGCAAGGCGGAACGACGACCAGGCCGAGCGCGCCGATTCCGAGACCAGCCATCAGCGAGGCGGTTATCACCTGCGTCCCCGGATCGAGGCTCGGGAAAAGATAGAGGGGCAGGCTGAGCCAGACGATCGCGCGAGCTGCCACCTCGCCGATCATTAACCAGAGCGGAACCCGGTGGCCGGATCGGCCGACGCAGGTAATCGATTGCTTTCGGGCGAGCTGCATCGCGGCAAGATTCACCACGCCGACGGCCGCCGACCAGGAGAGAAGCCACGAGACCGGAGCCAATCCCCAAAGGTTGGCGAGCATCATCAGCGCCGCGACGATGTTCGCGGCGGCGAAGAAGGGAGCCAGCTGAGCACGCGAGATAAGCTGAACGTCGCGCAGCGGCGAAGCACCGGAATCGGATTCGCGAGCCGCGATGCCAGCCGAAACCCCGCCAGGAAGTCGCGCTGAAATCAAACGCTTATATCGATCTGGAGCTTCGTACATCCGCTCGCCGTTCCATCATGCCGGGCGGGATTATCCAAAGAGAGTTGAAGGGCGGTTAAGGGACCGCCGAATGACAACAGCCATTGGGGCCGGGTGGGCCGGCCATGATACGCTCGCAAAGCGGCTTCCGGACCTCTATATCCGCTTCCGATGGCGACCGACATCGCGACCCTCGATCGGCGCGTAGCCGCGCCCCGTCGCGCGGCCGACGGATTGAAAATCCAGTCGCCCGCGGAACCCATCGCGCGCGGCATTGGTCTCGACCAGCCCTTCTTCGACGACAAGAACCGCGCTTTCTGGATTCTCCAGTCGATCGGGTGGAGCGGCTATTTCTTCCTCCGCTCGCTGTCAGGCTTCGCCAATTCGATGGGCTGGATGTGGCTCGTCCACACCCTGCTCCTCACCATGACCGGCTACTCTCTGACCTTGCTGATGGCATCGCTGTTCCGCCGGCTGATCAGGATGAAACCGGTCTTGACACTGCTTTTTTCCCTCCTGATCGTCCTCGTGACATCGGGCGCCTTCTCGGTGATCGAGACGTGGAGCGTCGCCACCTTCTTGAAACCGCAGTTCAAACCCGTCGGGTTCGAGTATTTCGGCGCGATTCTTCTCAATTTTTCGCTCCTCGCTGCCTGGACGGCGCTCTATTACGGGATCAATTATTTCCTCCTGCTGGAAGAACAGATCCGGCAGCGCGAGCGGCTTGAAGGCCAGGCGTCGAGCGCGCAGCTCGCGATGCTGCGCTACCAGCTCAACCCGCACTTCCTGTTCAACACGCTGAATTCGATCTCGACGCTCGTGCTGCTGAAGCAGACCGAACGCGCCAACGCGATGCTTGCGCGCCTCTCGTCTTTTCTGCGCTACACGCTGGCCAATGAGCCAACCGCCAAAGTGACGCTGGCGCAGGAGGTGGAGACTTTGAAGCTCTACCTCGAAATCGAGAAGATGCGCTTCGAGGACCGGCTCCGTCCGCATTTCCGGATCGAGCCGGAGACGATCGGCGCCCGCCTGCCCTCGCTGCTCCTCCAGCCGCTGATCGAGAATGCGATCAAATATGCCGTCACACCGGCCGAAAACGGCGCCGACATCTGGATTACGGCCATCGGCGAGGGGCAGGCGGTGCGGATCGAGGTCGCCGACAACGGTAATGGCGAGGGCGGCGATATCGGCGCGAGCCCGTCCACCGGCGTCGGTCTGGCGAACATTCGGGACAGACTGTCGCAGGCCTATGGCGGAGCGCACCGCCTGGAGACCAAACAGAACGAACGTGGGGGTTACAGCGTTATCATCGAACTTCCCTTTGAAACCGGAGATCCGACCTGATGAGCATCCGGACCATATTGGTCGACGATGAACCCCTTGCCACACAGGGCTTGCAGCTGCGGCTGCAGGCCCACGAGGACGTGGAGGTAGTCGCCGCCGCCGCCAACGGCCGCGAGGCGATCCGCCAGATCAAGACCCACAAGCCCGATCTCGTCTTCCTCGACATCCAGATGCCGGGGTTCGACGGATTTTCCGTCATCCAGGGGTTGATGGACGTCGATCCGCCGTTGTTCGTGTTCGTCACGGCCTATGGCGACCACGCGCTCCGTGCCTTCGACGCTCAGGCGGTCGATTATCTGATGAAACCGGTCGACGAGGACCGCCTCGCCGCGACCCTGGACCGGGTTCGCCAGCGGCTTTCGGAACGGCGCAGCGCCGGGGAAGCCGAGCGCTTCAAGGAGGCCCTTGCCGAGCACGCGCCCGAGGCGGCCGAGGAAATGGCAGACGCCGCCCCCGAAGCCCCCTCGCCCAACCGCTACGAGCGGATGATCAACATCAAGGACCAGGGCCAGATTTTCCGCGTCGACGTCGACACCATCGAGCGAATCGACGCGGCCGGCGACTATATGTGCATCCAGACTGGCGACAACACGCTCATCCTTCGCGAGACCATGAAAGACCTCGAAAAGAGGCTCGATCCGCGCCGCTTCCAGCGCGTCCACCGCTCGACGATCGTCAATCTCGATCTCGTCCGGCAAGTGAAGCCGCACACCAACGGCGAATGCTTCCTGGTGCTCGATTCGGGCGCGCAGGTGAAAGTATCGCGGTCATACCGCGACGTCGTCGCCCGGTTCGTTCACTAGCTGGCCGGCTCGCCTCAGCCCTCTCAGACGCTGAGCGACAGAGCGAAATAGGCGATGTTGTCGCTCGTGTCCGCGCCGTTCGAGACGAAGCCATGCTGATTCATGTAGCCGGCCTCGCCCTTAAGGGTCTCCGTCAGGGGCGCGGAGATCGTGACCAGGTTCCGGACCTTGTCGAGCCCTGAATCCTGAAATGGCGTCGTATTGAGATTGAAGAAGGGTTCGGTGCTGAAATTGATCGCCGTCTTGCCGGCAATCGGAAGCGAATATCTAAGGTAGGGCCGGAACCGCCAGCCTGTGCCGTCCACGCCCTCGCGCCAACGCTGCTCGGTCCGGATGCGGCCATCGAGCTTGCCCTGTCCGATGCCGGCGAAGTCATCGAACGTCACCTGCTCGCGCACGCGGTGCTCCATGACCCTGAAGTCGCCCGAAGAATATTGCGGATCGTGCGTGTACCCAGCCCAGACCGTGACGATGCCGTTGAGCCGGTAACCAAGCAGAGTATTGGATTCGATCTCGTACAGCCCGTCCCGATTGTCGCTGAACCGGGCCGTCATTTCCTGGGACAACCGCCAGTGATCGCCGAACTTCGCGGTGACGCCGCCAGAGGCCCAGAGCTGCCCGTCGGACTTTCCAATCGCCGGTGAAGACAGGAGAACCGCCGTCATCGTGATGAAAGGGGCGATCGCGTAACGCATGAACCAGTCCTTCTCATGGGGGCTGGTTCAGATGCTTGCATGCCCATCCCCGGAACGGCAAGTGCCCTCGCCACGCTGGCGAGGGCTGCCTTTCAACCTGAGGGGAGAGCGGTCGAAAGGCTGCCTAGAAGGCAATCTGCCCGAACAGGCCGATTTCGTCGTAGGTTCCGCGGTCGAGGCCGCCGATCGTGCCGTTCGAGGTCGAGATGAAGCCGTCGGTCGCCCGGTCGCGTTTGTAGACCAGCGCGAGGTCGAGCGGCGGGATCGGCTTGTAGTTGAGGCCGATGTTGAAATAGCGGTCCTTGAGGTCGGGGTTGAGATCGCGGCTGGGTTTGACCCAATCGTAGCGGCCGAAGACGGCGATCTTCGGCGTGAAGGCGAAGGACGCGAAGGCCGACCAGCCGTTCGACTTGTCGCTGGCGAGCGTGTTCACATTGTTCCAGTTCTTCGCCGCGAAATATTCGATGCCGGCGCGCAGGCGCTTGTCGGTGTAGGCGGCGATGGCGTTGAAGCGGGTCGCGCGGTGCGGCGTCGCCGAATCGGGCAGATTGTCCGCGCTCTTGCCGAGCTTCCCTGTGTAGGCCCCGACGCCCAGCGTGATCGGCTTGATCGGGTTGACGCTGATGCGCCCTTCGAGATCGATCGTATTGGAGCTGCGCGACAGGGTCTTGTAGCCAGCGCCGTTGATCGCCGATGCCGCATAGCTGACGAGCCCGTTCGCGAGGCTTCCGCCGACGTGGACGCCCCAGTCGGCCGAAGTGCCGAACTTGGTCCGATCGATCAGCTCGTTTTCGACGAAACGGTAGCCGTAAAGTCCCTCGGCGAACGGCACCCAGGGAAGATCGGCCGAGCCGACGCGGACGAAGAAAGCCGGCGACAGCTTCGCCTGAACATAGGCCTTCTTCACATAAACGAGCACGTCCTTGCTCGTGCCGTTGGTGCCGTAGCGGAAGTCGGTCGTGAGGTTCGCGGAGAAGGTGTCGTTGAACTTGTGATCGACGCCCAGGTAGAAGCGTTTCAGCTCGGCCTGCGTGCCGTTCGCCGATGAATCCGCACCGTCGGACTTCTGGTCGATGGTGCTGACGTTGAAGAACGCCTTGCCGCTGATCTTCGTGTCGTCCCACCAGTCCGGCGCCGCTGGCTTGGGCGGCACGGCGACCGGCGGCGCGGCTGCCTGGTCCGCCTGAAGCCTGTCCAGCTGTGTCTGCATCGCCTGGATCTGCGCTCGGAGCGCGGCGATGTCGTCCTGGCTGGGCGGCGCGCTTTGCGCCACGGCAGGCGATGCGCAGAGGGCGGAATAGGCAAGCAGGAATGCTGAAATACGTGAGATCATCGGGTCCCTCGAACATTGGTTGGGTTGGTTCCTGGGACCGGACCTAGCCACGCTGGCTGATGGCTTCGTGACTGGCGCCTTGCACTTTTGTGACAGCGTGCGCGGGGCGAGCGGCAGTCAATCGCCCTCGTCGTCCGGGCCGTCGGCGAGCCGCTCGCCGGTCGCGGCGAAATAGACCATTTCGGCGATGTTGGTGGCGTGGTCGCCGATGCGCTCGAGGTTCTTCGCGACGAAGAGCAGAGTGGTCGAGGGGCCGATGTTCTGCGGGTCTTCCATCATGAATGTCAGCAATGTGCGGAAGATGCTTTCGTAGAAGTCGTCGAGCGCGTCGTCGCGCCGGCTCACGGCCTCAGCTTTGACCGGATCGCGTTCGGCGAAGGCCGTCAGCACGTCGTGGACCATGCCCGAGGCGATCTTCGCCATTTCCGGAAGGAGCGACAGCGGCTCGATCTCACGGCTTTTCTTCGGCAGCCGCCTGACGCGGCGCGCGATATTTTTCGCATAGTCGCCGATCCGCTCGACCGCGCCGGCGATCTTGAGCGCCGCGATCGCATCCCTCAGATCGTCCGCCATCGGCGCGCGAAGGGCGATCAGCTCGACAACCCGCCGCTCGGCCTCGGTCTCGAGCTCGTCGAGCTGAACGTCGGATTTTACCAGCTGCTCCGCCGCGCTTTTGTCGCGCTCGACGAGGCAGCGCATCGCCTCCTCGATCGCCACTTCGGCGATCGATCCCATGTTGATGATCAATTCCCGAAGATCGGCGAGGTCACGGTCGAAAGCCGTCAGCGTGTGTCCGCCGGCAATTGTCATTGTCCGCTGCTCCTAACCATAGCGGCCGGTGATATAGTCCTGCGTCCGCTGGACACTGGGGTTGGTGAAAATCCGCGACGTCTCGTCGGCTTCGATCAGCTCTCCCAAATGGAAGAAGGCCGTGCGCTGCGAAACGCGGGCCGCCTGCTGCATGTTGTGGGTGACGATGACGATGGTGAACCGCTCGCGGAGCTCGTGGATCAGCTCCTCGATCCGCGCCGTCGAGATCGGGTCCAGCGCCGACGTGGGCTCATCGAGGAGGATGATCTCGGGATGCACGGCCAGGGTCCGCGCGATGCACAGGCGCTGCTGCTGACCGCCGGAGAGCGACAGCGCGCTCGCGCCAAGCTTGTCCTTGACCTCGTCCCACAGCGCCGCCTGGCGAAGCGCGTCCTCGACCCGACCCGACATCTCCGACTTCGACAACCGCTCGTAATAAGACAGCGCAAAGGCGACATTGTTCCGGATGCTCGTCGCGAACGGCGTCGGCTTTTGAAACACCATGCCGACCCGCCGCCTTAGGTCCGACAGCGGGAAGCGGCGGTCGAGAATGTTCGCGCCATCGATCCGGATTTCGCCCTCCGCCCGCTGATCGGGGTAGATTTCGTAAATGCGGTTGATCGTCCTCAGAAGCGTCGACTTGCCGCATCCCGAAGGGCCGATGATGGCCGCCACCGCATTCGCCGGGACGAGCATCGAGACGTCCTTCAGCGCCTGCGCGCCGCCATAGAAGAAATCGAGATTGCGAACCTCGATCTTCACCGGTGCGGCCGATTCCTGCGTCGCGCTTGCGAGCGGCTCGATTAGCTCGATCACTTCGAAGTCCTTTTCGCGATCAGGCGCACCGCGACGTTCAGTCCCAGCACGAAGAGGGTCAGCACCAGCGCCCCGGCCCAGGCGAGCGCATGCCATTCGTCGTAAGGGCTCATCGCATACTGGAAGATCACCACTGGCACGTTCGCCAGCGGGCCGGACAGGCTGCCGCTCCAGAACTGATTGTTGAGCGCGGTGAAGAGGAGCGGCGCGGTTTCGCCTGCGATCCGCGCCACGCCGAGCAGGACGCCCGTCAGGATAGCCGTGAGCGCCGCCTTGTAGAGGATCTGCGCGGTGACCTTCCATCTGGGTATTCCGAGCGCGAAGGCGGCTTCGCGCATCTGGTCCGGCACCAGCCGGAGCGCCTCGTCGCTCGTGCGCACGACGATCGGCAACAGGATCATCGCCAGAGCGACGGCCCCTGCGTAACCCGAGAAATGGCCGGATGTGCGGACCACGATCTCATAGACGAACAGGCCGATGACGATCGACGGAGCGCTCAGCAGGACGTCGTTGAGGAAGCTGACGACCTTCGCCAGCCGCGAGTAACGTCCGTGCTCGGCAAGATAGGTTCCCGCCGCGACTCCGATCGGAGCGCCGATGATCACCGCGAGAAGGATCATCACGGCGCTTCCGTAGAAGGCGTTGAGCAGGCCGCCCTCCGATCCGGGGGGCGGAGTCATCTGGGTGAAGAGCGCGAGATTGATCGCTCCAAGGCCTTGCTTGAGGGTGGTCCACAAGATCCAGAATAGCCAGAACAGGCCGAACAGCGTGGCTCCGCTCGCGAAGACGAACGCGATGGCGTCGACGGCGCGGCGCCTGAGGAGGATCACGCCCATCAGTGCGTCCTCCCGTGCGCGCGCTCGATGCGCATGAGCAGCAGCCGGGCGGCGCTGAGAACGATGAAGGTGACGACGAACAAGAGGAAAGCCAGCGCGATGAGCGCCGATCGGTAGAGTTCCGCATCGGCTTCGGTGAACTCGTTCGCGATTGCCGCGGCGATCGAGTTGCTCGGCATCAGCAGCGAAATCGAGAGATCGTGCGCATTGCCGAGAACGAAGGTCACGGCCATCGTCTCGCCGAGTGCCCGGCCGAGACCGAGAAAGATCGCGCCGATGATCGCCGAGCGCGCGTAGGGCAGAGTCACGCGGCTCAACACTTCCCAGCGAGTCGAGCCAAGCGCGACGGCCGATTCCTTGAGCGGCGGCGGCACGGCGTTGAACACGTCGCGGGCGACCGCAGCGATGAAGGGAATGACCATGATGCCGAGGACGATGCCGGCGGTCAGCATTCCGATCCCGATCGGCGGCCCCCTGAAGAGCGCACCGATAATTGGAAGCGGCCCCAGCGTATCGTTGAGCCACGGCTCGACGTGAAGCGCCATGAACGGCGCGAGGACGAACAGGCCCCACATCCCGTAAATGATGCTCGGGATCGCCGCGAGCAATTCGACCGCCATGCCGATCGGCCCGCGAATCCAGCGCGGCGCGATGTCGGTCAGGAACAATGCAATGCCGAGACTGACGGGAACCGCGATGACGAGCGCGATGATCGAGGTGACGATGGTGCCGTAGATCGGCACGAGCGCGCCGAATTTCCCGGCGACGGCGTCCCAGTCGGTACTGGCGATGAAGCCCAACCCGAATGTTTCGAACGCGAGCCGCCCGCCCCATGCCATCGACGTGGCCGTGGCGCCGAGCAGGATGAGGACGAGCCAGGCAGCGCCGGCCGTGACCAGGTTGAAGGCCCGGTCGGCGGCGGCGCTGCGGCTTTTGACTACGGGCGTGAAGGCCGTCACTTAATCTTCGGGCCGATATACGCTTCGATCTGCTTCACGAGTTCGGGCGGGAGCGGCACGTAATCGAGCTTCTTCGCCTGATCCTGGCCGCTGTTGAGGACGTAACGGAAGAATTCCAGCGCCGCCTTCGAGCGCGCCGGATCCTTCGCCTTGGTCGGCATCAGTACGAACACGCTTGCGGTGATCGGATAGGCATCCCGCCCCGGCGCGTTGGTCATCACCAGGTTGAAGTCCTGCGCCTTTGCCCAGTCGGCGGTCGCCGCGGCGTTGGAGAAGGTCGCGGCGCTCGGGAGCACGAAATTGCCCGCCGCATTCTGCAGCGAAGCGTAGTTCATGCCGTTCTGAAGGACATAGGCATATTCGACATAGCCGATCGAGTTCGGCAGCTGCTTCACATAAGCGGCGACGCCCTCATTGCCCTTGCCGCCGACGCCGGCCGGCCAGGACACCGTCTTTCCTTCACCGGGACCGGCCTTCCAGCTCGGGCTCACCTGGCTGAGATAATGGGTGAAGTTGAAGGTCGTGCCGGAACCGTCGGACCGGTGCACGACCGAGATCGGCGCGCCGGGGAGCGTCACGCCGGGATTGATCCTGACGATCGATGGGTCGTTCCAATTCTTGACCTTGCCCGCGAAAATGTCGGCGAGCAGCGGTCCCGTGAGCCGGAGTTTGCCCGGTTCCACGCCCGTCAGGTTGATCACCGGGACGATGCCGCCGATGACGATCGGGAATTGTGCGAGATTGCTCGTCGCGAGCTCCGCCGAATCGAGCGGTTGATCCGAGGCTCCGAAGTCGACGGTGCCGGCCTTCACCTGCGAGATTCCGCCGCCCGACCCGATCGACTGGTAATTGACGCTCGTGCCCGCCTGCTTCCGATAATCGGCGGCCCAGGCCGACAGCACCGGATAGACGAAGGTCGAGCCCGCGCCGGTGACTTGCTGAGCCGCGACCGGCGCGGCCTGTTTTGAATTGCCGTCCCCGCCCGCACTGCAACCGGCCGTCAGCAGCGCCGCGGCCGTGAGTGTCAAAAGTGTCGATTTCACGCATTCCTCCATTGAGATGTCGGAATGCTGCTAGGACGGGCCCGCTGCTGCGCGATGACAGCCGCGTTTCACTTTTGTGACAGCCGCTCAGGCTTCGGCGTCGAGCGAATAGCCGGCGGAGCGGACGGTTCGGATGACATCCGCGTGGCCGCCCTCGTTCAGGGCTTTGCGCAGCCTTCGGATGTGCACGTCGACCGTCCGCGCATCGATGTCCGGATCGTGGGTCCAGACGGCGTCGAGCAGCCGCTCGCGGGAGAACACGCGCCCCGGATGCTCCATGAAATGGCGGAGGAGGCGGAACTCGGTCGGCCCGAGCTGCACGGGGTTGCCGGCGCGGCGCACGCGGTGCGCCTCGACGTCCATTTCGATGTCGCCAAAAGCGAGCTGCTCGCCGGCGAGCGCCGGGCGCATCCGCCGAAGCACCGCTCCAACGCGCGCAAGCAGCTCGCGCGGGCTGAACGGCTTGGTTACATAATCGTCGGCGCCCGTTTCCAGCCCGCGGATTCGATCGCTTTCCTCGCCCCGGGCGGTCAGCATGATGATCGGCACATGGGCCGTCGACGACCGCCGCCTCAGCCGCCGGCACACCTCGATCCCGCTCACGCCTTCGATCATCCAGTCGAGGATCACGAGGTCGGGGGTGCGCTCCTCGGCGAGGATCAGCGCCTCGTCGCCGTCGGCGGTGCGGACGATCTCGTAACCTTCGCGCTCGAAGTGCCACATGAGCAGGTCGGCGAGCGCGCGGTCGTCCTCGACGAGCAGGAGCGTCGGCTTGGTCACGGCAGTTCCGCCCTAGCCGCCGGCTGTGACATTTTTATGAATCCGCCGGCGCGACCGGCAGGAAGACATGCACAATCGTCCCCTTGCCGAGCTCGCTTTCGATCGCGAGCCTGCCGCGATGGCGTTCGACAACATGCTTGACGATCGACAGGCCGAGACCGGTGCCGCCGAGCGAGCGGCTGCGGCTGGTATCGACCCGGTAGAAGCGCTCGGTGACGCGCTTCACATGCTCGGGGGCGATGCCCTCGCCCTGATCGGCGACCGCGAGATGGACCATCGGCCCCTCCGCCTTCGCCGACACGCTGACCGGCGTCCCCGGCTCGCCGTAACGAAGCGCGTTGGTCACCAGATTGTCGAGAAGCTGGAGGATCTGGCTCGCATCGGCAGCGATTTGGGGGAGGTCCAACTCCACCTCGCGGTCCAGGCGCGAGCCGCGCTCATCCGCCATCCGCCGCGCATCTTTCAATGCCTGATCGATGATGGGGGCGAGGTCGATCGCGTCGGTCGGCGCGGTGAACTTCTCGGCCTCGATCCGCGATAGCGAAATGAGGTCCTCGACGACCTGCTGCATGCGTCGGGCTTCATCGTGGACTACGGTCAGGAACCGCTCGCGAGTCGGCGGGTCGATGTCCTCGGCCCGCTCGCGCAGCGTCTCCGTGTAGCCGATCAGAGTCGCGAGCGGCGTACGCAGTTCGTGGCTCGCATTGGCGACGAAATCGACCCGCATCTGCTCGGCCGCGCGCGCCTCGCTGCGATCGACGAAGCGGACCATACAAGCGCCGTCGGCCAGCAATGCCGTGCGCATGACCCAGTGCCGCCGGGAGCCGTCGAGCCCGGTCAGCTCGACCTCGTCCGACTCATCGCCCGCGGGCCGTTCCAGAGCTTCGAGCGCGGCGGGATGCGAGATTACCGTGTCGATCGGCGCGCCCTCAATGTCGCGTCCGAGCAGTGCGCGCGCCGCGGCATTGGCCGAAAGCACGCGCCGTCCGGACGTAATGAGCGCCGCCTCCGAAAGACCCTCCAGCAGCGTCAGTCTGTCCGCGACGATTTCCGCCATGATGCGCGCGATGTAGGGCTTCGCCGAAGCGGGCGCCAGCGATTGCGCGGAATATGCGGAGGGACTAGCGCCGTCCCATGGCCAGCAAGACCCGCGCGCTAATGGCGAAGGTGACGGAGATGGCGCGCGAGGCGATAAGTTGAGCTTGTGCCGTTGAGCGCAAGATTTTGGAGGCGAGAAGGCGCGCTTCCCCAAATAGCTTGCTTCGAAGGAGGCCTAAGCCGTCATGAGCAAGTTCGAAGATTTCGCGAAACTCCACGTTCCCGGCGATCCGCTGGTGCTGTTCAATGCGTGGGACCCGGGCAGCGCGCAAGCTGTCGCCAAGTCGGGCGCCGGCGCGATCGCCACCGGCAGCGCCTCGGTCGCCATGGCCAATGGTTTCGGCGACGGTCAGATGGTCCCGCTCGAGCTTGCACTCGCGAATGCCGGCCGGATCGTGAAGGCCGTCGAGCTGCCTGTCACCGTGGATTTCGAGGGCGGCTATGCAGAGGATTCAAACGGGCTGACCGCCAATGGCCGCCGCCTCGCCGCGACCGGGGCAGTCGGATGCAATTTCGAGGATCAAATCGTCGGGACCGACCGCCTGTATGACATCGCCGATCAAGTGCAGCGAATCGCGGCGCTGCGCGAGGGTGTCGGCGGCGACTTCTTCATCAACGCCCGCACCGATCTCTTCCTGAAGGCGAAACCCGAGAGTCACGACGGCGCGCTCGCCGAGCGGGCGATCGAACGGGGCAAAGCCTATGCGGCCGCGGGGGCCAACGGATTTTTCATTCCGGGACTTGCCGACCTCGTATTGGTCGAACGGATCGCGAAAGCCGTCGTTCTACCCGTCAACGCGATGAACTTGCCGAAGGGACCGAGCCGCGCCGACTGGGCCGGCGCCGGAGTCGCCCGCGTCAGTCATGGCCCTTTTCCGTACATGGCCATGCAGCGATGGCTGACGAACGAAGCGCAGGCGGCCTTGGCCTAAGTCCGCCGGAGCTTCCACCATTTCCGGCGCGGACCGGATTTCAGCACGGTCTTGCGGAACAGATGCGCGCCGATGCGCAGGATCAGCGCGACCCACAGGGCCTGCCACAACAAAGCGAGAACATGCGGCCACCAGACGGGCTCCTCCGCCGCTCGAGCGAGCATCGCCATTGGCGAGGACAAGGGAAAGATCGCCGCGGCAAGCCCTTCGACCGAATCGGGGTTTCCGATCACTGTCGAGGCAAAACCGAAGATCAGCACCTGGGCGAAGGTGACCGGCATCGACATGGTCTGGACCTCGCGCACGGTCGAGGCCTGCGCGCCGATGGTCAGGAACGCCGCCCCCAGGAGCAGATAGTTCATCGCGAAATAGACGACCGCGAGTGCGAGGAAGCCCGGCCAGCCGATCGCCGGCGACGGAAGTGTCGAAACGCCGCCCTGCTTCACCATCTGGATGAGCAAGGCGCCCGCGCTCACCCACACGATGATGCCGAGGACCGAGGCCGCCAGCATCGCGAACAATTTGCCGACGAACATGGCATCGATCGGCACGGCCGCGGCGATTACCTCGATGATCTTGTTCGATTTCTCCTCGATCAGCTGCGACAGCAGCATGCCCGAGAGCAGGATCGTCAGGAAGAAGAGCAGCATCTGCCCGATCTGGGCGGTCAGCGCGCGATCCTTCGCGAGCGAACCGGATGAGGCCACTTTAGTCGAGTCGACGCTGAGCCGCGGCTGGGCGGGTTGTGGCGTTTCGGCATCCTGGAGGATCAGCCGCAACTGGCCGACCGTCTCCCCTTGTTTGCCGACGTCGCCCGTGAGGTGGAACGCACCGATCGAGCCGGTCAGGACGGCCTGGATCGGCGGATTCCTGGATTGGAGCAGGCGGCTGCGCTGGGCGGCAAGATCGGGCTCGGGCGCGAAACGCGCGATCTGGACCGTTCCGGCCTCTCCGGCGGCATCCGCCAGCCGGTCGCGCGCGGCGGAGATCGCCGCATAATCCTGCTCCGACGTGACCACCGCGATCACCGGACGCTCGCTCTGGCTCGCTACGCGCGCGCCGATGCTCCCGAACACCGCGCCGAACAGCAGCGGGAACAATGGCCCGAGAAGGAAGAAAATGAACGCCTTCGAGAGGACGGTCGCGGCGAAATCGCGGCGGCCGATGACGAAGGCCGAGCGGATGAAACGCATCATCGCGCCCTCTCCTTGCCCATCTCTTGCGCCGCGGCGCTTCCGGCGATCGCCACGAAGGCGTCGTGAAGGCCCGGCCGCTCGATCGCCAGCGTCTCGATTCCCGCGCCGCCGTCGATCAGGGCCTTGAGCAGCGGCTCGGGCCCGCTCTCGGGAAGATCGAACACCCATTCGTCGCCCTCGCGGCGTGCGCCAGCCGGAATAGCGGAGCGCCACGGGCCGTCGCTCGCCCGTGTCCGCAGCCGGACGATGGGGCGGAGCCGGGCACGCGCCTCATCGACACGGCCGTCGAATGCGACCTTGCCCCGGGCGATGATCGCCACCCGCTCGCACAGGCGCTCGGCATGGGCGATGACGTGCGTCGAAAAGATGATCGTGACCCCCGCCCGTGCCTCGCGCCGGATCAGCTCCTCGAGCCGCGCCTGATTGATCGCGTCGAGCCCCGCGAAAGGTTCGTCGAGGATGATGAGGCGCGGCTTGTGGATGATCGTGCCGAGCAGCTGGACGGTCTGCGCCATGCCCTTCGAAAGCGTGCGGATCGGCTTTTTCGCCCATTCGCCGAGATTGTGCTCGTTGAGCACCGCGTCGGCGCGGCGGCGGCCCTCCTGCAGCGGCATTCCGCGAAGCGCGCCCATGAAGGCGATGGCATCGCGCGCGTGCATGGCGGGATAGAGACCGCGCTCCTCGGGCATATAGCCGATCTCTGACGCCGCCTCGAGCGGGCGCTCACGGCCAAGCAACCGGCGGGTGCCGCTCGACGGGTCGATGATCCCGATGAGCATCCGCAGGATCGTCGTCTTGCCCGCGCCGTTGGGACCGAGCAGGCCGTAGATCGAGCCGGCGGGGACCGCGAGGCTGACCCCGTCGACCGCCCGGGTACCGTCGAAATCCTTGACGAGCTTGTCGCTCTCCAGCGCAAGGCTCGATGCGGCTATCTCGCTCGCATGCATCCGAGGTGGTCGCCCATCTGCCATACGCCCTGCTTTTGCACCTCCCACGTCATCTGCAGAGCGTTATCGGCCACGCTATAGCGAAAACGATTCGGCGCCCACGGCGGCTTTAGCAATGCCCGGTGAACAAAAGTTACACTAGTTGGCGACACGTCACTGGCAACATAGAAGGCAGGGGTCACGCCAGGCTGAGCGCGCGTTGCGATCCAGGCCAGAGACACCAACGTGCCGCTCTCCTTATCCACGCCCCAGACGGAGTTCTGGACATAATTGGTCGGCGGCCGGTCGGCATGACGATAGTGCAACCGTTGACCGTCGGCGTCGGGAGCGAACTCGAGATCGGCGGCCAAAGGCTTCCCGTTCGCGAAAGCTCCGGCGCAACTCCATCGCCCCTCCAGCGACTTGAAAAGAAGCGGCACGTCGGCGTTGACAGGTTTTGGAACTGACGGCGCCGCCACCGCTCCGAACAAAGCCGAAACCAGGATACCTGCGTTGATCGACATCGGGATTCTTTGCACCTCGTGACCGCGAACCCCATACAGGCGGCGTGCCGATCGTTGGAAACAGGTCTTCTGCGAACGACCAGCTGGTCTCTTCCATCAGAGCCAGGGCGACGGAGCTCGGTTTCGTGACCTGCGGCTTTGCCGGCGCGGATGCCGCAGATGCAGCCGGGCTCGACCTAAGGCGCTGGCTCGAAGCCGGGCACCACGGAACGATGGGCTGGATGGAGAGCCGGGCGCATCACCGCGTCAGCCCGCGCGCGCTTTGGCCGGACGCGAAGTCCGCGATCGCGCTGGGGATGAGCTATGCGCCGGCGTCGAACCCGCTCGCGCTCGGCGAGCATCCCGATCTCGCGCGAATCTCGGTCTATGCCCAGGGCGGCGACTATCACAAAACGGTCAAGAAGGCGCTGAAGGCGCTCGCCCGGTTCATCGTCGAGCAGGCGCCGTCCGAGCTCAAGGTGTTCGTCGACACCGCGCCCGTCATGGAAAAGCCGATCGCGCAGGCCGCCGGGATCGGCTGGCAGGGGAAGCATACCAACCTCATCAGCCGCGAGCACGGCAGCTGGCTGTTCCTCGGCGTGATCCTCACCAGCCTCGAGCTGGAACCCGACCCGCCCGCCGATCACGGCCAGCATTGCGGCAGCTGCACGCGCTGCCTCGAAGCGTGCCCGACCCAGGCGTTCATGGGCCCACACCGGATCGATGCGCGGCGTTGCATTTCCTATCTCACGATCGAGCATGAAGGCGCGATTCCGGAGGAGCTCCGGGCCGCGATGGGCAATCGCATCTACGGCTGCGACGATTGCCTCGCCGTCTGCCCGTGGAACCGGTTCGCGGATGCGGCGGCGGCGAACCGGGCCTTTCTTCCACGTGCCGAGCTTGCCGCGCCGCGCCTCGCCGACCTGCTCGCACTCGATGACTCAAGCTTCCGAGAGATGTTCGCCGGATCGCCGATCAAGCGCATTGGAATCAAGCGCATGATCCGCAATTGCCTGATCGCGGCGGGGAACAGCGGCGATCCCGCGCTTGCGGCTGCCATCCGGTTGCACACTGCCGACCCCGACCCAGTGATCGCCGAAACCGCGGCCTGGGCGCTCGCTCAGCTCGGGTTTTCGAGCGCGAAGATGCAGGCGGCCTGATCGATATCGACGCCCGACGGCGAACGCGTGTCGATATGCGCCACGCGATAGGTGCCGCTCTGCGGGTAAAGATATGCGTCGAGCACGCAAGTGCGGCCGCGGAACTGCAGCTTGAGGCTGGTCCCCTCGCGAATTTGAAGCGCCGGTCGGCCGAAGTGGCTGACCATCTGGTTCGGGGTGAGGCCGCGCAGCTCGCGCGCTTGCGGAGATACCGGCTCGGCCGGCGGCGGGATTTGCGGCACGGGTTGCGGTTGCGGCGGCCGCGCCGCGCAGCCGGCGAGGAACAGGGTCGAGGCGAGGATCAGTCGGCGCATTTCTGCTTCCTGTCATTGAGACCCTTGCGAAGGCAAGGGGAAGCAATCCAGCGTGGATCGCCACAGCCACTTCGCGGCTCCGCAATGACGATTGTCTGAACGAAGCCCGACCGCTAGGCCGCCAACTTCCCTCGTTTTTCCCGGAGACCTCATGACCGACCGCCTCTTGGACGTGCTCGCCATCGGCAATGCCATCGTGGATGTGATCGCCGACGCGGACGATGCCTTCCTGACGCGCGAAGGCATGCACAAGGGCGCGATGCGGCTGATCGACGAAACCGAAGCCACGCGGCTGTATGAGGCGATGGGGCCGGGCCGCGAACGCTCCGGCGGGTCCGCGGCGAACACGGTCGCGGGCATTGCGTCTCTCGGGCTGAAAGCAGGCTTCATCGGCCAGCTCGCCGACGACCAGCTGGGCGGCATCTTCGCGCACGACGTCCGAAGCCTCGGCGTCGCATTCGAAACGCCGGCTCGCAATGATGTCGGGGCGAGCGCGCGCTGCCTCATCCTGGTGACCGCCGACGCTCAGCGGACGATGAACACCTTCCTCGGCGCGGCCCAGATGTTGGGACCCGACGCGATCGACGCGGCCCATGTCGCGGAGGCGAAGATCCTCTACCTCGAAGGCTATCTGTGGGATCCGGAAGCGCCGCGCCAGGCGATGATGAAGGCGATGGACGCCGCGCGCGCCGCCGGAACCAAGGTCGCCTTCACCCTGTCGGACAGCTTCGTCGTCGACCGGCACCGGCAGGGACTATGGTCGCTATTCGAGCAGGACCGGATCGACATATTGTTCGCCAACGAAGGCGAAATCATGAGCCTCGCCGAGCATGAGAGCGTCGAGGAGGCCGCGCTGACCGTCGCCGCGAAGGTGCCGACGGTGGTCGTGACGCGCAGCGAGAGGGGTGCCTTCGCTTTATCCGGCCAAGACCGCGCCGAAGTTCCCGCCGAGCCGATCCGGCAGCTCGTCGATACCACAGGCGCGGGCGATCTGTTCGCCGCGGGCTTCCTCGCCGGCGAAGCGCGTGGGCTCGGCCTCGAACGCTCGCTGAAGCTCGGCGCGGTCTGCGCAGCCGAAGTGATCCAGCATTACGGCGCGCGTCCCGAGATCGATCTGAAGGCTCTGGCCGCCAACCTGCTCTGACCAATTGCGCGTCAGGCGCGCGCGTGTCACCTTCCCCGGGGACGAGGGGAGATAGTCATGAAAGCCATCATCATCGTCATGCTTGCGGTCGAGGCAGCAGCGTTTCTAGTCGCGGCCGGATCGGCGCTGTTCGCGCGCTCCGCCGGCCGGCGGCGGCCGATCTGGATCAGCCTTTCGATCTCGATGCTGATCGTCGCTTCCGCCGGGAACAGCATCGCCGAGCGCCACATCGGCCGCCCCGGCGCGGACGTGGTTCAGGCCGGCGCCTTGGTCCTCATCGGCATGGCGATCATGACCATCCTGATGGCGCTTCGCGAACGCCGCGGGCTCGCCTGAGCCCCACTTCCGCTCAGGGCCTTTTGGCGAGCTCCGGCTGCAGGTTCGGATCCGGCACCACCTCGACGATTCCGCGGCCGACGTGACTCCGGCGGCGCGAGTAAGCGAAGTAGATCAGCAGACCGATCGCGCCCCAGACGATCAGCACCATCTTCGCGACGAACGGCAGGTTCAGGTACAGGCCGATGCAGCCGACGATCGCCAGCGGCGCGATGATCATCACCGCGGGCGTGCGGAATGGGCGGTGCCGGCTGGGGTCGGTGCGGCGCAGGACCATCACCGCCAGCGCGACCATGGCGAAAGCGAACAAGGTGCCCGAGTTGGAATAATCGGCGAGCTTGCCCACCGGGAGGAAAGCGGCGGCCAAAGTCACGACGATTCCGGTGAACGCTGTCACAATATGCGGCGTTTGGAACTTCGGGTGGACCTCCGACAGCTTTTCCGGGAGCAATCCATCCCGCGCCATGACGAAGAAGATGCGGGTCTGGCCGAACATCATCATCAGCACCACCGACGGCAAGGCGACGAAGGCGGCGATTCCCATGAAATCGCCGACTCGCTCGTAGCCGATCGAGCGCAGCACATGGGCGAGCGCTTCCTTGGAGCAGACCAGCGGCTCGGCTGCGCCGCCAGAGATGATTGCCTGGCACTGCGCGGCCATCTCCGCGGAACCCGGGGGCAGGACCTGACCGGCCGCGTTGCGCACCGGCTCGGCGCCGATCGCGCCGATCGCGCCCGCTGCCACCAAAAGGTAGAAAATGGTGCAGAAGAGCAGGCTTCCGATGAGCCCGATCGGAATGTTGCGCTGCGGATTGACGGTCTCCTCGGCGGCGGTCGAAACCGCGTCGAAGCCGACATAGGCGAAGAAGATCGAGGCGGCCGCGCCGACCACGCCGTAGGTCCCCCAGCCGTTGGGGATGAAGGGCTCGAAATGCGCCCCGTTGAGGACCGGGAAGGTGAGGATGACGAAGACCGAGAGGGCGGCGACCTTCACGAGCACCAGCGCGGAAGTCACTCGCGCGCTTTCCTTCGTTCCGATAATCAGCAGGCCCGTGACGAGGAGCGAAATGACGACGGCCGGGAGGTTGATGAAGCCGCCCTGACTCGGCCCGACCGCGAGCGCGAGCGGGAAACCGATGCCCCAGCTTTTCAGAAGCCCGACGAAATAACCCGACCATCCCACGGCCACCGCGCTTGCCCCCACCGCATATTCGAGGATCAGCGCCCAGCCCACCATCCAGGCGAGGATCTCGCCCATGACCGCGTAGGTGTAAGTGTAAGCGGAGCCGGATACCGGCACCATCGACGACAGCTCCGCATAGCAGAGAGCGGCGACCGCGCACACCGAGCCGGCGATCACGAAGCTGATCATCATCGCCGGGCCCGCCTTCTGCGCCGCCTCGGCGGTCAGCACGAAAATGCCGGTTCCGATGACCGCGCCGATGCCCAGCATGGTCAGCTGGAACGCGCCGAGCGTGCGCCTCAGGGCCTTCTTCTCGGCGGTGGCGAGGATTGCATCGAGCGGCTTGACGCGCCCCAACAGGCCTCCCTTCGGTGCTACGGTTGCCATTCTACTCCCCTCGCCAAAGACTGTTTCGTGGCGCGGAACCTAACGGCTGCCCGCGTGAGGGCAATCCCGTTTCTGCAAAGAGCGGTCAGCGCGCAAGCATCGGCCCCAGTGCGCGGCCTCCGAAGATGTGGAGATGGAGGTGCGCGACCTCCTGACCCGAATCCGGTCCGACGTTGGCAAGGACGCGATAGCCTGGCGCGACGAGGCCGGCGTCACGGGCGATTTTCCCCGTCGCCCGCACGACGGCGGCGATCTCGGTGTCGGACGCCTTCTCCGAAAAATCATCCCACGAGACGTACGATCCCTTCGGAATCACGAGGATATGAGTGGGCGCGAGCGGATGAATGTCGCGGAACGCGAGCGCATGCTCGTCCTCATAGACCTTGTCGCACGGCAGCTCGCCGCGGAGGATCCGCGCGAAGATGTTGCTCTCGTCGTAGGGCTGGGTTGCGTCGATCGGCATTGCTGACTCCGCTTGACCGGACTTAATCGCCCGCTACCACAAAGACATGGGCGACGAGACCCCCGAGAGCATGATCCCCTATGACGAGATCGTGCAGGACGCGCTTCGGGCCGTCGTCGGGCGCGTGCTCGGCGAGATCGAGGCTTCGGGCGGCCTTCCCGGCGAGCATCATTTCTACATCACATTCAAGACCCGGATGCCGGGCGTTTCGATCCCCAAGCATCTGCTCGAACGCTTCCCCGACGAAATGACGATCGTCATCCAGCACCGCTTCTGGGACCTCAAGGTCGAGGAGGACAATTTCTCGGTCGGCCTGTCGTTCGGCGGGGTCCCCGCGAATCTCCACGTGCCGTTCGCGGCGGTCACGCAGTTCCACGATCCCGCGGTCGATTTCGCGCTCACCTTCCACGCCAATGCCGCCGAGGCGCCGTGCGAGGAGCATGAGGCAGCGGAGAATGACACACCCGAGGCGGAGCAGGCGAAAGAGGACGGCTCCAACGTGGTCAGCGTGGACTTCACGCGGAAAAAGTGACGAGCGTTTAAGCTCGTCACCCCGGGCTTGACCCGGGGTCCACCTTTTCTACTGACGGACGCAAAGAAGGCGGATCCCCGCTTTCGCGGGGATGACGATTCAAGAGGTCACCAATGCCCAGCGACACCCGTACCGAAAGCGACAGCTTCGGACCGATCGACGTCCCGGCCGACGCTTATTGGGGCGCGCAGACCGAAAGGTCGGTCGAGAATTTCCCGTTCGGCCCGCGCGAGCAGATGCCGCTCGAAATCGTTCATGCCCTCGGCTTCATCAAGCAGGCGGCGGCCCGGGTGAACGCCCGCATCGGCGGGCTCGACCCGCAAATCGCCGAAGCAATCCAGCAGGCGGCGGGCGAGGTCGCCCGCGGCGACCTCGACAGCCAGTTCCCGCTCGTCATCTGGCAGACCGGCTCAGGTACCCAGTCGAACATGAACGCCAACGAGGTGATCGCCGCCCGGGCCAACGAGATCCTGACCGGCAAGCGCGGCGGCAAGGCGCCCGTCCATCCCAACGACCATGTGAACAAGAGCCAGTCG
This sequence comes from Sphingomicrobium sp., assembly GCA_035701045.1. GTDB lineage: Bacteria > Pseudomonadota > Alphaproteobacteria > Sphingomonadales > Sphingomonadaceae > Sphingomicrobium. The sequence goes on along the minus strand of DASSOB010000012.1, from coordinate 88,445 downwards.
TCGAACGACAGCTTCCCGACCGCCATGCACGTTGCCGCCGCCCGGGCGGTGCATACGGAGCTGCTCCCGGCGCTCAGGCACATGCACGAGCGACTCTCCGAGCAGGCGAGGAAATGGGATTCAATCGTGAAGATCGGCCGCACCCATCTGCAGGACGCGACCCCGCTGACCCTCGGGCAGGAATTTTCCGGCTACGCGGCGCAGATCGAGGACTGCATCGCGCGGGTCGAATCCGTCCTCCCGCGCCTCATGCGCCTGGCGCAAGGCGGCACCGCGGTCGGCACCGGGCTCAACACGCCGAAGGGTTTCGCCGAGGCATTCGCGAAGGAAATCTCGAAGCTCACGCAGCTGCCGTTCACCTCGGCGCCCAACAAGTTCGCCGAGCTCGCCGCGCACGACACCCTCGTCGAGTTGTCCGGCGTCCTGAACACGATGGCGGTCGCGCTGACCAAGATCGCCAACGACATCCGGCTGATGGGATCGGGCCCGCGCTGCGGCTTCGGTGAGCTCAAGCTCCCCGAGAACGAGCCCGGAAGCTCGATCATGCCGGGCAAGGTCAATCCTACCCAGGCCGAAATGCTGACGATGGTCGCCGCCCAGGTGATGGGCAATCATGTCGCCGTGACCGTCGGCGGACTCCAGGGTCATCTCGAACTCAACGTGTTCAAGCCGCTGATCGGTGCCAACGTCATCCGCTCGATCAACCTGCTCTCGACCGGTATGGAAAGCTTCACGACACGAATGCTCGACGGGGCCGAGCCCAACGTCGAGCGCATCGCCGAGCTGGTGAACCGCTCGCTGATGCTGGTCACCGCGCTCGCGCCCGAGATCGGCTACGACAACGCCTCGGCCATCGCCAAGCATGCCCACAAGACCGGCAAGACGCTGAAGGAGGCGGGACTGGAACTCGGGCTGGTCGACGAAGCCACGTTCGACCGCGTGGTGAAGCCGGAGACGATGGTCGGGCGATAACAGACTCCCCTCCCTTGCAACGAGGGGACTAGCGCAGTCTCATAACTTCAGCGTCAATCGCACGCCCAGATTGTCGATCCCCGGATTTTCGCCGCCAAACAGCTGAGCGTGGCTCATGTGTACCCAACTCGCCTCGACGCTGAGCCGATCGTTGATCTCGGTGCCGATTCCTAGCTCGGGCTCGAAGAGCACCCGGCTTCCGAAGGCGATCTTGTCGGTCCGGAAGAACTTGCCCGCGGAGCCGTCGTGGATTGCGATGCCGAGGCCCGGCCGGATGAATATCCGATGCCCGAATTTTGCGGAAATGCCGACCGCCGCATAATCCGTCTCTCCCGCGCTGTTTACCGCGCCGAAGATGTACGGCTGAAGCGGCGTATGCCCGATGCGCCCGCCGCGATAGCCAAGCTGAACGTCGACGCCCTCCTCGATTCCGCTCAAGGTCAGCGGCGTTCTGACGTCATGGACGTAAAGCCCGCCGAACAGCTCGCCGGCATGCGCTGCGGCGGGGGCGGCGAGAAGGAGCAGGACCGGACACAGGTGGATTGCGCGCTTCACCGGCTTCTCCTTAGCGTGCAGCGTCACCAATGCTCTCGCGGCGGAAACGTGCCGCCTCATCCCGCTTGCCAGGCGGCGATCGCCGCATTGGGCGCGATGAGGTTGATGATGTTCAGTGCGAGATTGTCGCGGATGACGAAGAGCGGGACGATCTCGAGCACCACGAGGAGCAGCAATGACGCCCAGACGGGCAGCTTGCGAGCCGCGAGAAAGCCGATGCACATCATCAGGATGTCGGAAACCGAATTGATGACGCTGTCCCCGCTGTAGCCCAGCGCCGCCGTCGTCTCGCGATAACGGTCGATCACCAGCGGCGTGTTCTCGATCACTTCCCAGAGGGATTCGACCAGGAGCGCGGCGAGAAAGCGCGTTCCGACGCTCCAGCGGCGGGCGACGAGCCACAGCAAGGCGAAGAACAAAAGGCCGTGGACGATATGGCTGAGGCTGTACCAGTCGGCGAGCATCTGGCTCGTCTTCGGACTGTCGCGCGCGCCCACCCACAGGTCGATCGTGCCACAGGTGCAGATCGGGTTGCGCCCCATCGCCAGCAGGATCGCCGCCGCTCCCGCGACGATGATGATAGCTGCGATCGCGCAGCGCGTTCGGTTCATTGGCCGTCATTGCGAGAAGCGAAGCGACGAAGCAATCCAGCATCGCCGGCCACTGGATTGCCGCGTGCCTGCGGCGCTCGCAATGACGGGCACGCTTGCAAAGATCGCCTGTTCGGATGATCACCCGGCCCCATGCTGCGCGTGTACGGACCCGGCTGCGACGGACGCATCATCGATGCGAAGACCGATCGAATCCCGGACGAAGCGACGTGGATCGACCTCGAAGAGCCGACGCACGAGGAGGAGCGGCTGGTCGAGCGCTGCATCACCGTCAATGTCCCGACTCAGGCCGAGATGGCGGAGATCGAGCCGTCCAGCCGTCTCTATGAAAAGAATGGCGCGCTCTACATGACGATCAGCGCCCTTCGGGGCGTCGAGGAACATCTGCCATCGACGACCCCGCTTGGCTTCGTGCTCGCAGACAACCGGCTCGTGACGATCCGCTACGCCACTCCGAAGCCGGTGCGGACATTCGAGAATCACGCGCGACGCGAGCCCGAGATGGTGCGCGACGGTCCGACGGCGCTGGTGCGGCTGCTCGAGACCATCATCGACCGGCTCGCCGACGAGATCGAGCAGGTTGCGGCAACCATGGAGCATCTATCGCAGGAGATTTTCCAGGAGCAGCAGGACAGCCGGCGAATCCCCGCGGAGAAGCTGACGGCGCTGTTGACCAATATCGGGCGCACCCAGACCTTGCTGAGCAAGATCCGCTATTCAGCCGTCAGCACATTAAGGATGCTGAGCTTTCTCGCTGGATCGAACCTGATTCACGAGGAGGCGCAAACCGAGGCCAGGCACCATGTCGCGAGCCTCACCGCCGACGTCACCTCGCTGAGCGAGCATGCGAGCTTTCTCTCCGACAATCTCATGTTTCTTCTCGATGCGTCGCTCGGGCTTATCAGCATCGAGCAGAACGCGGCGATGAAGCTTTTCTCCTGGGCGGCGGTCGTGTTCCTGCCGCCGACGCTCATCGCCGGAATCTTCGGCATGAACTTCCACTACATGCCGGAGCTCGACTGGCGCTACGGCTATCCGATCTCGCTCGCGGTCATGTTCGCGAGCGCTGTGGGTCCGTATCTTTATTTCAAGAGGCGTGGCTGGATCTGAGTTTCGCGCAATTGCGGTGGCGCGAAGATCTAGGCGGGCTCCGGTCCGCTCAGCTCCATGATCGGAGCCGGTTGCTCCTCATCGAGCTGCGTCGCTTCCCGGCGCGCCAGCGCCGCATAAGCGAGCGCGAGGTCGCCAGCGACGGCTGTCGTATATTCTTCGCCCTTCGCATGGGCGGCCGCACGCGCTTCGGCGGCGCGGCGGCGGAAATATTCGCTGTCGTGCGTCATATATTCTGCATTTAACCACCACCGGTAATAATCGCGAGAGGGCCGTCCGCGTCCCATCGTGACGGCTGTTCCATTCACCGCATTCGGGGGCGGACCCCCGCTCATTTGCGGGCGTTGAACCGGATTGCTAAGGCACGCATGCCCCAATCCGGCGCACTTCCCACCGCGCGCCGACCGAGACCCGAGGACCGCAATGATTCCCACTGGCCAGGACAGCCTGAAAACCCGCTCGACCCTAAAAGTCGATGGCAAAACCTACGATTATTATTCGCTGGAGAGAGCCGGCGCGGCGCTCGGCGACGTGTCGCTACTGCCCTTCTCGATGAAGGTCCTGCTCGAGAATTTGCTGCGTTTCGAGGATGGCGAGACGGTCACGCGCGACGACCTCCAGGCGATGGTCGACTGGTTGAAGGAGCGGCGGATCAACCGTGAGATCCAGTACCGTCCGGCGCGAGTTCTGATGCAGGATTTCACCGGCGTGCCCGCGGTCGTCGACCTGGCCGCGATGCGCGATGCGATGGCCAGGCTCGGCGGCGATCCGCAGAAGATCAACCCACTGGTACCGGTGCACCTCATCATCGACCACAGCGTGATGGTCGACGAATTCGGCACGCCCAAGGCATTCGAGAAGAACGTCGAGTTCGAATATCACCGGAACGGCGAGCGCTACGAGTTCCTGAAGTGGGGCGCGGCGGCGTTCGATAATTTTCAGGTCGTTCCGCCCGGCACCGGCATCTGCCACCAGGTGAATCTCGAACATATCGCCCGCTGCGTGTGGAGCGGCGAGGATCAGAACGGCGAGACGGTCGCCTACCCCGACACCCTGGTTGGGACCGACAGCCACACGACGATGGTCAACGGCCTCGGAGTGCTCGGCTGGGGCGTCGGAGGAATCGAGGCCGAAGCGGCGATGCTCGGCCAGCCGGTGTCGATGCTCATCCCCGAGGTCGTGGGTTTCCGCCTCGACGGAGAACTCCGCGAGGGCATTACCGCCACCGATCTCGTGCTGACCGTCACCCAGATGCTCCGCCAAAAGGGCGTGGTCGGCCGGTTCGTCGAATTCTACGGGCCCGGCCTCGCCAACCTGCCGCTCGCCGACCGCGCAACGATCGCCAACATGGCGCCCGAATATGGCGCGACCTGCGGCTTTTTCCCGATCGACGAGCGGACGATCGACTATCTGCGGCTCACCGGCCGCGAGGAAGAGCAGATCGCCCTCGTGCGCGCCTACACACAGGCGCAGGGCCTGTGGCGCGATTCCAGCTCGCCCGAGCCTTCGTTCACCGACACGCTCGAGCTCGACATGGGCACGATCGAGCCGTCGCTCGCCGGCCCCAAGCGGCCGCAGGACCGGGTGCTGCTGAGCGAGGTCGACGAGCAGTTCAACGGCGATCTCGATACCGTCTATCACAAGGCGAACGACCCCCGCGTCGAAGTCGAGGGCGAGGATTTCCAGATCGGAAACGGCGACGTGGTGATCGCCGCGATCACCAGCTGCACCAATACGTCCAACCCGTCGGTGCTGATCGGGGCCGGCCTCGTCGCCCGCAAGGCACGCGCGAAGGGCCTGCAGGTGAAGCCGTGGGTGAAAACCAGCCTCGCACCGGGAAGCCAGGTGGTCACCGATTACCTCAACGAGAGCGGCCTCAGCGACGATCTGAACGCTCTGGGCTTCGACCTCGTCGGCTACGGCTGCACCACCTGCATCGGCAATTCGGGCCCGCTTCCGGAAGCGATCGGCAAGGCGGTCAACGAGAAGGATTTGGTCGCGGTCAGCGTGCTCTCGGGCAACCGCAATTTCGAGGGCAGGGTGTCGCCCGACTGCCGCGCCAATTACCTCGCCTCGCCGCCGCTGGTCGTCGCTTATGCGTTGAAGGGCACCGTCCGCTCCGACATGATCGACGAGCCACTCGGCACCGCATTCAACGGGGAGCCGGTCTATCTCAAGGACATCTGGCCGACCAACGAAGAAATCCGCGCGCTCATCGACGCGCACGTCCATTCGGCGATGTTCCGCCGCCGCTACGCCGATGTTTACAAGGGCGACGATCGCTGGCGGGCGATCGAGGTCACTGGCGGCGACACCTATAGCTGGCCCGCGCTCTCCACCTACATCCAGAACCCACCCTATTTTACCGGCATGACCATGGAGCCCACGCCGCCCGCGGACATCGAGCGTGCGCGGCCGCTGGCGATCTTCGGCGATTCGATCACCACCGACCACATCTCGCCCGCCGGAGCGATCAAGCCCGACAGCCCGGCTGGCCGCTATCTGCTTGAGCACGGGGTCACACGCGGCGAGTTCAACAGCTACGGTTCGCGCCGCGGCAATCATGAAGTGATGATGCGCGGCACGTTCGCCAACATCCGCATCCGCAACCGCATGCTGTCCGACGTCGAGGGCGGCTTCACCCGCTACGCGCCGACCGGCGAGATCATGCCGATCTACGACGCGGCGATGCTCTACAGCCAGGACAAGCGCCCGCTCGTCGTCATCGCCGGCAAGGAATATGGCACCGGCAGCTCGCGCGACTGGGCCGCCAAGGGCACCATCCTGCTCGGCGTCGGCGCCGTGATCGCCGAGAGCTTCGAGCGAATCCACCGCTCGAACCTCGTCGGCATGGGCGTCCTCCCGCTCCAGTTCCACGATGGCGAAAATGCCGAGAGCCTCGGCCTCACCGGCGCCGAGAAATATACGATCACTGGTCTTGCATCGCTAAAGCCCCGGCAGGATGTCGAAGTGTCGATCGAGCGCGACGACGGCACGCAGCTCACCTTCTCCGCCCGCTGCCGGATCGATACGTTCAACGAGCTCGCATATTTCAACGCCGGCGGAATCCTCCATTATGTGATCCGGAGGCTCGCGGCGGCGTGAACGCGGGCGCTGGATGGCTCGCGTCATTCGCCAGCGGGACAATCATTTGGCTCATCGCGACGCTGCTTTCCGGCGGTCGCGAGCCATGGGACACGGGGGATTACTGGCTGATCTATCTGCCGGCCGCCTACGTCCTTTGCGGAATCCTCGGCTACACCTTCCCGCGCCGGACCTGGCGCTGGCCGATGATGGTGATGCTCGCCCAGCTGCCGGTCATGGTGATCGTCACCGGGAGCGGCCTCGGCCTGTTGCCGCTCGGAATCATCTTTCTCCTGATCCTGTCCGTGCCGGGAATGGCGGCGGCCGCGCTCGGCGGCACCCTCTACCGGCGCGCCCAAGGCGAAGCGAGCTCATGACCCTTACTCAATGGCTGGTGGAAATCGCCGGCTGGGGCGGCGCGGCGCTGATCCTGCTTGCCTACGTCCTGGTCACCATCGGGAAAGTGACCGGCCAGTCGCTCTCGTTCCAGGCGCTGAACCTGTTCGGCGCAGCGGGATTCATCGTTAACGGCTGGTGGCATGGAGCGCTGCCCTCGGCCGCGCTCAATGTGGTTTGGATGCTGTTCGCCGCCGTGGCATTGTGGCGATTGTGGAAGAAAAAAGGATCGTCGACCTCAGCCATGTGATCGAGCATGGCATGACGACCTACGCCGGCCTTCCGCCGCCGCACATCTGCGACTTCTGGACGCGCGAGGATAGTGCCGCGAACTATGACGACGGCGCGACCTTCCACATCGGCCGGATCGACATGGTCGCCAACACCGGCACCTATGTCGACGCGCCGTTCCACCGCTACGCCGAGGGCAAGGACCTCGCCGACCTCCCGCTGCCCTCGCTCGCCGACCTCCCCGGGCTAGTCGTCCGCCAGCCGTGGGAGACGGCGATCGCCGTGGACCTCAGCGCATTCGAAGGCCTGGACGTCGGCGGACAGGCGGTGCTGGTCCACACCGGCTGGGACCGGCACTGGCGCACCGACCGCTACGGCGAAGCGCATTCGTTCCTGACCTCGGCCGCCGCGGACTGGCTGGTCGAAAACGGCGCCGCGCTGGTCGGAATCGACAGCAACAATATCGACGATACGCGCCAGCGCGCGCGGCCGGTGCACACGACGCTGCTCGGCGCGGATATCCCGATCTGCGAGCATATGACCGGCCTCGGCCAGCTTCCCGACTCGGGCTTCCGCTTCTCCGCCGTGCCGCCGAAGGTACGCGGCATGGGAAGCTTCCCGGTGCGCGCCTACGCCGTGCTCGGCTAGCGCATCCCCGCCGTCGCCAGGATGGTCGCCAGAAGGATCCGCTTCAGCTTGACGTTCGGCGCCTTGGCGACGTCGATCCATTCGTCCGGAGCGTGCGCTCGCCCGCCCGCGGCGATCCGCGACATGGTGATCGCCGGGATGCCGAGGCTCATGGGGATGTTGGAGTCGGTCGACGACGTGCCCTTCTGCACCGTCAGCCCCTCCGCGCGATAGGCGGCCTCGGCAAAGCGGATGATGTCGGCGTTCGGGTCGGTATGGCCGGCGGGCCTGTCGCCGATCGGTTGAAGCTGGGCGGAGATCTTGCCGGCCTTGGTCGAGCGGGCGGCGTTCTCCGCCTCGACGGCATTCGGTACGATCGCGAGGAATTGCTTTTCGAGCGTCGCCAGCTCCCCGGCGCTTGCCGAGCGCATGTCGACGTCGAGCCAGACCTCCGCCGGGATCGCGTTGACCGACGTTCCGCCGCCGACAACGCTGGCGCTGTAGGTCGTCTTCGGATCGGACGGGACCTTAAGCTTGTAGAGGTCCGTGACGGTGCTTCCGAGTGCCACCATCGGATTGACGATCCCGAACGCGCCGTAGCTGTGGCCGCCGGGCCCCTTGAAGGTGACGCGATAACGCTTGGAGCCGGTCGCGCCTGTGGTCATCCCGTCGAGGCCGCCGCCGTCCAATGAGAAGAAGGCGCGAATCTTCCCTTTCCAGGCGCCCTTGTTGAACAATTGACGCACCCCGCGAAGATCGCCGCGCCCTTCCTCGCCGACGGTGCCGACGAACAAAATGTCGCTCCTGGTCCGCACCTTGCCCGCGTTGATCGCGTCGAGGAGCGCAAGCAAAGTGGCGAGCCCGGCGCTGTCGTCGCCGACGCCTGGCGCCATCAGCTTCGTGCCGTCGCGTTTGACGGTGACGTCCGTTCCTTCCGGAAAGACCGTGTCGAGGTGAGCGGAGACGACGACCGCCGGTCCCGCCTCGCTGCCCTTTCGCAGCGCAATCACGTTGCCCGCCTCGTCGATCGTCGGGTCGAGCCCGCGCTTGCGGAGCATGTCGGCAAAGGCCTTGGCGCGAACTTCCTCCTTGAACGGCGGAGCGGGGATTTGCGTGATGGCAATGATGTCGCTCACCCACTGATCGTGCCCCGAATCGAGCGCGGCGGCAGCGGTCTTGAAGGGCTGGCTCGCGACGATCCGGCTGACAGCCGAATCGGCATTGGCGGGTGCGGCGGCGGCTGGCACGGCAAGGCAAAGGGCAACGGACGCGGCGAGGAGAGACAATGGCTTCATGACTAAGACGCGGCTCCTGGTCAGGAGTGGACAGGCGCCAGCGCCGGCTCCAGCCACTTGGGAATGATGGCCCCGTCTAGGTCATCTATGCGACGGTGCTCAACCGAGAGGCCGAACCGTTCGTAGAATATCCGCGATCTGGGGCCGGGCTCGCTCGTCGGGACGACGACCAGCCGCCGGTTGATCTTCTGCCGCCAGTTCATGCGCGCGGTATTTTCCTGGCCGACGAAACAGCCCTTGGTGAAGCTGACTCCGTTGAGCTCGGCCGCATTGCACTCGAGCCAGAGAAGATCGGCGAGCTCCGCCCGCCCTTCGCACACGCCGAGACGGAGGCGATGCTCGAGCCAGCCGCTCGCGGGCTCATCCGCTGTCCCAAGCCAGCGGCGGCCAAGCTCGGGCAGTCGGGGATCGGCATCGCCATCGCTGCCGTCGGGCGACCAATGCACGGCAAGCGCATCGTCGCACGAAATCTCAAGCTTCCGCCGAAGCCGATAGATCGACAGCCGCTTCGCCAGATCGTCGATCGCATCGGCTTCGCAATCAAGCAGCAGATCGTCGCCGTCCGACCAGATCAGGAAATCGAACAGGCATTTCCCCTGCGGGGTGAGCACTCCTGTCCACACGGGAAGCTCGCCGGTAACGTCGCTCGTCACCAACCCTTGCACAAACCCCCGCACGTCCTCGCCGGAAAGACGAATCACGGCTCGGTCGGTCAGGGTGGTAACGGCCATGAGGGACAGATGCGACGCCGCTCCCCTCCCTGCAAGGGAGGGGCTGGGTGTGGGTGCGCGTGAGCGGGCTCAATGCCTGCGAACCGCTCCTTCAGCGGCATCGAGCCGCTTCAGAAGCACCCAGCCCTCAGCCCCCTCCCTTGCAGGGAGGGCGATAGTGAAGCACAGAGCCTTCCTCAGTGACCGACCGTCTCACCATCCGCCGCCCGGACGACTGGCACGTCCACCTGCGCGACGGCGAGATGCTGCGCGCGGTCGCGCCCTTCACGGCCCGGCAGTTCGCGCGCGCCATCGTCATGCCTAACCTCGTTCCGCCGGTCGCGACGGTGGAAGCGGCGAACGCCTATCGACAGCGGATCGTTGAGGCGGCGGGACCCGGCTTCACGCCGCTTATGACCTGCTATCTGACCGACGAAGCCGACCCGGACGAAACCGCCCGCGGTTTCGAGGAAGGCGCATGGGTCGCAGCCAAGCTCTACCCTGCGAACGCCACCACCAATTCGGCGTTCGGTGTCACCGACATCCGCAACGTCCATCCCGCGCTCGAACGAATGCAGCGGATCGGCATGGTGCTCTGCGTCCACGGCGAAGTCACCGATCCCCGCGTCGATGTGTTCGACCGCGAGGCCATATTCATCGAACGCGTGCTCCTGCCCCTCACGCGCGACTTCCCCCAGCTCAAGATCGTCTTCGAGCACATCACCACGCAGAACGCCGTCGAGTTCGTGCTCGCGAGCGGCGAGAATATCGCTGCGACGATCACGCCGCAGCATCTGGTCATCACCCGCAATGCGCTCTTCGCCGGCGGCCTCCGGCCCCACGTTTATTGCCTCCCGGTCGCCAAGCGCGAAGAGCATCGGCTCGCTATCCGAAAGGCGGCGACGTCGGGCTCTCCCAAATTCTTCCTCGGCACCGACAGCGCGCCGCACGCGCGCGAGGCCAAGGAATCCGCGTGCGGCTGCGCCGGCATCTTCAACGCGCCCTTCGCGCTCGAAAGCTATGCGCAGGTGTTCGACGAGGACGGTGCGTTGGACAGGCTGGAGACGTTCGCGTCGGAAAACGGCCCGCGCTTCTACGGCCTTCCGCCGAACGACGGCACCATCACGCTCGAGCGGACAGACGTCCGGGTCCCGGAGCGGATCGAGGCGGGCGACATCGAGCTGATCCCGTTCCACGCAGGCGAAACGCTACGCTGGAAGCTCAACGTCTGATCAGGCGACCTCGGCCGCTGGAGCCGATCACCGCGTCATAATGATCCAGCAGCAGCTCGTAGCATTCGCAGGCGCGACGCCTTAATCCCGCGCGATCTGTCACCCGCACCCTGCCGCGTCCTGTCGCGATCAGCCCTTCGGCCGATAGGTCCTTCACCACCGCGTTCACGGTCGTCCGTTGAACGCCGAGCAGTCCGGCAAGCGCCTCCTGCGTCAGCTCGATCTGGTCGCCCACGCGGTCCTGAACGTGCAGCAGCCAGCGGGCGGCGCGTTCGGTGATCGAGTGGAACGCGTTGCACGCGACCGATTCCATCACCTGCGATAGCAGATAGTCCGAATAGCGGCAGAACAGATTGGCGATGAACGTCGAGCGGTTCTTCGCATCCTCCAGCGCGTCCATCGGCACACTGAATGCCGGCCCGCCTACCAGCACCTCGGCGCGGGCGAAGACCGGCAAGCTTCCGCAGCTGACGATTCCGCCAACGGCGCCGCCCTTGCCGATCGACGCGACCTCGATCGACCGACCGCCGGTGAGTTCGACCACCAGCGAGACGATCGTCGGCCCGACCGGGAACAGACTCGACCTCACCATCTCGCCGCGGGCCAACACGATTTGCCCGGGCGCAAGCTCGACAAGCGCGCCGAAGGGTTCGATCAGCGCGCGCGCTTCCGCCGGAAAGGTCGATAGCAGCCGATTGCCGGCGAATGCCTCGTCGGCCTGGCTGAGTTCGTCAGTGGTTGTTTCCGGCACGTCGCTTTCCCGCGGCCGGAACTGCTGTTTTCGTTACGCGTGCGTCCCGGCCTTTGGCGGTTCAATGCCTCGTGCGCGAACTTGCTCCATCACATGGCGACGGGCTCGACCTCGCGCCGGCCGCCGACGAGCAGGCAATCGGCCACGAGCCGCAGAGGCGCGACATCGACGAGACTTTGGCGCTTGTCGATCAGGTCGATGAAGGTCCGATAGATGTCTGGATATTCGCCCGCTCCGGAGTCCGCCTGACGGTCTCCGTTAAGGAGAAGGCTCGCACCGCCGTCTTCCAGGCGCACCTTCGTCCCGTCCGCGGTCTCGACTTCGATCGTCCATTCCTCGCCCTCGGCGCGGCGCCAGTCGAGGCTGGCGGTCATTGGCCCGTCCGCCTCCGGGCTGAAAAATTCGATCTCGGCGGCGATGGGTGTTTGCGCATTGGCCGGCACGACTAGCTCGGCCGACTTCACGAACAGCCCGCCGGGAAAGATCTTCGTCGCGATCGAGAAAGCGTTGATTCCGGGATCGAACACCCCGAACCCGCCGGGCTGCCAGATCCACTTCTGGCCGGGGTGCCATTTGTGCACGTCCTCGTGCCAGCGGATCGCCATCTTCGCGATTCGCTTGCCAGCGAGCGCCTCGGCGGCGGCCTTGACGGTGGAATGATGCTGCGCGTGCCAGGTCGTGAACAAAGTGCGCTTTTGCGCCTCGGCGAGGCAGGCGAGGTCGGCGATCTCGGCCAGGCCACTCGTCGGCGGCTTTTCGAGCAGGCAATGGAGCCCTGCACGAAGGCACTCCCGCGCAATCTCGTATCGCGGCTCCGGCGGGGTGGTGATCGCCACAGCCTCGAGACCCTCAACGCTGTCGATCAGCTCGCGCCAGTTGGTGAATTTCCGTTCGAGCCCCTGGCTCGACCGGCTCGAGGTCGCGACGAGCTCGTAGCGCGGATTGGCCCGGATCGAGGGAACGTGCTGGTCGTGGGCGATCTTGCCGTAGCCGATGATCGCGATTTTGATCGGTTTCACGCCCGGACACCCGCGACATAGGCGCGCGCCTTGCCGACCGTGTCGGCGGCGGATTGGCCGGGCTTGTAGAGGCCTGACCCGAGGCCGAACCCCGTCGCTCCAGCATCGAGCCAAGGCCGCATATTGTCGGGGTTGATCCCGCCGACGATCAGCACATTCGTGTCTTTCGGGAGAATCGCGAGATGGGCCTTGAGCACGCCCGGATCGGCACCCTCCGCCGGAAAGAGCTTCAGCACGGTGGCGCCGGCGTTGAGCGCCGCGAAGGCTTCGGATGGCGTGAAATAGCCGGGGCAGGAGACCATCCCCGCATCGATCCCCGCATCGACCGCCGCGGCGATCACCCTTGTGTCCGCGTTGGGCGCGACGATGAGGCGTCCGCCGGCGCTCCTCACCTGCTCGACCTGGGCAGGATCGACGACCGTGCCCGCGCCGACGAGCATCCGGTCGCCGAGCCTTTTCGCCAGCAGCTCGATGCTTTTCAGCGGATCGGGCGAATTCAGCGGCACTTCGATGATCCGGATGCCGCCTTCGTACACCGCCTCGCCGATTGCTTCCGCCTCGCCCGGGGTAATCCCGCGAACGATCGCGATTAGCGGGCATTCGTCGAGATAGCGGTGCATCGTCTCCTTCGCGGTCATGCGGCGATCCTCTCTGCAATTCTGCGTATACCGTCGAGAAAGCTTCGCTCGCCGTCGAGTTCAATCGCGTCAGAACCGCCAATGCGAATCGCCGCCGCGTAAAGGCGGGTGAGGTCGGGCCGGCCCATCACATGAACCGTCCTGCGCTTGCCGCTCAAGAGCCCGATCCTGACGTCCGAACCGATCAGCAGCCCGCTGGCATAAGAGGATGCGTCCTTCGCCTGCGCCTGCCCAAGCACAACCCGGGCGCGGATGGCAAAAAGTTCGGCCGGCAAATCGGCATGTTCGAGCGCGTGCTCCACCCCGCGGCCGAACGCCTTACCCGGCTCGACGCCGCCCGCGAGCAGGTCGGATAGGATGCTGTGCTTCTTCAACAGGCTGAACAATTCGCCGGTCATCACCGTCCGGAACGAGACGATCCTGCCCTCCCGAACCTCGACCCATTTGTTGTGCGTGCCCGGATGGCAGACGATCGCATCCTCGGGCACGTCGCCCGCCGCGACGGCGCCGAGCAGCTGCACCTCCTCGCCGCGCATGACGTCGGCGCGGCCTTCGCCGAGATAGGAAACGCCGGGAACGATCGCCGCGCGCTCGCCGGGCCATACCAGGCTCGCGGCGAGGTTTTCGATTCCGGCGGGACAGGGGACGTATTTCGCCTCGATCCACCCGCGGTTCGATCCGATCATTCCGCCGAGCAGCAGCGGCAGGTCGCCGAGCCGCTCGCGCACCTCCGTGACCGCTCCGGGAAATCCGCCCGGGGGGACCGAAAGGACACCTTGATCGTCCTCAAATTCGCCGGCGCATGCGCCCGAACCGTCGATGCGGTACGCACGGCGGTTGGTCGTACCCCAGTCGACCGCGATGAAACCTTCGCTTAGGTCCATGCGTCCGTTCATTGCCGGATAAACGGCGGCTTGGCGACCGGGGTCCGCCCTTAGCTCTATTGGCGACGTGAAAGATGGGACACGAACTGACCGATGAAGTCGAAATCCGCTGCGTCGCGGATATGAAGGCGACGCTCGGCGAGGGACCGATCTGGGTTGCTTCCAAGCAGTCGCTCTACTGGCTCGACATCAAAGGGAAGAAGGTCTTTCGCCTGAAGGACGACAATGTGACGGAGTGGGACACGCCCTGCCGGGTCGGGTCGATCGCGCCCAAGGCGAGCGGCGGGTTCATCGCCGGCACCGATCGCGGCCTTGCCGATGTTGACCTCTCCCTTGCGCGTTTTGACGTTTTCGCCGATCCCGAGCGCGACCGGCCGCACAACCGCTTCAACGACGGCAAGGTCGACCGCGCCGGCCGCTTCTGGGCCGGATCGATGGACGACAGGCAAAAGTCCGCCACCGGCGCTCTCTACCGGATCGACCCCGACCGGACGGTCACGCGCGTGGACGACGAATATCGAATCTCCAACGGTCCCGCGTTCAGCCCCGACGGCCGGACGATGTACGACAACGACACCCAGCGGCTGGTCACTTATGTCCGCGATCTCGACGCCGAGGGGCGGCCGAGCGGCCGCCGGGTGCTGATCCGCCATGACGTCAAGGGCGGGCACCCCGACGGGATCACGGTCGATCGCGAGGGCTGCATCTGGATCGCTTTCTGGGGCGGCTGGTGCGTCCGGCGGTTCGCGCCGTCGGGCGAATGCCTCAGGAGCATCCGCCTCCCGGTCCAGCAGCCGTCGAGCTGCGCATTCGGCGGGCGCGACCTGGAGCGGCTGTTCGTGACCTCGGCGCGGGAGACGCTGGCCGAAGACGACTTGCGTATGCAACCTTCCGCTGGCGGGCTCTTTGTGCTGGAAGCGGGGGTGCAGGGGATCGCGGAGTTGCCCTTCGCGGGTTAGGAGACGGAACAATCGCCAACTTCATGTTCGCGACGGGTATCGAGAACAGCTACCCGACGATCAACCACGGCAAGACCCGCGTCGACGAAATGGCCGTTTGTGGTCATTATGAGCGATGGCGCGAAGATTTCGATTGTGTCCAGGAAATCGGCATCAACTTCCTCCGCTACGGACCCCCGATCCACAAGACGTTTCTGGGACCGAGCAAGTTCGACTGGGAATTCACGGACCTCACCTTCGCCGATTTGAGGCGTCGCGAGATCACGCCGATCGTGGACCTCTGCCATTTCGGCGTGCCGGACTGGATCGAGAATTTCCAGAACCCCGATTTCCCGCGGCTGTTCGCGGCTTATGCGGGCGAATTCGCCGAACGCTTTCCCTGGGTGCAGCTCTACACGCCAATCAACGAGATGCTGATCTGCTCGATCTTCTCTGCGAAATACGGCTGGTGGAATGAGCAGAAGAAGGACGATCGCTCCTTCGTCACCGCGCTGAAGCACATCGTCAAAGCGAACGTCATGGGGATGATCGAGATCCTCAAGCGCCGCCACGACGCGATCTTCATCCAGTCGGAATCGTCGGAATATTATCACGCGGATTCACCCGCCGCGATCGGCCGCGCCGAAGTCCTCAACCAGATGCGCTTCCTGTCGCTCGACCTCAATTACGGCCGCCGGGTCGACAGCGGCATGTACCAGTTCCTGCTCGACAACGGCATGACCCGAGACGAGTATGAGTGGTTCCTCGACCACCGGCTGAAGCAGCACTGCATTCTCGGCAACGATTATTACCAGTTGAACGAACATCGCGTCTTCGCCGACGGCCACACCGTCGCGGCGGGCGAAACCTTCGGCTATGCCGAGATCACCCGCCAATATTATAATCGTTACCGGCTGCCGGTGATGCACACCGAGACCAACCTCTGGGAGGGGCCGCACGGCGACGAGGCGGTCAAATGGCTGTGGAAGGAATGGGCCAACGTCCTCCGCCTCCGCAATGTCGGAATCCCGACCGTCGGCTTCACCTGGTACAGCCTGACCGACCAGGTCGACTGGGATACCGCGCTCCGCGAGCAGAACGGCAACGTCAACCCGCTCGGCCTGTTCGACCTAGACCGTAAGATCCGCAACGTCGGCCGCGCCTACAAGCAGCTGATCGCCGACTGGCGCAACGTCCTGCCGGCGCAGAGCGTCTGCCTGATCGTGCCGATCAAGAAGCTGAGCGAGCATGACGAGCAGGACGCCGCCGGACGCGACGTCGATTCGAATGACACGCAGGCGAAGAAGGCGAGCCGTGACTGACCGCAAGATCGCCAGGATCGAGACTTTCCACGTCCCGCCGCGCTGGCTGTTCGTCCGCGTCGAGAGCGCCGACGGCGCCGTCGGCTGGGGAGAGGCGAGTCTCGAGGGCTGGTCCGAAGCCGTCGACGGTGTGTTCGACGCCTTCCGCGACCGGTTTATCGGCACCGACCCGTTCGACATCGAGGACATTTGGCAAGTCGGCTACCGCGGCGGCTTCTATCGCGGCGGCGCGGTTATCATGTCTGCGCTGTCGGGCCTCGAACAGGCGCTGTGGGACCTGAAGGGCCGCGCGCTGGGGCTGCCTGCTTGGCAAATGCTCGGCGGCAAGGTGCGCAACCGCGTGCGGTCCTACGCCTGGATCGGCGGCGACCGGCCAAACGAGATCGCTGAGGCCGCCGACCTGCGCCGGAAGCAAGGCTTCACCGCAGTGAAGATGAACGCGACCGCCGAACTGAACTGGATCGGCACACCCAAATTGTTCGACGAGGTCGCGAAGCGGGTCGAGGCGGCGCAGAGTCTGGGCATGGACGTCGGCCTCGACTTCCACGGCCGGGTCCATCGCCCGCTCGCGAAGCAACTGGCGAAGGCGCTCGAACCGCTGGGCCTGCTGTTCATCGAGGAGCCGCTACTCTCGGAGAACCGCGAGGGGATCAAGGAGATCGCCTCGCTGATCTCAACCCCGATCGCGCTCGGCGAACGGCTTTACGGCCGCTGGGAGTTCAAGCCGGTGTTCGAGGAAGGCTCGGTCGACATCATCCAGCCCGACCTCAGCCACGCCGGTGGGATCCTCGAGGTGCGCAAGATCGCGGCCATGGCCGAGGCCTATGACATTGCCGTCGCGCCGCATTGCCCGCTCGGACCGCTCGCGCTCGGCGCCTGCCTCCAGATCGCCGCCTGCACGCCCAACCACGCGATCCAGGAGATCAGCCTGGGGATTCACTACAACACCGGCGGCCACGACCTCCTGAATTTCTGCACCAACAAGGACGCGCTGACGCCAGTCGGCGGCTATCTGCCGGTGCCGGAGGGACCGGGGCTCGGCGTCGACATCGACGAAGCTGCGGTGCGCGAAGCGGACAAGGACCGGCATGGCTGGCGCAATCCCGTGTGGCGCACTAGCGACGGCAGCTTCGCCGAGTGGTGATCCTCAAGAGGGACAGTCACCTAGGGGACTGTCCTGGCCTGTCAGTGGCACTTGAACCGCTCGAACGGCTCCAGGCAGGATTTGCAGCGCCATTGCGCTTTGCACGGGGTTGAGCCGAAGCGGCTGACCTCCTCCGTGTCGGTCGAGCCGCAGAGCGGGCATTCGGCCGTGGCCGACGGGTCCGGCGGCGCGATTCCATAGGCCTTCAGCCGCTCGCGCCCGCGCTCAGTCATCCAGTCTGTCGTCCAGGGCGGGAAGAGCACGCGCTCGATATGCACATGGCCGAAGCCGGCACTGTCGAGCGCCTCGCGGATCATCATTTCGATCGCGACTGTCGCGGGGCAACCCGTATAGGTCGGGCTGATGAGGACCCGCGGCGGATCGTCTTCGATCCCGCGAACGATGCCGAGATCGGTGATCGTCAGGACCGGGATTTCCGGGTCCGGAATCTTCTCCAGCACGGCCATGATGGCCGCCTTGTCGAGGGTCTTTTCCGCAACGCCGCTCATGACGGCGAGTTTACACCCGTTCGACGGCTAGCGCGATTCCCTGGCCGACCCCGATGCACATGGTGGCGAGCGCGAGCTTGCCGCCCTTCCGCTGAAGCTCCTCGGTCGCGGTGAGCACGAGGCGCGCGCCCGACATGCCGAGCGGGTGGCCGAGCGCAATCGCGCCGCCGTTCGGGTTCACCTGCGGCGCATCGTCAGGCAGGCCGAGCTGGCGAAGCACGGCCAGGCCTTGGGCGGCGAACGCCTCGTTCAGCTCGATCACGTCGAAGTCGCCGATCTTCAGGCCGAGGCGCTGCATCAGCTTCGCACTTGCCGGCGCCGGGCCGATACCCATAATCCGGGGCGGGACGCCGGCGACGGCCGCGCCGAGGATTCGGGCCCTGGGGGTCAGTCCGTTGCGTTTTGCCGCTTCCTCCGATGCGACGACGATTGCCGCCGCGCCGTCATTGATCCCGGACGCATTGCCCGCCGTGACCGTGCCGTCGGACCGGACGATCGGCCTCAATTTCGCAAGAGCCTCAAGGCTGGTCTGGCGTGGATGCTCGTCCCTTTCGACGATGATCGGATCGCTCTTTCGCTGGGGTATCTCGACGGCGACGATCTCGGCGGCGAGGCGGCCGCTCGCCTGCGCTTTCGCGGTCTTCTCCTGGCTCCGCAGCGCGAACTCATCCTGGTCGGCGCGGCTGATCTGGAACTCCTCGGCGACATTCTCCGCCGTGCTCGGCATGGTGTCGTCGCCATAGACATCCTTCATCTTTGGATTGACGAAGCGCCAGCCGATGGTCGTGTCGTACATTTCGGCATTACGGTCGAAGGCGCTGGTCGCCTTGGCAACCACGAATGGCGCGCGGCTCATGCTCTCGCTTCCGCCCGCGATGATCAGGTCCGCTTCGCCGCCTCGGATCGCGCGAGCGGCCATGGCGACCGCATCCAGCCCCGAGCCGCACAAACGATTGAGCGTCACGCCGCCTGAGCTGTCCGGCAGTCCCGCCAGCAGCGCCGCCATGCGCGCGAGATTGCGGTTGTCCTCGCCCGCCTGATTGGCGCAGCCGAGGATCACGTCGTCGAGCTCGGACCAGTCCACACCGGAATTGCGCTCCATCAGCGCCTTGATTGGAATCGCCGCGAGATCGTCGCCACGCACGTGCGCCAGCGCACCGCCGTAGCGGCCGATCGGCGTGCGGATGTAGTCGCAGATGTAGGCTTCAGTCATGATTTCTGTGCGTCCTTCGAGACGCCGCTTCGACTTCGCTCAGCGGCTCCTCAGGATGAGCGGTTCAGGTCCAGTTCCACCCCGCTCATCCTGAGGAGGGGACTGAGCGGACGAAGTCCGTCGAAGGCCCGTCTCGAAGGATGGATCAAATCACCCCACGCCGCATCTGGTCCAGCTCGATGCTTTCGAACAGCGCCTTGAAATTGCCCTCTCCGAAGCCTTCGTTGCCCTTGCGCTGGATGATCTCGAAGAAGATCGGGCCGATCACGTTCTGGGTGAAGATCTGCAGCAGCAGGCCCTGACCTTCGGTCGGGGCGCCGTCCATCAGGATCCGGCGCTTCTCGAGCTCGGGGATGCTCTCGTCGTGACCTTTGATGCGCTCGGGAAGCAGCTCGTAATAGGTGTCAGGCGTGTCCTGGAACGGAATGCCGCGCGCGGAGATGATGTCGACCGCTTCGTAAATGTCCGAGGTGCCGAGCGCGATGTGCTGGATGCCTTCGCCTTTATATTCGCGGAGGAACTCCTCGATCTGGCTCTTGTCGTCCTGGCTCTCGTTCAAGGGGATGCGGATCTTGCCGCAGGGCGACGTCATCGCCTTCGAAAAGAGGCCGGTCTGCTTCCCTTCGATGTCGAAATAGCGGATCTCGCGGAAGTTGAAGAGCCGTTCGTAGAAGTCCGCCCAAACCGCCATCCGCCCGCGATGAACGTTGTGGGTCAGATGGTCGATGTAGGTGAGCCGGCTGTCGAGTTCGGCCATGCGTTTCCGCCAATCGGGGTAGAAGTCGAAATCGACCTCGTAGATCGACCCCTTTTCGCCGTAGCGGTCGACGAAGAACAGGCGCGAACCGCCGATGCCCTCGATCGCCGGGATATCCATTTCGCCGTGCGCGATGTCGTTCTTGACGGGCGTCGCGCCGAGCCGGACAGCGCGCTCGAACGCCGCCTTTGCGTCTTTCACCCGGAAGGCCATGGCGCAGGCGCTGGGACCGTGATCGCTCGCATATTGCTCGGCGTAACTGCCCGGCTCGGCGTTTATGATGAAGTTGATCTCACCCTGGCGGTGAAGCGTCACGTCCTTGCGCTTGTGCTTCGCGACGGCGGGAAACCCCATCTTGGTGAAGAGATCGCGCAGCAGCGCGGTGTCGGGCGCGGTATATTCGACGAACTCGAAGCCGTCGGTGCCCATCGGATTGTCGAGACCGAGGACCGATTCTTCCTCGACTGCGGTGGCCATGTAATATGCTCCTTTACGGCCCAACTGCCCCCGCGACGGCGGCATTTCAAGGGAGGTCAAACATGGACGTACCGGACGGATGGACGATGGAGGAGGACGGCAAGGCGATCTCCCGCACGATTCGCTTCAAGGATTTCAGCGAGGCGTTCGGTTTCCTGACCCGCGTCGCGCTGCACGCCGAGAAGGCCGATCACCACCCGGAATTCACCAGCGTCTGGAACCGGGTCGACTTCCGGCTGACCAGTCATGATTCCGGTGGGGTGACGGAACGCGACATCGCGCTGGCAAAGGCAATCAACCGACTAGCCGGTTAACCATCGCTCGCAAGCATTTGGCAGCTTCCGGAGACGAGAGTGATGGGAAGACCGCCGGATGCGGGCATCGATGCCGTTAACCAAGGAGTGGTCATGCGTGGTTTAGTGCAACTTCTACGCAACGAGAGCGGTGCGAGCGCAATCGAATATGCGTTGGTCGCTTCGCTGATCGCGGTCGCGGCCTACGCGGCTTTCGCGAATCTCGGTTCCAGAGTGGGCACGATGTTCAACAACGTGTCGAACAACATGCCGTCGAGCTGACGCTGACATTGATCGTTCAGCCAGCCTCTGCCATATGCGCGCCGCGATGAACGCCAACCGCACGCTTTGCAGCTATTATTATCCCGACGAGGTTGGGACCGGCTGACGCGCGCCTAGGCTTCAGACGACCAACCTCGACCCGCTTGAGCATCGCTCGGCGGGTTTTTTGTTGCCCGAAGGGAAGGAAGTGAAATGCTCCAGGACACGATCACCAGTGACGGGCCTCTCCAGCGATGGGAGGATTATGTGGTCCCACAATGTTGGGAATCCTTCACCAGGGACGACCACGCGGTCTGGGACCTGTTGTTCGCGCGCCAGGTGGAGCTGCTCGGAACACGCGTCGTTTCGGCATTCCTCGACGGAATCGACCTGTTGAAGCTGTCGCATCCGGGCGTGCCGGACGTCGAGGGATTGAACGCCATCCTGGAGCCGCGGACAGGCTGGCGTACTGTGGCGGTGCCGGGTCTCGTGCCGGATGAAGTCTTCTTCGCCATGCTATCAGAGCGCGTATTCCCGGTCGGAAATTTCATCCGCACGCGCGAGCAGCTCGATTATCTCGAAGCGCCCGATTGCTTCCATGACATGTTCGGCCACATCCCCATGCTCGCGCACCACGATTATGCTGAGATGACGCGCCACATCGGTGAGCTGGGCTCGGCGGCAATCGCAGCGGACCAGGGCCGCAAGGCGGGTCGGCTATACTGGCACAGCGTCGAATTCGGCCTGGCGATGGAGCGCGGCGAGCTGAAGATCCTCGGCGCGGGCCTCGCCTCCAGCTTCGGCGAATCGCACCTCAGCCTCGAAAGCGCGGAGGTCGAGCGCCTGCCCTTCTCGGTCGAAAAGGCCGTGAACACGCCATACAGGCACGACGCGTTCCAGCCGCGCTATCTCGTCTCCGAATCGATCGAGAAGACGATCGCCGAGGTCTTGGCCCTGACGCCGGAGCGTCTGCTCGCGCTCTGACTAAGCGGCTTAGAAACCCCGCTCCGCCGGAGCGGCTCCGGCGTGCTGCGGCAGGACGAGGTTGAGATACACCGCCTCCAGCGCGACCCGCTGTGCATCTTCCTCGGGGACGATGCCGGCGGCATGGCCGCCCTCGATCGCTTCATCGTAGTAGAATTTGTCCCCGTAATTCTCGAGCCGCGCCGCGAGCTTGCGCGCGTGGCCCGGGTGGACACGGTCGTCGCGGGTCGATGTGTAGATGAACGGCACCGGATATTTCACGCCGCGTTTCAGGTTCTGATAGGGCGAATATTTGCTGATGAACGCCCAGTCGGCGGGCACGTCGGGGTTGCCATATTCGCCCATCCACGAAGCGCCGGCGAGCAGGTGCGAATAGCGCTTCATGTCGACCAGCGGCGAGCCGATGATCGCGCCGCCGAAGAGGTCCGGACGCTGCGTGATCGCGACCGTGGCCATCAGCCCGCCGTTCGAGCGCCCCGAAACGGCGATCCGCCCTTTCTCCGTCATCCCGCGCGCGATGAGGTCGCCGGCGACGGCGTAGAGATCGTCATAGGCCTTCTGGCGGTTTTCGCGCAGCACGGCCTTGTGCCAGGCAGGGCCGTACTCGCCGCCGCCGCGGATGTTGGCGAGCACATAGGCATTGCCCTGCTGGACCCAGAAGAGCGCGAGCGGACCGGAACGATAGGGCTCGTGGACGAGATAGCTCGGAGTCTGCGCGAGCTCGAACCCGCCGTACGCGTGCATGAGCAGCGGAACGGGCCCGGTCACATCCTTTCGATGGACGAGGAAGTAAGGGATTTTCGTTCCATCGGGCGAGGTCGCGAAATGCTGCTCGACGACCATGTTCGAGGCGTCGAACTGCGCCGGCAGCGTTTGGATCGGCGCGGGCGCCGACGCCGGCTCCGCACGGAACAGGGTCGGCGGAGTCAGCATGCCTTCGACGGTCGCGAAGGCGAGGTCGCTCGTTCCGGCGGTGGCGTTTAGATGGACCGTCGATTTGTCCGGCAGGGTCACAGGCGTGCCGCTCCAGCTCCCGTCGGGCGCGCGGGTGAGCGCGGTCAGCCGGCCGGACACGTCGTCGAGATATTTGACCCAAAGCTTCGACTGGCTGGCCGAGACTTCCTCGACCGCCTGGTGCGCATTGGGCACGAACACCGTCTCGATTTTCGGTGTCCCGCCCGCCAGCAACTCGGGGATCGAATAAGCGACCAGCGCCCCGGCGGGACGGCCCTGCCACGGGCTCTTGAGCGAGGCGATGATCCGCCCGTCGAGCACGTCCATGATGTCCGCATCGTCGGGCAGCGGCGACGGGATCAGACGCCCGTCAGGCGCGATGTGGCTGATCTTGCGATGATAGAAATCGACCGCGCGGCTGAGGATCGGCCAGGTGCGATTCCCGTCGACCATCGTGCGCGCGCTCATCGATACGTCGGTCTTCTGCCCTTCCGCGAGCGTCTTCGCGGCGCTGAGCGGCGTTCCCCGCTTCCACCGCTTGACGATCCGGGGATAGCCGGAATCGGTGAGGCTTCCCGCGCCGTAATCGGTGCCGACGTAGAGCGCGTCGGGCCCGGCCCAGGAGACGTCGCTCTTCGCATTGGGGACGAAGAAGCCGTTGGCGACGAACGTCGCCTTGTCGAGGTCGAACTCGCGCGCCTCGACCGCGTCTCCGCCGCCGTTCGACAAATTGACCATGCAATCGACGTAGGCCGGCGAAAGGCAGGTCGCGCCCTTGAACACCCATTTCTTGTTGTCGGCCTTGCTCATCGCGTCGATGTCGAGGAGCGTCCGCCACTCGGGCTTGCCAGAAGCGAAGGCGGCGAGCGGCGACAGGCGCCAGATGCCGCGCGGATGCTGCTCATCCTGCCAGAAATTCAGCACCTTGTCGCCGAGGATGGCATCCGGCTCGGCGATCTTCTGGTTGGTCGAGAGCAGGGCGAGCGCCTTCGCGCGATAATCGGCGAAGCCAGGCTGCTTTTCGAGCGCGGTCCGGGTGGCGGCGTTCCACGATTTGACCTTCGCCAGCGCGCGGGCGCCGTCGATCTGTTCGAGATAGAGATTGGGATCGGCGGGAGGAGCCGCGGATGCCGCGGCGGTGGCGACGGCCGCTCCGAGACTCAACATGATGCACGCGCGCACGACCCCGACCATTCCGCTCTCCCTCGTTCTTGATACCCTTCCCCTTAGGACGGTACGGCGTCGGAACGGAAGGGGCCTACTGGACCCTCGCCCGTCGCGGGCTAGAAGGCGCGGGATGGCGGACCGGCCGAAGAGTGGCGAATATCGAAGCGGACACGACCCGCGCACCTTGCGCGATGCGCTCAGCTGCTTTGCCACCGGCGTGACCGTCGTCACTTGCCTGAGGCCGGGCGGCGAGCCCGCCGGGTTGACCGTCAACAGCTTCACCTCGGTGTCGCTCGATCCGCCGCTGCTCCTAGTCTGCCTTTACAAGGAAGCGGCGAGCGCCCCTGCCTTGGTCGATGCTTCGCATTTCGCAGTGAATGTCTTGCAGACCGGCCAGCAACCCGCATCAATCCGATTTTCGACGCGCGACGAGGACCGGTTCGGGACCACCGCCTGGTCGTGCGGCGAGGCGGGCGCGCCGATCCTCAAAGATTCGCTCGGCGTGTTCGAGTGCGAGCGCTACGCGGTTCACGACGGCGGCGACCACCACATCCTGGTCGGGCAGGTCGTCAAGGCCAGCTTCGATGCCAGCCTCGACCCGCTTCTCTACTTCCGCGGCCGTTACCGCCGGCTGCACTTCGACTAATCGACGATCAACTGGTCCGGCCGTTTGGTGAAGCGGCGCACCACGAACGTGATCGCGCCGCCGACCACCAGGGCAAACAGCGTCGATTCGACTGCATTCAGCAGCCACTCGACGGCGCCTGAAAGGAAGCCGGTGCGGATGGCGATCCAATGGGCGAGATCGTGGAAGGCGCTGGGAATCGCGTCGGCGACATGCATCTCCTCGAGCCCGTGCAGAAGGATTCCGCCGCCGACCCATAACATGGCAATCGTGCCTATCCCGGAAAGGCCGGAAAGCATCTTCGGAACGATGCGCCCCAGCGCCTGGCCGATTGCCCGCGCGCTGGTGCTCCTGCGCTTCGCAAGATGCAGACCAAAATCGTCGAGCTTTACGATCAGCGCAACCGCTCCATAGACGCCGGCAGTGATCGCCAGCGCGACCGCTGCGAGTGCAATCGCTGTCGTGACGAGTCTCAGATGCTCCAGGCTGGCGAGCGAAATCGCCATGATCTCGGCCGAGAGGATGAAGTCGGTGCGGATGGCGCCGGCCACCTGCAGCCGCTCCAGCTCGCGCGAGTCGCTGACGGCCTCCATCAGCGCATCCTCGTGCTCATGCTCGTGGAACAATTTCTCGATGATTTTCTCGGTCGCTTCGAAAGCCAGATAGCCGCCGCCGATCATCAGCAAGGGCGTAATCAGGAACGGCGCGAATGCGGTCAGGAGCAGCGCCGCCGGGAGCAGGAAGAGGATCTTGTTCTTGACCGATCCCCAGGCGATCTTGCCGATGATCGGAAGTTCGCGTTCGGGCGCGAGGCCGACGACGTAGCGCGGAGTCACGGCCGTATCGTCGATGACGACGCCGGCGGCCTTGGTCCCGGCCTTTCCCGCCGCCCCGGCAACGTCGTCGATCGACGAAGCGGCAAGCTTCGCGATGGTGGCAACGTCGTCGAGGAGGGCAATCAGTCCGGAAGGCATCGGCGGCGGTTAGGCAACTTGCCTCAACGGCGCAATTCGCGCAGTTGCGCCGCCATGCTGGCACTGGATTTCGTCAAGGCGAACCGCGAGACCGTCGAACACGCGATCCGCGACAAGAATGTCGAGCTCGATCTCGACGCGCTGCTTATGCTGGATTCGGAAGTTCGCGCGGCCAAGACCGAGATCGATCGTCTTCGCGCCGAACGGAACGCGGTCAGCGCGAAGTTCAAGGACGCGACGCCCGAGCAGAAGACGGAACTCGGCCGGCAGGCGAAGGAGGCGGGGGCCCGCGCTTCCGCGCTCGAAGGCGAGTTGTCGGCGAAGGAAGCCGAGCTGAAGGCTCTGATGCTGAAGCTGCCGGGCATTCCCTACGAAGGTGCGCCGGTCGGGCCGGACGAGAGCTTCAATACCGTCATTCGCACCGTCGGCGATCCGCCGACGTTCGATTTCGCGCCGCTCGACCATGTCGCGCTAATCGAGAAGAACGGCTGGGGCGACCTGTCGCGGGTGACCCAGGTGTCGGGCAGCCGGACCTATTGCCTCAAGGGCGCTCTCGCGCTGCTCGAGACGAAGCTGATGGGCTGGGCGCTGGAGAGAATCGCCAAGGCAGGTTTTATCCCGATCACCGTGCCCGCAATCGCCCGCGAGCAGGCGTTCCTGAACCAGGGGCAGTTTCCGGGCCACCGCGAGGAAACCTACGAGCTTCCGAACGACGATTTGTGGCTCGCGGGAACAGCGGAAGTCGTGCTGACTTCGCTTCATTCGGGCGAAATCATCGAAGTCGACAAGCTGCCGGTTCTCTACGCGGGCTTCTCACCCTGCTTCCGGCGCGAGGCGGGGAGCGCGGGGAAGGACGTGCGCGGGCTGCTGCGCGTCCACCAGTTCGTGAAGGTCGAGCAATATGTCATTTGCGAAGCCGACGATGCGTTCTCCGCGGAATGGCATGCGACCTTGCTCCGGCTCGCCGAGGAGATGCTCCAGGCGCTCGAAATCCCCTATCAGGTGATCGAGACGTCGACCGGCGACATGGGTCTCGGCAAATATCGCATGAACGACATCGAGAGCTGGGTGCCGTCCTTGAGCAAATATCGCGAGACCCACAGCTGCTCGACGCTTCATGACTGGCAGGCGCGGCGCGCGAACATCCGTTACCGCGGCGCCGACGGGAAGGTGCGGTTCGCGCACACGCTGAACAACACGGCGCTGGCTTCCCCAAGAATCCTCGTGCCGTTGCTGGAGAACCATCAGACGGCGGACGGGCGCGTGAAACTGCCGCAAGCGATGCGCGACCTGATGGGGAGCGAATTCCTCTGAGTTACCGCTTCACCGGCGATGACCGACCGCCGCCCGGGTGGAGGCGGGTTGCCGAGGCCGGCTGGCTGCTGCCCCGCCTCATCCGCGGGTTCGCCGATGTCGAGGTGCTTGGGCCGAAGGACGGTCCGCCCGCTTATGTGATCCCCGGCTTCTTCGCGTCGGACCGCACGTGCAGCGAACTTCGACAGGCGCTGGCCGAGGCCGGCTGGCGAACCTTCCCGTGGGACATGGGTCTCAACCGTGGCGCGCATCCCGACACGTTGAGGCACATCCGCCAGCGGCTCGAAGTGATCCACGACGGCCGACCGATCCTGCTGGTCGGATGGAGTCTCGGCGGAGTCTATGCGCGCGAGGTCGCGCGCGAGGTGCCCGAACTGGTGCGGGCGGTGGTGACCCTGGGCTCTCCCTTTTCGGGCGACCCGCACATGAACAATGTCTGGCGGCTCTACGAATGGGTCGCGGGGCACAAGGTCGACGAGCCGCCGGTGCCGCACCGTCCGGACAAGCCGCCGGTGCCGACTCTGGCGATCTGGTCGGCGAAGGACGGCATTATCGCGAAGCGAGCGGCGCGCGGCCTCGACGGCGAACGCGACGCGCAAGTCGAGATCGGCTGCAGCCATATGGCATTCGGCGTGTCGAGGAAGGCCGCCCGGCGGGTAGTTCGGGAGATTGCGCGGTTCCTGGATGAAAATCGGAGAGCCTGAGTCGCGGGATTGACTCTTTGCTTCGAAGGCGCGGCATTCGCACGTTCATCGAATGGGACAAGGACGACATCGACGAGCTCGGCATTTTGAAGATCGACGTGCTCGCGCTCGGCATGCTGACCTGCATCCGCAAATGCTTCGACCTCATCGAGCAGCATCACGGAGAAAGGTGGGAACTGGCGACCGTTCCTCGCGAAGAGGAAGCTGTCTACGAGATGCTGTGTCGCGGCGATTCGATCGGTGTTTTCCAGATCGAAAGCCGGGCGCAGATGAACATGCTGCCGAGGCTGAAGCCGAAATGTTTCTATGATCTGGTGATCCAGATCGCGATCGGCCGCCCCGGCCCCATCCAGGGCGACATGGTCCATCTTTATCTGAAACGGCGCAGCGGCAAAAAGTAGGTCGCCTTCCCCTCGCCATTATCAGATATCAGATCAAAGCCTCCCACCTTCTGGGGGAGGTTTGGAGGGGGCGGCCGCCATCTGCCGCCCAGGAAAATCATTTGTCTGCGGAGCAGTCTGCTCGCGCAGCCCGCCCCGCGCCCCCATCCAACCCTCCCCACGAGGGGGAGGGCTGATCCTGAGTGCATTCAGGGACTCTCGAACAACCGCGCGAGTTGCTCGACCATCGCGCCGGCTAGCTGGTCGGCGTCCATGATGGTGACCGCGCGTTCGTAATAGCGGGTCACATCGTGGCCGATGCCGATGGCGATGAGCTCGACCGTCGAGCGCTTCTCGATCCACTCGATCACCTGCCTCAAATGGCGTTCCAGATAGGCGCCGCCGTTGGCGCTGGCGGTCGAATCGTCGACCGGCGCGCCGTCGGAGATGACCATCAGGATGCGCCGCTCCTCGGGCCTGGCTATCAGGCGGTTATGCGCCCAGAGCAAAGCCTCGCCGTCGATATTCTCCTTCAAGAGCCCCTCGCGCATCATCAGGCCGAGGTTGCGGCGGGCGCGACGATAGGGCTCGTCGGCGCGTTTGTAGACGATGTGCCGGAGGTCGTTGAGGCGGCCCGGGTTGGCCGGTCGCCCGGCGGACAGCCACGCCTCGCGGCTCTGCCCGCCCTTCCAGCCGCGGGTGGTGAAGCCCAGGATTTCGGTCTGCACGCCGTAGCGCTCGAGAGTCCGGGCGAGGATGTCGCCGCAGATGGCGGCAATGGCGATCGGCCGCCCGCGCATCGAGCCTGAATTGTCGATCAGCAGCGAAACGATCGTGTCGCGGAACTCCGTGTCGCGCTCGATCTTGAAGGACAGCGCGTGCCGGGGGTTGACGACTACGCGCGCCAGTCGGGCGGCATCGAGCAGCCCCTCCTCCTGGTCGAAGTCCCAGCTGCGTGCCTGCTGGGCGAGAAGCCGCCGCTGTAGCCGGTTGGCGAGGCGCGTGACGACGTTGGAGAGCCCGCCCATCTGCTGGTCGAGGTAGGCCCGAAGCCGCGCGATCTCCTCCTCATCGCACAGCTCGCCGGCTTCCACGATTTCGTCGAAGCGGGTGGTGAAGGGCTTGTAGTCGGTCTGCGGCGACAGGTCCCAGTTGCGGCGTCCGGGTGAAGCGAAGAGGCTTTCGCTCAAGTCGTCGCCGGAGGCCGATTCCTCCTCGCCGACTTTCATCTCCTCGTTGCTCTCGCCGTCGGCGTTCTGGTCCTCCGTCTCTTCGCCGCGCATTTCCACATCGCCGCCGCTCGGTGCTCCTTCCTCTCCTTGCTCGGCACCCTCGTCGCCACCCTCGTCGCCTTCGTCGTCTTCACCCGCATCGTCGGGTTCTTCCTCGGCGAGTTCCTCGGCGGCGGCGAGATCGAGATCCTCCAGCAAACGCCGCGAGAGCTTGGCGAAGGACGCCTGATCGTCGAGCGTCAGCGCCAGCGCGTCGAGTTCCGCCGCCGCTTTCTCCTCGATCCACGGTGCGACGAGCCTCAAGCCAGCCAAAGCCGCTTTCGGCGGCGCCTCTCCCGTCAGGCGCTCGCGCGCGATCAATCCGACGGCGGTGGAGAGCGGCACTTCCTCGGCGTTGCGCGCGCGCACGATCGCGTCGCTTCGAATGCGCGCTTCGGCGAGGTGCGACAGATTCTCCCGCACGCCGCCCATCGCCCGTCCGCCGAGCGCTTCGAACCGGGCGGTTTCGAGCGCATCGAACACGGCGCGCGCGTCGGCATCCACCGGCGCTGTTCGGGCGTGGAGCCTCGCGTCATGATAGCGCAGCCGGAGCGCCGCCGAATCCGCGGCACCGCGCGCTTCGGCGACCAGCTTGGGCTCGAGCGCCGGTCCAGGCGACGGGACCCGCGCCGTCTTGCCCGAGGCCGGCGCCATATCCGAGGCGAACACGACATCGACCTCGGCGTCCTTCGCGATCGCGCGGGCGGCTCCTGCAAGCGTGCGGCGAAAAAGGTCGATCCGCTCGGCCATTCAGGCCTTTCCGACCACGCTCTCCGGCAGGTCTTCGCCGAACACGCGCTGGTAATATTCGGCGATCAGCGGACGCTCGGCCTCGTCGCATTTGTTGAGGAAGCTGACCCGGAAGGCATAGCCGACGTCGCCGAAGATGTGCGCATTCTGCGCCCAGCTGATCACCGTGCGCGGGCTCATGACGGTCGAGATGTCGCCGTTGATGAAGCCCTGACGCGAGAGGTCGGCGACCTTGATCATCTTTTCGACGATCTGCTTGCCCTCGGGATCGTCATATTCGCCTGACTTGGCGAGGACGATCTGAGCCTCGACCTGTGCCGGCAGGTAATTGAGCGTGGTGACGATGTTCCAGCGGTCCATCTGGCCCTGATTGATCGCCTGGGTGCCGTGGTAGAGGCCGGTGGTATCGCCGAGCCCAACCGTGTTGGTGGTCGCGAACAGACGGAACCAGGGGTTTGGACGAATGACTCGATTCTGGTCGAGCAGAGTGAGCTTGCCTTCGGCTTCGAGAACGCGCTGGATCACGAACATCACGTCCGGGCGTCCGGCGTCATATTCGTCGAATACGAGCGCGACCGGGTGCTGGAGCGCCCAGGGAAGAAGCCCTTCGCGAAATTCGGTCACCTGCTGGCCGTCGCGGAGCACGATCGCATCGCGGCCCACGAGGTCGATCCGGCTGATGTGCGCGTCGAGGTTGATGCGGATCATCGGCCAGTTCAATCGCGCCGCGACCTGCTCGATGTGGGTCGACTTGCCCGTGCCGTGATAGCCCTGGACCATCACCCGGCGGTTGCGGGCGAAGCCGGCACAGATGGCCATCGTCGTGTCGGGGTCGAACACATAAGCGGGGTCGAGGTCGGGCACGCGCTCGTCGGCCTCGCTGAACGCCGGCACCTCCATGTCCGAATCGACGCCGAACAGCTCGCGCACCTTGGCGATTCTGTCCGGCGTAGCCATCAGCGTCTCGGCGCGGCTCTCGGGGTCGGCGTTGGGAAGATCGGTCATGCTTCGTCCTTAGATGTCCGCGAGCGCGCTCTCAAGGATTGCTGGGCCTGCTTTTCACTCGCTTCGAACTCTAACCGCCGTCAGGCAGCCGCTTCCGTCAGGCTGGAGTTGCGCCGCTCTCGAATCGCGGGAACAGGATGTTGTTCTCGATGTGAATGTGCTCAACGAGGTCGTGTTTGAATTCCGCGGCACCGGCATAAAGCGCTTGCCACGTCGCGCATCCTCCCTCGGGTACGGTGAAATCGTCCGTCATCGCGGTGATTTGCTCCAGCATTTCCCCCTGCTCGCTGTGGTCGTCGCGCAGCATCGAGGTCGGCCCATCGAGTAGTCTTGTGACATCCGTGCGACGCATGGCGGGAAAGATCATCAATTCTTCCTTGCGCATGTGCACCTCGAGCTCGCCCAAGGCCTGCTGCAGGATGTCGGTCAGCCCCGCGGGCACGCCCGGCTTTCCGGCGTGCACCTGTTCGACCCGGCGCGAAAGCTGGATCAGCTCCGGCAACTGGCGCCGGTGGGTTTCGTGGTAGCGTTCGAGAATATGATCGATCAGCTCGGCGATATTCGACGGCAGGTCGGACGGCCGGGTCCCGTCGAGATCCCTCAGCGCATCCTCGACAGCTTCCGGATCGAGGCCGCGCGCCTCGGCCGCCTCATTGAGTGGAACGTTGCCATGGCAGCAAAAGTCGATCCGGAAGCGCCGGAACACGCCGGTCGCCCCGGCCAGATTGGCCGCGATCTCACCAACATTGCGGTGCCCCAGTGCCGCGGCTTGTGACATGATTTGATCCTCCAACCGATTGATCTGAGACAGTCGTAAAATTCTCCGGCCCGGCCGCCTGCCGGTCAGTGACACAGCCGAGCGGCCTGCGTGGTGTTCCAAAGACGGTCGAGCTCATGTTCCTGGGGGCCAGAAGGCGCCGCGCGCTCGTTGCGGCGGCCAGAATGGAAGAGATGTCGAGCCTGTGTGCCAACTCTATCAACGCCGGCAGCGGGGCGGTTCCCAACGCCCGGGACGTGGACCAGTTCTCCAGCAAGGTGGAGAGAATATAAGTCGTCCAGCTCTGTTCGGCCTTGAGCGGCGTCATGAACATGAGCTCTCCTTTCCTCCGCCTGCGGAGAAGCATGTGCGAATGATTCTCATTAACGTCGCCTGCCGCGCGGCGAGTTACGGGAGATTACTTAGCCGCGCGGGACCAGACCCTCGGTCTGTTAGCGACCCGCTACCACGCGCCCGACGCATTCGCCGAAGCCGATCCGTGCCGCTCCGTCGGCCTCGCACCAGGCATGCAGAGTCAGCTCATCCCCGTCTTCGAGGAAACTGCGCGTCTCGCCGCCCGGAAGGTCGACCGGCTGCTTGCCTCCCCGGCTGATTTCCAGGAGCGAGCCGAGGCCGGCAGTACCGTCAGTTGACAATGTACCGGTGCCGATCAGGTTGCCGGGCTGGAGGTTGCAGCCGTTGGAGCTGTGATGCGTGATGATTTGCGCGGCACTCCAGTACATCGCGGCGTCAGCCGAGCCGCGGGAGAGGATGTGCGGCACGATGCCGGCCATGCGCATCTTCTCGGTGGTCAATGTGACTTCAAGCTGAATCGCGAGCGCGCCGCTCGCTCTATCCGCCGCACTGTCCAGATAAGGTAGCGGCTGAGGGTCGTCCGCGGGCCTTGGCGGCATCGCGCTTCGAAACGGCGCGAGCGCCTGCGGGCTGACGATCCAGGGCGACACGCTGGTCATGAAATTCTTGGCGAGGAACGGCCCCAGCGGCTGATATTCCCACGCCTGGATGTCGCGGGCCGACCAATCGTTCAGCAGGCAATAGCCGGCGATATGGTCCGCCGCCTCCGCAATCGGAATCGGGTGGCCGAGGTCGTTGCCACGTCCGATCCAGATGCCGAGCTCCAGCTCGTAATCGAGCCGGCGGCTGGGCCCGTATTCCGGTGCACTCGCGTCCGGCGTCTTGCGCTGCCCGTTCGGGCGGATGACCTCTTCCTCCGACGGCCGGATCGAGCTTGCCCGGCCATGATAGCCGATCGGCACATATTTGTAGTTTGGCAGCAGCGGATTGTCGGGGCGGAACTGCTTGCCGACATTGGTCGCATGGTGAATGCCGACGTAAAAGTCGGTGTAATCGCCGACAATGCACGGCACATGCATCCGCACCTCGCTCTGGCCGATCAGCTGCGATTCGACATCGTCGCGATATCGCTCGTCCGACAGAATTTCGGAGAGACGAAGGCGGAGCTCACGACTGGCGCGTGGGCCCCGCGCGAGCCAGGCGTTGAGTACCGGCTGGCGAAGGTCGTCACGCCAATCCTCGTCGAGCAGGTCCGCGACCGCCGGAAGATCGAGCAGGTAATCGCCGATCGCGATGCCCGGCCGTCGCTTCCCCTTCGCTTCGGAAAAGATGCCGAGCGGAAGGTTCTGGATGGGGAAGTCGCTGCCCTGCGCGCTTGTGACCCAGCTGGTGCGCGATGGATCGTGAGTTTCGTCCAGATTCATCCGGGACGCTCCTAGCCCCCTTTGGACCTCATGCAAGGTGCAGCCTGGTCCGGGAACCTCCAAGGCGAGGTCTCATCCAACGCCGTTGCAGGGGGTGAAACGAGGGAGCCGGGATCATGGCCGACAATCCAATCAACAAGCTTCTACCGACCCACGAGGCGGAGGGAGGGACACGGCGCGACATTCTTCAGACCGTGATGTTGCTATCCGCCGCCGCGATGGCGAGCACGCTGGCAATGCCGGCCTTTGCCGCCGGTGAGGACAGCGCGGCGCCGGGCGCCGATAAATCGCTCTACGAGCGTCTCGGCGGCATTTTCGCCATTGCGGCGGTGGTCGATTATTTCAGCGACGAGCTCATCAAGGACCCGGTCGCGGGCGCCGGATCGGCGAATCCCCAGCTTCGCGAATGGTCGACGAAGGACCTGGGCAGGCTGCCCGGGCTGAAATTCATGCGGACGCTCTGGGTCGCCAAGGTCGCGGGCGGCCCGTTCCAATATACGCCGACGCGGCCGGGAAGCACGAACTTGGGGCTCGAGAACGCGCACAAGAATCTCAAAATCGCGCCCAACGAGTTCGACGCCGCCGCCGCGGTCCTGTCGCGCACGCTCGACCATTTCTCCGTCCCCGCTCGCGAGAAGTCGGAGGTCTTGGGCGCCTTCGCCGCACACAAGAATGAAGTGACGAAGGGCTGGAGGGACGCCCAGAAGGCAGGCTGAGCTTCGGATCCGACGGGCAGGCGATCTAAGGAAGCTTCGCCTTCGGGAAGCCTGCCCAGGCCTCGTCGTAGTCGGGCTGCGCGCGATCGAGCGCCCATCGAGTCGGCCGGTAGGGCCAGCAGGTCTCGACCATGAAGGCCATGCTGCCCGCGATCTTTGCCGGCTTTAGCTCGGCCTCGCTCGCCTTGCGCCAGCTTTCGAGGTCGGGTCCGTGGCCGCTCATCAGATTGTGGAGGCTGAGACCACCGGGCGCGAAGCCTTCCGCCTTGGCGTCATAGGCGCCGTGGATCAGGCCCATCGCCTCGCTCATCACGTTGCGGTGGAACCAGGGCGGGCGGAACGTGTCCTCGGCGACCATCCAGCGCGGTGGGAAGATGACGAAGTCGGCGTTGGCGCGGCCCGGTACGTCGCTCGGGCTGGTCAGAACGGTGAAAATCGACGGATCGGGATGATCGAAGCTGATCGTGCCGATCGTGTTGAACCGTTTGAGATCGTAGCGCCAGGGCGCATAATTGCCGTGCCAGGCGACGACGTCGAAGGGCGAATGATCGAGCGTCATGTGCCATAGCGAGCCGAGCGATTTTTGAACGACCTCGGTCGGCTCGTCTTTGTCCTCGAACCAGGCGGTGGGTGTTTCGAAATCGCGCGCGTTGGCGAGCCCGTTCGAGCCGATCGGCCCGAGTTCGGGCAGGCGCAACGGAAGCCCGTGATTTTCCGCGACATAGCCGCGCGATTCACCCTCGACTTCGACCCGGAACTTCACGCCGCGCGGGACCAGCGCGACCGAGCCCGGCGTGACATCCATCCGGCCCAGCTCGGTGACGATGTCGAGCGTGCCCGACTGCGGGATGATCAGAAGCTCGCCGTCGGCATCGACGAACGCGCGGCGCGTCATGGATTTCGACGCCCGGTAGAGATGGACCGCGACGCCCTCAAGGTCGGCCGGATCGCGATTGGCGAGCATCGTCGCAATGCCATCGACGAAATCCTTGTCGCCTGGCAGATCGCCGGGCGGATTCCAGCGCAAGCGGTTGGGCGCAAGCGGCTCGTCAACCGTACCGGGAGCGAACAGTGGCGCTCCCTTGTAGCGGACGAACGGCCGATGATCGGCGGTCGGCCGCATCCGGTACAGCCAGGACCGGCGGTTCTCGCTCCTCGGCGAAGTGAAAGAGGTCCCCGACAGCTGTTCGGCGTAAAGGCCGTACGGCGGCCGCTGCGGTGAATTGCGGCCTTTCGGCAGCGCGCCGTCGACGGCCTCGCTTTCGAAATGCCCGCCGAAGCCGGTCATGTAACGGAGCGCGTCGGTCATGGCGGCCGGTTAATCGCTCTCCATCGCAAACTCAAACGGGCGCGCCCCAAAAGAGCCGCGCCCGCGCCCGGGCGGGGACTCGCGACCCGCCCGCGCTCATGCTTCTCCGTCAGCTTTGGTTGACGTTCACGTCGATCTGGTTCGGCACGCTGATGTTGGTTCCGCCGAGACCGAGCTGCCCGCGGAAAACGTAGAGCAGCACGAGCACGATGATGATCAGGATGACGATCGCCAAAACCGTGCCGCCGCCACCGCCTCCGGTCTCGACGACGGTCGTATGCTCACGCTCGACATCGTCACGGTCGTTGTCGGCCATGAAACTCTCCTTCGATTCCCCTGTTTTGTTGGCGAAACGAACGAACCGTCGCTTGGGCGGTTCCTCACAATCGAGGAGACGCCATGACCAGGACAATCGCCGTCGTCGCCGCCCTTCTGCTGTTCGGCGGGTGCCAAAAGTCGCCCGAACAGCTGGAGCCAATCAACGAACAAAATGCGCCTGCGCCCGTCGTGCCGACGCCTTCCGCTCCGGCAAATGAGGGAGCTCCGGCTCCGGTGCCCGCGCCGGCACCGTCGCCGCCCGAGCCGGGAACGCCGGGCGGCCTGCCGGACGACAGGACTCCGCTTCCCGAACCCAAGGGCCCGATCGACCCCAAGAGCGCCGAGGCGGCGGGACAGGTCGTCCAGCATTACGGTGCGCTGATCGAGCAGAAACGCTTCGCGGCGGCCGAAAAACTGTGGGGTCATGCCGCGACCGCCAAGCAGCAAACCGCCGAACTGGAGCGCTATTCCGAAGCGCATCTGCAAATCGGAAAGCCAACCGACATGGAAGGCGCGGCCGGCTCGATTTACATCACCGTCCCGGTGGTGCTGTACGGCACGCTCGACGGCAAGAACGTCCACCGCAAGGCCAATGTGATCCTGCGCCGCGTGAACGACGTCCCGGGCTCAACCGAAGCCCAGCGCCGCTGGCACATCGAGCGGATCGAGTGGAGCGAAAGCTAAAAAGCCTTCAGCGCTTCGTCGATCTCACTCTTCTGGTCAGGCGTGACCGCCGCGCCGCTGTCGTCGGCGGACTGCTCGGCATTGGCGGTGCTGTTGTCCGGCTGCGGCTGGGCGCTGGCGACATCATAGGCGAACCAGATGATGCCGGCGGCCCAGAGCAGGGCCATCCAGCGGCTCTTGAAGACCGAGGTGGTGCGCATCGGGATCATGCGCGGGAGAGTCGCACCTGATGCTTAAGAATGCGTTGCCTGCCCCGTGCGCTCCTCTTCGTGGACGACCTCGCGGTGTGGGAAGCAGTCGCGGATTCGGCTGTTGAAATAGGCGCCCTTCGCGAACGCGCCGCGGAAGGTCTGCGCGACTTCCTCGGGCACGTCCGAATAGACGTAGCGGCGACCGCTCGTGAACTCGACCCACAGATCGCCTTCCGACTGGTCGTAGGCGAAGCGGCGGATGACGGATGAGGGCATCACACGCTTTAACGTTCGAAGCGGCCAGCCGCTCCGCAATTAGGCAGCGTCGGGCGACTGAACCGCGAGTCGACCGCGGCTCATCGCCAGCAGCATCCCGGCGAGCGTCAGCACCGCGCCGGCGATGGCGACTCCGGTCCAGCGATAGCCTTCGATCGCGGTTGAAAAGGCCATGGCGATGATCGGCACAAGCACGCTCGAATAAGCGGCCTTCGCCGGGCCGATCTTGCGCACCACCGGGAAATAAAGGCTGAACGCAAGCGCCGAAGCGATGCAGCCGAGGTAGAGAAGCCCCGCCCAATAGCCCGGCCGCGAGTCTAGCACCGGCGGCCCCGAAGAAACCCAGGCGAAGGCTGCGTCGAACAGCGTCCCGAATGCCATCGACCAGGCGAGCAGGCTCGCGAGATGGTGACGGCGGACGTGCTCGCGAGCCTGGTAAACGTTGGACAGGGAGGCCGAGATGAGGCCGACGGCCGTGAACGCGATGCCCGCCATGGTCTCGGATGAGGGCCCGGAGCTGGAACGCAATTCGTGGGCGCACAGCAGGACGATTCCGGCGATCGCAACAATCGAGCCGGCGGCGAAGCGCGCGCCCGGCCGCTGCCCGAGGAAGATCCAGCCGAGCAAGGCGTTGGGGATGAGCAGAAGCGCGAAGATTGTCGCGACGACGCCCGATGTGATGTGCCGCTCGGCCAGATAGACGGAATTATAGTTGATGCAGAACTGGGCGATTCCGATGAACAGCGCGGCGCGATACCCGGCGGCGTCGAGCATCAATGGGCGGCCCTTGATCCGCGCGAGCACGGTCATCGCGACGGCTGCGATGGCGAAGCGATAGGTCACCGACCATTGCGGCGGGACTGTTCCGAGCTGGTCGCGAATGACAATCCAGGTCGATCCCCAAATCGCGGTGAAAATGATGAAGGGAAGCGCGACCGTCCGGAAACCGGACTCGCCGCCTTCGCTCACAGGGTTGCTATAGCGTCGGCGAGACGCTCGACCGCTTGC
Organism: Sphingomicrobium sp.; assembly: GCA_035701045.1. Classification (GTDB taxonomy): domain Bacteria; phylum Pseudomonadota; class Alphaproteobacteria; order Sphingomonadales; family Sphingomonadaceae; genus Sphingomicrobium. Next base: position 50,290 of record DASSOB010000012.1, on the reverse strand, counting down.
GACTCGCTGTCCCAACTGGTCACGAGCCGGATCTGGCCGGGACCCCAATCGTAGAAATCGAAGCCTTGCGCGCGCAGCCGCACCGCTTCCTCGCTGGTGACTTTCAGGAAAACTTCGTTCGCTTCGACGGGATAGACGAGGCGTTTTTCGGCGGCCTTGCCGATTGCCTGAGCCGCCGCGTTGGCTGAGCGGGCATTCTCGAGCCAGAGGCCATCATCGAGCATCGCGAGGATTTGCGCGGCCATCATCCGGCCTTTGGAGAGCAGATGCCCGGCGCGTTTGCGGCGGACCGCGATCTCGTCGGCGAGCTCGGCCTTGAAGAGGATAAGCGCCTCGGCATTGAGCCCGCCATTCTTGACGAAGCCGAAGGAAAGCGCGTCGACTCCCGCGCGCCAGGTCGTGTCGGCGAGGCTCTCCCCCGTCGAGACCAGCGCGTTGGCAAGCCGCGCCCCGTCCATATGCAGCGCAAGGCCGCGCTTCTTCGCCAGCTCACCGATCGCCGCGACTTCCGACGCGCGGTAGGTGAGGCCATATTCGGTCGCATTGGTGATCGAGATCGCGGCGGGCTGCACCTGATGGACGTCGTCGCGGATACCGTCGCATGCGCTGGCGATGGTCTCCGGCGTAACCTTCGCGCCTTCGCCTTCCAGCAAGACCAGCTTGGCGCCGCCCGTAAAGAATCCTGGCGCGCCAGCCTCGTCGACTTCGATGTGCGCGTCCTTGTGGCACAGGATCGCCCGATAAGGCGGACAAAGCGCGGCGAGCGCGAGGCAATTCGCGGCTGTGCCGGTGGTCACCCAGAAAGCGCGAACTTCTGTCCCGAACAGGTCCGAAAAGACGCCATCCAGCCGCTGGCTCCACTCGTCGCCGTCATACGCGGTGTCGAGCCGGTTCGAAGCGGCGATCGCCTCGAGAACCTTGGGATGCACGGCGGCGGCATTGTCGGAGAAGAAGCGCATGGCCGCTGCGTGAAGCCGAACCGTTCCTGCAACGCAAGCGGCGATTACTTCTCGTCAGGCCCCTTCGGCCCGGGATCGGACAAGAGACGCGCCTGTGCCTTGCGACGCTTCAGATTCTCACGAAGCGCGGCCGCGCGGCGCTCTTCACGTTCCTTGTCTTTTCCAGTCATGCCAGCCAGATGCGCTCGGCGCCGGGCTCCCGCAAGGCGGGTTGACAGGCGAACGCCCGCCCAGTCATAGGCGCGCCACCTCCGATCAGTGCTGCCGTAGCTCAGTGGTAGAGCGCATCCTTGGTAAGGCTGAGGTCGTGAGTTCAATCCTCACCGGCAGCACCATTTTCACGCGCAGACCATCCGGGGGATGGTCGAGCATGGAAATCCAAGCCGGGCGAGGTCATTCCGCGGGAACGGGCTCCGATCCGGCACGGGGCGCCGGCTTGTCGCGGTGGAACCGGCGGTTCACTACGACGAAGAACAAGGGCACGAAGAAGATCGCGAGGAAGGTGGCGGTGAGGGCGCCGCCCACGACTGCACGGCCGATGGCATTCTGGCTGCCGGCACCGGGTCCGCTGGCGACCGCCAGGGGCATCACCCCGAACACCAGGGCGAAGCTTGTCATGAGCATCGGACGGAGCCGGAGCTTGGCCGCCTCGACCGCAGCCTCGACGAGATCCGCTCCAGCGCGCAGCCGGTCCTCGGCGAACTCGACGATCAGGATGGCGTTCTTGGCGCCGAGACCCATGGTCGTGATCAGGCCGACCTGCAGGTAGATGTTGTTGTCGAGCCCCGTCAGCCTCGCCATGATCACGGCGCCGACGATCCCCAGCGGCACCACCAGCAGGACCGCGACCGGGATCAGCCAGCTCTCATAGAGCGCGGCGAGGCAGAGAAAGACGATCAGCAGCGACAGGCCGTAGAGGGCGGGCGCCTGGCCGCTCGACTGCTGCTCCTCGTAGCTGAGGCCGGTCCATTGCAGGCTCGTGCCGGGCGGGAGCTTCGTCGCCATCTCCTCCATCGCTTTCATCGCGGTGCCGGTGCTGACGCCGGGCGCGGGCGATCCCTGCAGCTCGAGCGAGGGCAGGCCGTTGTAGCGCGACAGCTGCACCGGGGCGTTGGCCCATTTGAGCGTCGAGAAAGCCGTGAAGGGCGCCATGCTCTTGCCGTCGGCGCCACGTACGTACAGGTCCTGAATGTCCTCGGGCTGCTGGCGGTACGGCTCGTCGGCCTGAACGTAGACACGCTTGACGCGCCCGCGGTCGATGAAGTCGTTGATGTAGGAGCCGCCCCAGGCGCTGGCGATGGTCTGGTTGATCTGGCCGATGTCGAGCCCGAGCGCGCGCGCCTTGTCCTGATCGACGTCGACGGTGAGCTGCGGCGCGTCCTCAAGGCTGACCGGACGGATTCCGGCCACCCTTTGGTCCTGCATGGACATGCCGAGCAGCATGTTTCGCGCCTGCGTGAGCTTGGCATGGCCGATGTTGCCGGTGTCGACCAGCTGGAGGTCGAAGCCAGTCGCATTGCCGAGCTCCAGCGCCGCGGGCGGGATGACGGAGATGATCAACGCATCGCGATATTGCGACAAGGCGCCGGTCGCGCGGTCGGCGATCGCCTTGGACGAATTGGCCTTGCCCGAACGCTCATCCCACGGCTTCAGCTGGACGAAGGCGATGCCCGCGTTCTGGCCCTGGCCCGAGAAGGAAAAGCCGCCGACCGTGAACACGCCGTCGACGTTGCCTTTCTCCTTCGTCAGGAAATAGTCCTGCGCGGTGGCGAGCGCCTTGTCGGTGCGCGACAAGGTCGCGCCCGACGGCTCGGCGACCAGAGTGAAGACCGCGCCGATGTCCTCGTCGGGCATGAAGCCGGTAGGCAGGCGCCAGAAAAGCAGCGCCATCACCGCAACGATCGCGGCATAACCGAGCGCCGAGCGCCGCCTGTCGCGAATCGTCGTGCGGACGCCGCGCTCGTGAATCATGCGACCCCGGTCGAAGCGATCGTTGAACCAGCGGAAGAAGCGCGCGAGCGGGCCGCTGCCCTCGTGCTTGAGCGGGGCGCCGGGCTTGAGGATCGTCGCCGCGAGCGCGGGCGTGAAGATCAACGCGACGAGCACCGACAGCGCCATGGCGGACACGATCGTCAACGAGAACTGCCGATAGACCACGCCGGTCGACCCGCCGAAGAAGGCCATCGGCAGGAACACGGCGGCGAGCACCGTGCCGATCGCGATTAGCGCGCCGGAAATCTCGTCCATCGACTTGCGGGCCGCCTCCTTGGGGGTAAGTCCCTCGGTCTGGATCAGACGCTCGACGTTCTCGATCACGACGATCGCGTCATCGACGAGCAGGCCGATCGCCAGCACCATGCCGAACAGGGTCAAAGTGTTGATGCTGAAGCCGGCGATGCTCATCACCGCCAGCGTGCCGAGCAGGACGACGGGAATTGCGATGGTCGGGATCAGGGTCGCGCGCCAGTTCTGCAGAAACAGGAACATGACGAGGAAGACGAGGATCATCGCCTCGAACAAAGTCTCGATGACCTGACGCATCGACTCCTTGACGAACGGCGTGGTGTCCCACGGGTAGATGACCTTGACGTCCGACGGGAAGGTCTTGGCGATCTCGGCGATCTTCGCCTTCACCTCGCCGATAGTCTTCAGCGCATTGGCGCCGGGCGCGAGGCGGAGCGCCGCGGCCGTCGCCGGGTGGCCATTGTAGTTCGCGCTGAAGCCATAATTCTCTGCGCCGAGCTCGACCCGAGCGACGTCGCGGAGGCGAACGACCGAGCCGTCCTCCGAGGTCTTCAGCAGGATCTGCCCGAACTCCTCGGGCGTCTGGAGGCGCGACTGGACCGATACGGTGGCGTTGAGTTCCTGCGTCCTCGGGGCAGGAAGGCTGCCGAGCTGGCCAGCGGACACCTGTGCGTTCTGCGCCTGCACGGCCGAGATCACATCGGCCATGGTCAGCTGGAAGCTGTTGAGCTTCATCGGATCGACCCAGATCCGCATCGCATATTGCGATCCGAACATCTGCAAGCCCCCGACGCCGTTGATGCGACTGACCGGCTCCTGGATCTTCGACACCATCATGTCGGCGAGGTCGTCCTGGCTGTGCGAGCCGTCAGCCGAGTAGAGGCCGGGCACCAGCGCGAAATTGGCCGAGGATTTCTCGACCCGGACGCCCTGGCGCTGAACTTCCTGCGGGAGGAGCGGTAGCGCGGCCTGGACTTTGTTGTTGACCTGGACCTGCGCGGTGTCGGGATCGGTCCCCTGCTCGAAGGTCAGGGTCACGGTTACCACGCCCGACGAGGCCGATTGCGACGTGAAGTAACGCAGGTGGTCGATACCCTGGAGCTGCTGCTCGATGATCTGTGTGGTGGTCTTGTCGAGCGTGGTCGCGTCGGCGCCGGGGAAGATGGCGCTGACGCTGATTTGCGGCGGCGCCAGCGCCGGAAACTGGGCGATAGGAAGCGTTCGCACGGCGAGCAGGCCGAACAGCATCACCAGGATCGCGAGGACCCAGGCGAAGATCGGCCGGTCGATGAAATAGCGCGACATGCCTGTCAGCCGCGCGAGAGCTGCGGCTTTACCGGAACTCCGGGGCGGACGAGCGGCCCGGCGTCAACGATCACCTTCTCGCCGGGCTTCAGGCCAGCGGTAACGAGCCAGCTCTCGCCGACCGTGCGATCGGCCTGGACCACCCGCAGCTCCGACATGTTGTTCTTACCGACGACAAGCACGGTCGGGCGGCCGCGCTCATCTCTGCTGACGGCGCGCTGCGGGACGAGGATGCCGCGCGACTGCACACCCTGGCTGATCTGCCCGCGGACGAACATGCCCGGCAGAAGCAGGTGATGCGGGTTGGGGAAGACCGCGCGGATCGTCTGCGAACCGGTGGCCTTATCGACGGTGACGTCGGCGAACCGAAGCGTGCCCTCGGCCGGATAGATCGAGCCATTCTCCAGCCGCAGCCGGACAGGGGCCGTGTCGCGCGCTAGGTCGCCCGCAAGAGTCTGTTCGCGCAGGCTCAGCAGGTCGGCGCTCGACTGCTGGATGTCGACGTAGATCGGATCGAGCCGCTGGATGGTGGTGAGCGGATTCTCCTGCGCCGCCTGCACCAGTGCGCCAGTCGTATAGAGCGAGCGGCCGGTTCGGCCCGAGATGGGGGCCCGGATCACCGTGCGGCCGAGATCGATCTCGGCGGAACGGAGCAGAGCACGCTGCGCAGCCACGTCTGCGCGCGCCGCTCCGGCTGCCGAAAGGGCATCGTCGTAATTCTGCCGCGAGACGAAGCCGCGCTTCAGCAGTTCGGCATAACGGCGCGCCTGGCCCTCGGCACCGATGGTCGAGGCCTGGGCGCGGGCCAGCGCGCCGCGGGCACTGGCGACGCGCGCCTCATAGCTGACCGGATCGATTCGGTAGAGCGGCTGCCCGGCGCGCACATAGTCACCCTCGGTGAACAGCCGGGCCCGAATGATACCGTCGACCTGAGGGCGGACGTCAGACGTCTCGTAGGGTGTAGTGCGGCCCGGGAGCTCGGTGGTAAGGGATACGGGTTGTTCAGTGACAACGATCACGCCGACCGGGGTTGGAACCGGCGCAGGGGTTTCTCCCTGACCGGTCGGCGCGAACAATAGCCACCACAGAAGCAGCAGCAGACCGATCGCACCGGCCGCCAGCGCGGCCTGCTGCCAGAGCGGACGACGACGGATCCGGACCCAGAGACTTTGCTGATCTTTCGATTGAAACGGTTCGATGCGATTCACGCCGCTCTCTCCACAGACCATCAGCACGCTTCACTGACGGCCCCCGGGGGAGCCGCGACACGAGGCGACTAGATGTTGATGCTTCGCCAACCCTTCAAGGCAGGCCGGAAGCAAACGTGGCGCGGCCGAGGTCTCCCGGCGTCGCTCAGCCCTTCATGACGAACGCTTTGAGCTTGTTGCCGTCGGGGTCGGCCTAATCCCGATCCCTCAGCCGCTTCTCGCCGAGTGCGTTGTCGATGCCGCCGGAAACGGCGTCGCCGATCCACACGACGGCGCCGAGCAGAAGGATGGCCAGGACGAGTTGAAGACCGGTGATCACGAATCAAGCTCCGTGATTTCCTTTTATCTCTAAATGGTTAAACCGACAATTAATATGATGCCAATCTGTGCCATTTTGGGACATAACGTCAGCGCGGGCGGTGTGTCGTGTCCTTGCCGGCGGTGATGAACAAGGCGACCACCGGCTCCTCGGCGTCGGCCGTATGCCACGCGCCCGGCGGGTTGATCGCATAGTCGCCCGGACCGAGCTCATAGCTCTGCTTCTCGCCGTCGGGCAGCTCCTGATGCAGGGTCATGTGACCCTGCACGACGCAGACCACCTCGTCGCCGGCTGGATGCACCTCCCAACTCGTCCACGGCTCCTCGAAGCGGAACAGGCTGACGAGGCGGCCCTCGTCGAGATCGCCGCCGTGCCGCTCCATATAGCCATCGTACCAGTCCATGCCGGTGAACTGGGGCTCGGCAACCGCCTTGGCGCCGAGCCCCAGGTGGATCGGGAAATCGTAGAGGGACTTGCCCTTGGTCACTCGGCGCCCATTACGAAGGCATTGAGCTTGTTGCCGTCGGGGTCGCGGAAATAGCCGGCATAGAAGCCGCCGCCGCGGTCGCCGGGCGCGCCTTCGTCGGACCCGCCATTGGCCAGCGCGATATCGTAGAGGCGCTGCACCTGGTCCTTGTCGGCCGCCTGAAGGGCTACCATCACGCCGTTGCCGACGGTCGCCGCATTGCCGTCGAACGGCTTCGTCAAGCCGATTCCCGCGCCGCCGTCCGGTTTGCCCCAGGCGATGAACTGCTCATTATCCATCATGCGCCCGACGCCCATTTCGCCGCACAACGCGTCGTAGAATTTCGCGGACTTGTCCCGGTCGTTCGTGCCGAGCGTCACATAGCCGATCATCTTGTCCTCCTGTCGATTCGGGATAAGAACATTAAGTGAACAAACGTGTCGCGTCAAAATGTCTTTCCTCCCCTCGATTTCGAGGGGAGGGGAAACTAATCGCCGATGGGGGCACAGGCCTGCTGGAGCCAGGCGAGGTCGGCGCCCGACAGGGTCGGCCCGATCTTCGCCAGCACATGCGCGTGGTAGCAGTCGAGCCACACCAGCTCCTCGGGCTCGAGCATCTCGGCGTCGATCAATCGCCGGTCGATCGGCGCGAAGGTCAGGGTCTCGAACCCGAGCATCTCCTTTTCGGCGCCCTCGATTTCGCGCGGGACGACCAGCACGAGATTTTCGATCCGGATGCCGTACTCGCCGGTTTTGTAATAGCCGGGCTCGTTCGAGATGATCATGCCCGCCTGGAGCGGCTCGTCGCCGCCGCTCTGCGAGCTTCCCACCGGCGAGATTCGCTGCGGCCCTTCGTGGACCGCGAGGAAGCTGCCGACGCCATGGCCGGTGCCGTGGGCGTAATCGAGACCCGCTTCCCACAGCGGCCGCCGCGCGAAGCTGTCGAGCTGCGTCCCACGCGTGCCCTTCGGGAAGACGGCGGTGGCGATGGCGATATGGCCCTTCAGCACGCGGGTGAAGCGGTCGCGCATCTCGTCAGTCGGCTCGCCGATCGGGACGGTGCGGGTGATGTCGGTGGTGCCGTCGACATATTGGCCGCCCGAATCGATCAGGTAGAGCTGACCCTTCTCCAGCTTGCGGTTGGTCTTCTCGCTCGACTTGTAGTGAACGATCGCGCCGTTCGGCCCCGCCCCCGAAATGCTGTCGAACGAAAGGTCGCGAAGCTCCGGATTCTCGCGCCGCAGGGACTCCAGCTTGTCGGACGCGATCAGCTCGTCCACTTCGCCCTTGGGTGCTTCCTCGTCGATCCAGTGGAGGAAGCGGACGATGGCGGTGCCGTCACGGGTCTGCGCCGCCTTCTGCCCAGCGATCTCGGCCGGGTTCTTGAGCGCCTTCGGCAGGATGGTCGGGTCGCGCATCGGCACGACCTTGGCACCGGCCTTGTCGAGCGCCTCGAAGATGGCGGCGACGGCACGCTCGGGATCGACGACCACGGTCTTGTCCTTGAGGCCTGACAACGCGCTTTCGAATTCCGCGCGCTCGTGCAGCCTTACGCCATTGCCGAGATGCTGGCGGACCTCCGGCCCGATCTTCTCCGACGCGACGAACAAATCGGCCGTGCCGTCCGCGTGAACGATCGCATAAGCGAGCGCGACCGGCGTATGCGTGACATCCGCGCCGCGGATGTTGAATGCCCAGGCGATGGAATCGAGGGCGGAGAGCACTGCGGCGTCCGCCTTATGCTTGCCGAGCCAGTCGCCGATCTCGGTGCGCTTCTCGGCGGCCGATTTGCCGGCATATTCGTCGGGCTGGACGATCAGATGCGCCTTCGAAGCCTCGGGCCGGTCGGTCCAGATTTCGTCGATGGGATTGCGACTGACCGGCACCAGCTCGGCGCCGCGGCTGGCCAACGCCGCCTTCGCCTTCTTCACCCAGTCGCTGGTGTGCAGCCAAGGATCGTAGCCGATGCGCGCGCCCTCGGGTGCATGCTCCTCGAGCCATTGCGTCGTGCTCGTCTCGGGCACCGACTCGTAGCTCCATTCGGTCGGGCTGACCTGCTGGCGGACCTGCAAGGTGTAGCGGCCGTCGACGAAGATCGCCGCCTCCTCGGGCAGCACGACCGCCGATCCGGCGGAGCCCTTAAAGCCCGTAAGCCACGCGAGGCGCTGGGCGTAACTTCCGACATATTCGCTCATATGCTCGTCGGTCAGCGGAACGACGAAGCCGTCGAGCTTCTCGGCCTTCAATTGCTCGCGAAGGGCCTTCAGGCGGTCTGCATAGGTCGACATGGGCTAACTCCCTCGCCTCTCAGCTAGTCTCACGGGGGCTATTGTTAAAGGGCCGCGCTGCGGAAGGTCTAAAAGCCATTAACTTTCCGCTTACTCCCTAGTGTGTTGCGGAGAGTTTTTCGTTGACCGTATCGCCCGTCGGAGTCACCCTTCCCTGTTGAGGCGCGTCGTCCCGGCCGGACGACATTCCTGGAAGGGGGCATCTTCCATGCGTCAGCTTCCTCTGCATCGCGCGGCGGCTTCCGCCGTTATTCTCCTCACCTCCACCGCTCATGCGCAAACTGCGCCGAGCCGACCGTTCATTCGGGCGATCAAGACCGCGCCGGCGCTGCAACAGCAGGCGGTCGTTGTTCCGAACGCGGAGCAAGCGGCGGATCGTAACCAAATCGCCCCCGCGGTGGCGGCTCCGGCCTTGCCCAATACCGTTCTGATGCAGAGCGCCAATCCACTCAATTCCATCAAGCAGCTGCCGGTGCAGCGCGAATTCTCGTTGCCTGAGATCCGATCGACCCGGGCGCTCCAGCTTGGAAGTTCGACGGTCGATCTGTCGTCGATGCTGGAGAATCGGGACGCTTTGCCCAATGTCGCCGCCCGCCTCCAGGCCGCGCCGTCCGCGGTATCGGTGAAGGCGGCCGACGTCAGCGCCTATGTCGTGCCCCAGGGCCTCATCGTCCGCAGCTTCCTCAACTACCAGGTCAAGCCCGGCACATGCAGCGACTCGGCCCGCCGCCGCCAGATCGAGCAGGCCGGGATCGCCTGCGCCCGCAAAATGTCCGAGAACGAGCGGGTAGCCGATTATTCGAACCCGGCCTCCGCGCGGTTCGTCGAGGACCCGGCCAAGCGCGCCGAGGCTATCGCGAAGGCGCGGCAGGACTGGGCCGCGCAGGACCAAAGGACGGCGGCGGGGATCGCCAATTTCCGCGCCATCCTCGCCAATCCCGCCGAGCGCCAGAAGATCGAGGCGGCGGTCGGCCCCGAGCAGACCGCCCGGTTCGAGCAGATGAGCGACGAGGAGCTGACGGCCGAGTTGATCAACGCCGCCGAGACCAAGATCGAGGACGTGATGTTCATCCCCAAGGCGGATGAAGTCGATCGCGGCGCGGGCGATGTCGCCGACGGCGGGATGCGGAACGCGGGCGCCGCCGGCACTTTCCGGAACGTCGCCGCCGACTTCAGGGGGCGGATGGCGGTCGCCCAGCCGATGTCGCCCGCCGAGAACCAGCCGATCAACTCTGTCTTCCTCACCGGCTTCACGCTCGGCCGGCAATATGAGTGGAGCAAGCGCATCGAGAAGACGATCAACTGGTGCCTCGTCGGCTGCTCCGAGACCTATTATGCGGGTGCCCGGGCCGGGTTCAGCTACGGATTCGGCTTGCGTTTCCCGATCGTCGTCGACGGCAAATACCGCTACACGAAGGACGACAGCGGCGAGCACGCTTACCTCACCGCGACCATGACCCCGGTCGACGGCACTCCGCAGCAATATGCTGCTTCCGGCCTCGCCTCGAGCAAGATCTTCAACGGCCAGGAACTCGTCGCGGAGCTTCAGGCGTCAGCGGGATACGACTACAAATTGCCGCTGATCGGCGAGGATCATCACTCGCTGACGGTTGGCTTCAATCTCGCCGACAAGCTCCCGGCGCCCTACAGTCACGGGCAATTCAGGCCGCCGGCGCCCGGAACGAGCTCGGGCGAAATCCCCTTCGTGATGAAGTCCGTCGACCTGCTGATGGGCTACGGCAATTGGGGGGCGGCCGGTATCCTGGTCCACCCGGCGGTCAAGGTCGGGCTGCATTCCGACGCGCTGAAGCTGGTGCTCCACGACAATTTCGCGAATAGCGACCAGCCGATTGTCAACGGCCAGAAGATGCCGCTGGCGGTCGACCCGGCGCAACGCAAGAGCAGCTTCTCGATCGGCTCGCCGGTCTACAATCTCGGCTTCCAGGTCACGCCGGGAGTCGACGCGCACGCGTTCATCGACATCAGCGTGTGGTCGGACGAATGGGACTTCCCGGTCTGGTTCCCGGCCGTTGCCATCACCCTTCCGCCCGGCGGAGTCGATTTCTCCTGCCACGCGGGCACGATCTGCCGCCGCGACTATCTCTACACGGCGACCTTCAGCAGCGATCCCGCGGCGGATGTCGGCAACCTCTCGGTAAAGGCCGATGACGGCACCAGCGGCAGTGATTCGACCGGGGACAAGCCGGACCTCAGGGACAAAATCCGCGGCCTGCGCGGGAATGTGCTGATGAAGCCGAAGGCCGGGGCGAAGCCGAAACCCGAGCCTCAGCCCGAAGGCGTGCAGCAGCAGCCGCAGTCGCCGCAATAGGCTTTGGATTGATCTCGGCTGGAGTTCGTTCGAGCCGGCAGCATCGTAAGCTATCCCTTCCGGTCTCAGCCGAGCGCGCTAAGAGCGCGGGATGGACAAACCCATCGACATTCCCGCCGCGCCCACCGCCGAACGGCGCCCCTTCAGCTACGAGCGTCATGGCGTCACGATCGAGGACCCGTGGCATTGGCTTAGGGATGAGAATTATCCGCAGGTCGGCGACCCGGACGTGCTCGCCTATCTTCAAGCAGAGAACGATTATTTCGAAGGCTGGAAGAAGCAGCACGAGGGGCTGATCGACCAGCTGTTCGAGGAGATGAAGGGGCGGATCAAGGAGGACGACAGCTCGGTCCCGATCCGCGACGGCGACTTTCTTTACTGGTGGGCGTTCAGGCCCGGCGCGCAGTACCGGACCTGGTTCCGCAAGCCGGCGCGGGGCGGCGACGAGCAGGCGATCTTCGACGAGCCGGCTGAGGCGGAGGGCCGGGAGTATTTCCGCCTCGGCGCGCTGGAGGTGAGCCCGGACGGGAAGCTGCTTGCGACGCTCGCGGACTATGACGGATCGGAGCGGTTTGAGCTGCGAATCCGCGATCTCGCGACCGGCAAGGACGTGGAGACCGTCACCAAGGTCGGGATCGGTCAACCGGTGTGGAGCAGCGACAGCGCCGGGATCGTCTTCACCGAGGTCAACGACAATTGGCGGAGTTACCGCGCTCGCTATCACCGGCTCGGGCAGCCCGCTGACGAGGCGACCACGCTCTACGAAGAGACGGAGGAGCTGGGTTTCTCGGTTGGCGTGGGACGATCGCAGGACCGCAGCCTCATCATCATCTCGACCGGCGACAATGCGACGAACGAAGTTCGCTTCGTTTCCGCCGACGATCCGTCGCGGCCGCTGACCCTGATCTCACGCCGCAAGCCCAATCGCGAATATCATGTCGACGCCGCGCACGGGAAATTGTGGATCCACAGCAACGACGATCATGTGAACTTCCGCATCGCGGAGGCGGACCCGGCGAGTCCGGAGGAGTGGCGGACGGTGATCGCCGGGTCGGACCGGGTATATCTGACGGGGCTCACCTCCTACCGCGACCATCTCGCGATCAGCAGCCGGGTCGACGGGCTCGATCAGCTGGTCCTGCGCACCTACGCCGGCGACGAGACGCGGATTCCGTTCGAGGAAGCCAGCTACAGCGCCTTCTTTATGGGTAATCCGGAGTTCGCGCCGGACAGCTACCGGCTCGGCTATTCGTCGATGGTCACGCCGATGACGACCTACGACTATCATACGGAGAGCGGCGAGCTGGAGGTGCGCAAGGTCCAGGAGATTCCGTCGGGCTACGACGCATCGCGATATGCGACCGAGCGGCTGATGGTCGACGCTCGCGACGGCGCGAAGGTGCCGGTTTCGGTCGTGTACAAGAAGGGCTTCGAGAAGAACGGCGCGGGCAGGCTCTTCCTTTACGCTTACGGCGCCTACGGAATCGCGATCCCGCCGGTGTTCAATTCCAACCGGATCAGCCTGCTCGACCGCGGCTGGGCCTGCGCGATCGCGCATATCCGGGGTGGCGACGATCTCGGCTACCGCTGGTTCCTCGACGGGAAGCTCGAGAAGCGAGCCAACACGTTCAACGATTTCGTCGATGTCGCGAAGGGGCTGATCGCAAAGAAGTTCACGAGTGCCGGGAAGATCGCGATCAACGGCGGATCGGCGGGCGGCGAGCTGATGGGCGCGGTCGTGAACTCGAACCCGGATCTGTGGGGCGCGGTGGTCGCCGATGTGCCGTTCGTCGACGTGCTCAACACGATGCTCGACGACACACTGCCGCTGACGCCCGGCGAATGGCCCGAATGGGGCAATCCGATCGAGGACAAAGCGGCTTTCGACCTGATCCGCAGCTACTCGCCCTACGACAATGTGAAGGCCCAGGATTATCCGCCGATGCTGATCACCGGCGGCCTCACCGACCCGCGCGTGACCTATTGGGAGCCGGCCAAATGGGCGGCGAAGCTGCGCGCGACCAGGACCGACGGCAATCTGCTGCTGCTGAAGATCAACATGGGCGCGGGGCACGGCGGCAAGTCTGGCCGCTGGGACAAGCTCCACGAGGTTGCCGAGACCTACGGGTTCATCCTGACGCAGGTGGAATAACAAAGCACTGATTTCACGCGAAGGCGCGAAGGAAGGACAAGGCGCGAAGGGGTTAGTGGGCGATCTTCGCGCCTTCCTTTCTTCTTCGCGCCTTCGCGTGAGGCCAAACTTTCCTTTCTGGGTTGCTTCGTCGAGCGCCGTGCTCGGCAAGCCCCCGGCTTGCCTGCGCTCGTCACTCCTCGCAATGACGGCCGGGTGACCCATAAGCCCGTCTTCGAACTCACCTTCACCGCCGGTCCCGAGCACATTGACGAGCTGGGGCATGTCAACAATGCGGTTTGGGTGCAGTGGATGGAGCAGGTTGCGGTCGCGCACTGGCGAAGCGTTGCCGACGCGGGGCACCAGGACGCTTACTTCTGGGTCGTGGTTCGGCATGAGATCGATTATCTGCGAGCCGCGCAGGAGGGCGACGTGGTGACCGCGCGCACCTGGGTCGGCGACGCGCCGCAGGGGGCGCGGTTCGACCGCTTCGTCGAATTCACCGGAACGGACGGCAAAGTCTGCGTTCGGGCGAAGACTCAATGGGCGATCATCGACAAGGCGCTCGGCCGGCCGATCCGGGTGCCTCCGGAGGTGATAGCGCCGTTCCTTGCATCAGTGTAAGCACCGCGCCCCATGAGCCGGATCATCCTCTACGATTATTATCGTTCGTCCGCCGCCTACCGCGTGCGGATCGCCCTCAATCTCAAGAGCGTCGAGTATCAGAGCCGCCCCATCGATCTTCGAACGGGCGAGCAGAAGGGCGAGGCGTACAAGGCGGCGAACCCGCAGGGCCTGGTTCCAATGCTCGAAATAGACGGACAGCGGCTGACGCAGAGCGTCGCCATCATCACTTATCTCGACCAGCGCTTCCCGGTACCGCCGCTGATGTCGACCTCGATCCAGGACCAGGCTCATGTGCGGGCGATGGCGCTGGCGGTCGCGTGCGACATCCATCCGCTGAACAATCTGCGGGTGCTCAAATATCTGAAAGGCGAGCTCGGCCAGTCGCAGGAAAAAATCGATTGCTGGTATGCGCACTGGATCGTCGAGGGGCTCGATGCGCTGGAGGTGCTGGCCGCGCCGAGGGCGGGCAAGTTCCTGTTCGGGGATTCGCCGACGCTGGCCGACGTCTGTCTGATCCCGCAGCTGTATAATGCGCGCCGCTACAAGGTACCGCTCGGCGAATGGCCGACTTTGCTGCGCGCGGAGGAGAATGCGAACAAGCTCGAACCGTTCGCCGCCGCCCATCCAGATCGGCAGGAAGCGCCCGAATGAACCGCGTTGACAGCATCAACAGAGGCATGACCGACCTGAAGGCGCTCGATTCGGTCGCGATTCCGTCGCTGCACGGCAAGGTCGGCGACGAGGAATGGGCGATCCGCGTCGATCTCGCCGCTGCTTACCGGATGGTCGCCCATTACGGCTGGGACGACCTGATTTTCACCCATTTGTCGGCGCGCATCCCGGGGTCGGAGCATCACTTTCTCCTCAACCCATACAATTTGATGTTCGAGGAAGTGACGGCCTCCTCGCTCATCAAAGTGGACGTGAACGGCAACCCCGTGGAGCCGACGCCATTCATCACCAACCCCGCGGGCTTCACCATCCATTCGGCGATCCACATGGCGCGCGAGGACGCGCAGGCGGTGATGCATCTGCACACGCCCGCGGGCCAGGCGGTGTCGGCCCATGCGGAAGGGCTTCTGCCGCTGACCCAGACGGCGATGCTGGTGCGCGGCGACGTAGCCTTCCACGAATATGAAGGCGTCGCGGTCGACCTCGACGAGCGCGAACGGCTGGTAGCCGATCTGGGCGAGAAGAACGTGATGATCCTTCGCAATCACGGCACGCTGGCGGTGGGCAAGAACGTCGGCGAGTGCTTCGTCCGCCTCTATTTCCTCGAGCGCGCATGCCAGGCGCAGGTGATGGCGCTATCGGCTGGCGATCAGCTCAACAACCCGCCGCAGGGCGCGCCCGAGATCACGGCGCAGCAGGGCCAGGTCGGTGTGGCGCTCGCCGCCAACCTGCTCGCCTGGCCAGCGCTCAAACGCAAGGCGTACCGGCTCGACCCCGCCTTCGCGACCTAGAAGTAAGTTTCCATCCCGGAAAGTTTAGACTTGCCAAGTTGGAAAGTGATTACTATTCATTTTCCAAACTGGAAAGTAGAAAGGGAGTTCGGGATGGATCAGGCGGAGGCTCTGGCGGCACTCGCGGCCAAGGAAAAGGCCGAGGAGCAACTCGCAAAAGCAGCAAATTGCCCGCCATGGCGCCACGCGGCCTTCGGGCTACTCATGGCCGGTATCGTCGCAAGCCCCGCGTTCTCGTTCGCGATTCGAACCGCCATTCTCATCGCCGTCCTCGCCGCCATCGCGATTCTCGTTCAGTCGGATCGCAAGCGCACGGGGATGTTCATCAATGGCTATCGACGCGGAAGGACGCGAATGGTGGCCAGCGGCCTGCTAATCGTCGTGCTCCTGCTTTACGGGATCAGCACTTATTATGGCCTTGCCCTGGGGGACAGCCTGACCCCGCTTCTGCTCGGCCTTGCGGCCTTTCTCATCGCGACCGTGGCGAGCGTCATCTGGGAGCGCGTATTCGTGCGCGAGATGTGCGCCTGACCATGGATGTGCCGAACGGATTCGATGCGGTGCTTCACCCGCCCGCGCGGCTCCAGATTGCCGCCGTCCTGGCGCAGGCGCAGGACGCGGAGTTCGCGCTGCTCAGGCAAGTCACCGGAACGAGCGATTCCGTGATGTCGAAGCATCTTTCCGCCCTCGCGGAGGCTGGTTACGTCGCGCTGCGCAAGGCGAATGCCAACGGGCGGCAGCGGACCTGGGCATCGCTGACTTCCAGCGGTCGGCGCGCATTTTCCGGCCATGTGAAGGCGCTGGAGACGTTGGCCGCGTCGGCCGGGCTCAGGCTGGCTCCGGCACCTTAGGAGCCGTCCTTTTCTCGAACATCGCGCGGTCATATTGGGCGCGCGAGCCGATCGAGATCCGGTTCCAGGTGTTGATCATCGTTGCGGCGAGCGTCAGCCAGGCGATCTCCTCGTCCGAGAAATGCGGCTTCAGCGCATCGAACGCGGCCTTGGGCGCGTGGCCTTCGGATATGCGGGTGATTTCCTCGACCCACTGAAGCGCCGCCCGCTCCTTGTCGTCGAACATGGAGCTTTCGTCCCAGGCGTCTAGCATCAGCAGGCGCTCGGGCTTCTCGCCGTCGCGGAGCGCTTCGTCCGTGTGCATCCCGATGCAGAACGCGCAGCCGTTGATCTGCGACGACCGCATTTTGACGAGGTGAAGTAGCTTGCGATCGACGTGCTGCGCAATCGTCTGCTCCAGCTGCAGCAGGTGACGGTAAGCCTCCGGCGCCACTTTGGTGAAGTCCATTCGAAGCGGTTCGACCATCGCATTTCCTCCTCGCTGGATTGATTCGGAGCGCGATATGCGCTCGCTTGCGCTTCAGTTAAAGCGAACGGAAGCGGATTGGGGGATAAATGGGACAAGCGGCATCGGTCGGCGATTATCGCGCACTTGCGAAGGCGCGGCTGCCGCATTTCCTGTTCGAATATCTCGACGGCGGTTCGTACGACGAAGTGACGCTGAGGCGGAACGTCGAGGATTTGCGCTCCGTCGCGCTCAGGCAGCGTGTACTGCGCGACGTGTCGGCGATCGATTTGTCGGCAGAATTGTTCGGAAAGTACTGGGCCATGCCGGTCGGTCTGGGACCAGTCGGCCTTTCCGGGCTCTACGCCCGACGCGGCGAGGTTCAGGCGGCGAGAGCCGCCGCCAACGCAGGCGTTCCGTTCGCCCTTTCTACACTGAGCGCCTGCTCGATCGGCGAAGTCGCGCGGGCCGCGCCCCTGTGGTTCCAGCTCTACATCGTCAAGGATCGCGGCTTCGTCAGCGACATGATCGCCCGTGCGACTGAGGCGCAATGCGGCGCGTTGCTGCTGACAGTCGATCTCGCCGTGCCGGGCACGCGCTACCGCGATTATCGATCCGGACTGTCGGGATCGCTCCGCGGCGGGGCGAGCCGGTTGCGCCAGGTCGCCGCAAGACCCGGCTGGGCCTGGGACGTGGCCGTGCGCGGACGGCCGCTGACGATGGGCAATCTCGAGCCCTTGCTCGGATCGGGCGCGGCGCTCTCCGATCTGATGGGCTGGGTCGGCTCGAACTTCGACGCGGGGGTCACCTGGAAGGACGTCGAATGGGTGCGCGAGCAGTGGAAGGGCCCGCTCGTCATCAAGGGCATTCTCGATCCGGAGGACGCGCGCGCGGCCGCCGGAAGCGGCGCCGATGCGATCATCGTCTCCAATCACGGCGGGCGGCAGCTCGACGGGGCGCTGTCGAGCGCACGCGCCCTGCCGCCGATCGCCGAAGCGCTTGGGGGCCGGATGCCCGTGCTCGCCGACGGCGGCGTGCGGTCGGGTCTCGACGTGGTCCGGATGCTCGCGCTCGGCGCGGATTTCGTGATGATCGGCCGTGCTTGGGCCTATGCGCTCGCGGCACGCGGCGGCGACGGCGTCGCCCATGTGCTGAAGCTGATCGACGCGGAGATGCGGGTCGCGATGGCGCTGACGGGCTGCGCGACGATTTCGGAGTTGGGAGGAGACATCCTCGATCGCGGCTGAAGTCGATCCGTCTTTGGACGAGACACCCACCGTTCGACAGGCTGCGTCAATTGGTGTGATGGACAGACTTCATTAGCCAGCGCGCTCATCCGGCTGCTAGCGTGCGCCACTCGTGTCATGAAGAGAGGAGCGTAAACAGAATGCCGAATGAGATTGCGTATTCGCGTAAGCTTGGGCCGTTGACACCATTCGTCGGCGAATGGGAGGGCGATGGCGGGATCGACCGGTCGTATCACAACAAGGACGACTGGACGACCGAGACCGCCTATTTCGAAAAGGCGTGGTTCAAGCCAATCCCGGTCCAGGAAAACGGCCAGCAGGTGTTGTGGGGCCTCAACTATGGCATGACTGCGTGGCGCCATGGCGAGGAAGCGATGGACCCGTTCCACGACGAGGTCGGCTTTCTGTTGTGGGACAAGGCCCATCGTCAGGTCATGCGCAGCGTGGTGTTCGGGCGCGGCATCGCGATCCTCGCCGGCAGCACCGCAGAACCGCACGACAAGGTGCTTCGGTTCGACGCCAGGCCGGGCGAACCTTGCTACGGTGTGCTGCAGAACAATTATCTGCTCGAGCGCGCGGAAATCCGCGACTTCAAGAGCGACTTCACGGTCAATGACGACGAGACGTTGAGCTACACGTCCGATCTGGTCCTTAAGCTCGCCGCGACGGGCGAGGAGATGCATCATACGGACAAGAACACGCTGCACCGCGTCAAGCGCTTTCACCCGAGCGCAGAGGTTGGGTGATTCAAGCGAAAGAATTGAGTTGCCAGATTGACGGTCTTGGCAGTCCCCCGGACTGCCAAGCTGCGTCAATGGTCGGGGAGAGAGGATTCGAACCTCCGGCCCCTGCCTCCCGAAGACAGTGCTCTACCAGGCTGAGCTACTCCCCGACCGGAACCCGCGGAGGCGACAGCGAGGTCGCGGCGGGAGCCAAGGCCGCGGCTAGATAGAGGGCGGTTCCGACGAGCGCAAGCGCTCATCCTTCCCGCGCGGTCAGCGTATTTCGGTGACAGTTTACTTAATTCGAGATCATCTGCTCGGATGGCGGCCGCTCGCCGGAATTAAGTAAACTGTCACCGAAATTAGCGACCGGCGGTTCGCAGCCATTCGTCGACGCGCACGAATTTCTCGCGCGGACTTCCGGGGCGGGCGCGGGCGACCTCGGTCTCCTCGATCTTGCGCCAGTCGTCATAGTCGGTCGGCATGACGCCCCGGCTTTCGAGCAGCCGCTTCAGACCCGCAGCGCCCTCGCGTTCGGCCGAGCTTCCGGGCTCCATCGCCGCCACGACCTGGTCGGCGACTTCGTACCCGTCGGGCCGGTTGGTGCCGATCGTCCCCGTCGGCCCCCGCCGCGCCCAGCCCACCGCATAAAGCCGGTCGGCGATCCGGCCCTGCTCATTGACGAATTTGCCGCCCTCGAACGGCACGTCGGGGATGGGCGAGGTCGAATAGCCGATCGCGGTGATGATCAGCGAGGCCCGGACTTCATAGGTTTCGCCGGTGCCGCGCGCCGAGCCCTTCTCGTCGAGTTCGGTCCGTTCGACGATTATCCGTTCCGCCTTGCCTTCACCTTCGATCCGCACCGGCCGGGCAAAGAAATCGAACACCATGCGCTTGGGCTTGGCCGGGTCCGGCGCGACCGCCGCGAACTCGCGAAGGATGGTGATCGACTTGCGATGGCCGGGCTCGAGCGCGGCGTCGGCTTCGACCGGTGGAAAGTCGGCGATGTCCACCTCAGGCGAAGCGGCTTCGAGATGACCGAGCTCCCCGAGCTCCTTGGGGGTCATGGCGATCTGGTGCGGACCGCGCCGCCCCAAGAGGGTGACTGACCGGATGGCGGAATGGTCGAGCGCTTCCAGCGCATGCCCAACGATATCCGAGCCTTCGAATTCATGGCGAGTCTTGGAGAGGATGCGCGCGCAATCGAGCGCGACATTGCCGTTGCCGATGACCGCTGCGTGCGTGCCGCCCAGCGGCGGATTCAGGTCGGCGAACTCCGGATGGCCATTGTACCAGCCGACGAACTCGGCCGAGCCGATGACTCCCGGCAGGTCCTCGCCGGATATTCCCAGCTTGCGGTCGTGCGGCGCGCCGGTGGCGAGGATGACGGCGTCGTAGAGATCGAGCAGCTCGGCGATGGAGACGTCGCGGCCGATGGTCACATTGCCGATGAAGTCGACTCCCGCGCTTTCCGCGACCTTGTCGTAGCGCTTGCTGACGGCCTTCAGCGACTGGTGATCCGGCGCGACCCCGAAGCGGATAAGGCCGTAAGGAACGGGATAGCGGTCGAGGATGTCGACGCGGGCCTTATCGGCGTACGCTTTTCCCAGCGCCTCGGCGGTATAGAAACCCGCCGGCCCCGAACCGACCACCGCGAAATGCCGCATGGTGCCTCCCCGTCATTGCGGAAATTCCTCCCTATCGCGCACCGACGGAGAGGGGAACCAGCCGAGCTCAGCCCGTGTGATCCTCCAGCATCAGGTCGCCTTTCTTCTGGAGCGCGGCGTGAATGAGGCCGGAGAACATGCCGAGCATCGGCGGAAGCAGCACCTTCAGATGGACCTTGTCGTCCATCACGTCGATCGTCGCTGTCACGGACTGGCCCATCGCCGCGACGTCGAGGTTGAGCTGGTCGCCGGTCCAGCCCGACTGCACCTCGGCGCCGCCAGGCAAATGCTGCTCAAGCTTGTGGATATTGTTGGCGATGCGCCGGCGCGCCTCGTCCTTGCCGAGCTTGTGCGGGAGATCGACTTCGACCGGCTGAGTCATCGGTGCGATGTCGCGCGGCGTTCAGCGCTTTTCAAGGCGCGGTATCGGAGTATGATTCGGCCATGAAGCTTCTCCTCCTGCCGCTCCTGCCGATCACCACGGCGGTGGCGGCTCAGCCACTGCCCACTCCACCCCCTGCGCCGGTTCAGCTGCCGTCGCCAGTTCCTGCGGTCTGGGACCCGGCTGGCCCATACATCAGCGCTGGCCAGGACGAACCCGGCTACCGCTCCTGGTATCTCGCCGCGCCGTGGCGCGCCGCGCGGGTCAAGAGCTTCAACGACTATCTCGACTCCGCCGATGTGGGCGGCGTCCTTCCCACTTGGCAGCTGCTTCGCACCGCGACGTCCTGGTCCGAGTGCGGCGGACAGCCGTTCGAAGTGCCGCCGTCAAGTGAATGGCCGCACATCGTTCAGACGCTGCGGTACGTGCGGGACTATGTCGTTCCTGCGATCGGGCCGGTCGAAGCGGTTTCGGTCTATCGCAACCCGGTCCTCAACAAATGCGCCGGCGGCGCGCCGCAGAGCGCGCACAAGCTCGATTCCGCCATCGACATGGTCCCGCTGCGCCCAACCACGCGCGAGGCGATGATGAAGACCTTGTGCGGTATCCATACCGAGCATGGCGCGGCCTACAGCGCGGGCCTCGGCTTTTATGCCTATCTGCGCTTCCACGTGGACAGCACGAAGTTCCGGCGCTGGAACATGGACCCGGCGGTCGCCGCGGATTGCCCACCGATCATCCATCCCGAAGACATTGCGTCGGTCGGGCAGCCGCTGCCTCCTGCGGCCACGACGACACCGCTCGCGACGCCAACCGCCGCTTCGACATCGACCTTGCCGCCGGTATCGGCAAAACCGACGGAAACAAACGCGCAGACTCCCGCGACTCCACCGCAAGGCGGCGTTCCGCACTCGCAACCCTAGCTGGTCGAATCCCCTTGTGTTGCCTTGTTGCAACACCATATCGCCGCAAGAATAGAGGGGTAGGAATCGATGGATTTTGAGAAGCTCACCGACCGCGCGCGCGGGTTCGTGCAAGCGGCGCAGACGATCGCGGTCCGGGAGCATCACCAGCGGATCGCGCCTGCGCATTTGCTGAAAGCGCTGCTTGACGACGAACAAGGGTTGGCAGCGGGGCTGATCGGGGCAGCTGGCGGCGATCCCAAGGCCGCTCAGCGTGAGGCGGATTTGCTCGTCTCGAAGATTCCCGCCGTAACCGGCAGCGGCGCGAGCCAGGCTCCCGCGCTCGACGGCGATACGATCCGAATTCTCGACCAGGCAGAGCAAGTCGCGAAGAAGGCGGGCGACAGCTATGTCACGGTCGAGCGCATCCTGCTCGCGATGGCGCTGGCAAAGAATACAGACGTGGGTGCGGTGCTTGCCAAAGCGGGCTTGACGGCGCAGAACCTCAATGCCGCGATCGACAAGCTGCGCGGCGGAAGGACCGCCGACACGCAGGGCGCGGAGGACCGCTACGATGCGCTGAAGAAATATGCGCGGGACCTCACCGAGGCGGCGCGCGAGGGCAAGCTCGATCCCGTGATCGGCCGGGACGAGGAAATCCGCCGCACGATCCAGGTGCTGGCTCGGCGGACGAAGAACAATCCCGTTCTGATCGGCGAGCCGGGGGTCGGCAAGACCGCGATCGCCGAGGGCCTCGCACTGAGGATCACCAACGGCGACGTGCCCGACGGGATCAAGGACAAGAGGCTTCTCGCGCTCGACATGGGTTCGCTCATCGCCGGCGCCAAATATCGCGGCGAGTTCGAGGAGCGCTTGAAAGGCGTGCTCGACGAGGTCCGGCAAGCCGAGGGCGACATCATCCTGTTCATCGACGAGATGCACACTCTCGTCGGTGCCGGAAAGGCCGAAGGCGCGATGGACGCGGGCAATTTGCTGAAGCCCGCGCTCGCGCGCGGTGAGCTTCACTGCATCGGCGCGACCACGCTCGACGAATATCGCAAATATATCGAGAAGGACGCGGCGCTCGAACGGCGCTTCCAGCCGGTGTTCGTCGGCGAGCCGACGGTGCCGGACACCATCTCGATCCTGCGGGGCCTCAAGGAGAAGTACGAACTTCACCACGGCGTCAGAATTACAGACGCGGCGATCGTCGCCGCCGCGACGCTCAGCAATCGCTACATCACGGACCGCTTCCTTCCCGACAAGGCGATCGATCTGATGGACGAGGCGGCAAGCCGAATCCGGATGGAGGTCGAATCCAAGCCCGAGGAAATCGAGAACCTCGACCGGCGGATCATCCAGCTCAAGATCGAGCGCGAGGCGCTGAAGAAGGAGCAGGACAAAGCGTCCAAGGAGCGGCTCGCGAAGCTCGAAGAGGAGCTTGCAAATCTCGAGCAGCAATCGGCCGAGCTCACCCAGCGCTGGCAGGCGGAAAAGGAGAAAATCGCCGGGGAAGCGAAGATCAAGGAGCAGCTCGATCAGGCGCGGCTTGAGCTTGAGCAGGCACAGCGCAATGGCGATCTGGCCAAAGCCGGAGAGCTGCAATACGGGCGCATTCCCGGCCTCGAAAAACAGCTCGCCGATGCGCAGGCGGCGTCAAAAGGCGCGATGCTGCGCGAGGAGGTCACCAGCGAGGACATTGCGGCCGTCGTCAACCGCTGGACCGGAATTCCGGTCGAGCGGATGATGGAGGGCGAACGCGAGAAATTGCTGCACATGGAAGAGGCGATCGGTGCTCGCGTCATCGGTCAGGAAGATGCCGTAAAGGCTGTGTCCGCCGCGGTGCGCCGTGCCCGCGCCGGGCTTCAGGACCCGAACCGGCCGCTGGGCTCGTTCCTGTTCCTCGGCCCCACCGGCGTCGGCAAGACCGAGCTCACCAAGGCGCTCGCGGAATTCCTGTTCGACGACGCCTCGGCGATGGTCCGGATCGACATGAGCGAGTTCATGGAGAAGCACGCTGTGGCGCGGCTGATCGGCGCGCCTCCGGGCTATGTCGGCTATGAGGAAGGCGGCGTGCTGACCGAAGCGGTGCGGCGGCGGCCGTACCAGGTGGTGCTGTTCGACGAAGTCGAGAAAGCGCACGGCGACGTCTTCAACGTGCTGCTGCAGGTGCTCGATGACGGCCGCCTGACTGACGGCCAGGGCCGGACGGTCGATTTCACCAATACGATCATCATTTTGACGTCGAACCTCGGCTCGCAATATCTCGCCTCATTGGGCGAAGACGAGGCGGTCGAGACGGTCGAGCCGCAGGTGATGGAGGTCGTCCGTGCCCATTTCCGGCCCGAGTTCCTGAACAGGCTGGACGAGATCATCCTCTTCCACCGACTGTCGGCCGGCCACATGGGGCCGATTGTCGATATCCAGGTCGCGCGGCTTCAGAAATTGCTCGAGGATCGTAAGATCAAGCTGGATCTTACAGATGCGGCGCGGGCATGGCTCGGGCGCGTCGGCTACGATCCGGTCTATGGTGCGCGGCCGCTGAAGCGCGCTGTACAAAAGTACCTTCAGGACCCGCTCGCGGACAAGATATTGTCGGGCGAAATCCCCGACGGCTCAGCGGTGCGGGTGGACGAAGGCGACGGTCAACTGGCGCTGTCCCTGGAAGGCGAAAGCCTGCAAGCCGCGGCGGAGTAAAGTGCGGGAGCGACCGCGAATCGCTCACATAGGCCGCTGCACTTGCGCCTTGTCGATATCCTGCCGATCGAGGCGCCGCTGCTCGTCCCACTGGCTGCGGGTCAAGCAGACGCGCTTCGTCGCGATGCGGCTTCCGATTTCCTGCTGCTTTTCGCAGACGACTTCGTTGGGGTCGGGAGTCTTTTTTGCGGGATGTTCGCCAACAACCGTAATGGGTTCCGACGGATGCGACGGCTGTGCGTACACGGCCCACGCGGTTGCACCGCCAATGATTGCCGCAACCGCCCTGCTCATCGTTCGCATTGCAACCCCTCTGTCAGACGCTCGGCCAAAGTGAACCGGACTATTGCGGAACGGCGACAGTTCGCTGCGTCTGCACCTTATCGACTTCCTGCCGATCAAGCCGGCGCTGCTCTGCCCATTGAGTCCGGGTCATGCAGATGCGATGGCTCGAAAGCCGGCTCCCAGTCTCCATCTGCTTCTCGCAAACAACCTCGTTCGGGTCGTATTTGCTCTTCGCCGAATCCGATTGTTGTTGTTGCTGCTGTTGCGGAGCAGACTGGGCAAGGGCCGGGACACCTGCGGGGGCAACGAGCATCGCGGACGCGCACAAATAAACCAGCTTACGCATTCAAATTCCTCCTCAATACGCCCCGTAGAGCGCTCGCCGGGATTATGCGAGCGTCAACCTGAACGAAAGTTGCGTCAGGTCAACGTCGAGCCATTCAACCATGCCGAGGTTTCCCGCGCCGGGACAAACTGATCGACCGGGCGCGTCCCGAAATCGGCAGACGGACGCTGGCACAGATCAGAGACCGTCGCCAGCCGCGCCCTTGGCCGAAATCAGCGCGGCGACCGCCTCCCGCTCGGTCGGGCTCAGGTCCGGATGCCAGATGTCGCAGATAAAGACGACGCGGAGTTCGTCGCTCGGGTTCGCCGCTTCATGCTCCATCGTGTCATCGAAGACGAACGCCTCGCCCACCTTCCAATGGCGGGTTTCCGCACCGACGCGGAACCAGCAACCTTCCGGCACGATCAGCGGCAAATGGCAGACGAGCCGCGTGTTGCCGATCCCGACATGCGGCGGGATTTCCGTCTTCGGAGCAAGCAGCGAGAACATGGCATTTGGCGATGCGCCGGGGATGTCTGGCTGCGGCAGCTTGTCGAGTATCGCCATCGTCTGTGGACAATGACGGGCATTCGCTTCCACCTTCTTGCCGTGCTGGAGAAGGTGAATCGCGGTCCAGTCCGGATTGCGATTGAGCGGCCGCCACTGATCCATCGGAATATGGTCTTCGAACTGGACGTAAGGCACGAGTTCCGCGCGTTCGGCGGCCATGACCTGACGAAGCTCGGCGGTGATCGCCTCGGTCGCCGCCTCGAGCTCTTCCAACCAGGGGAACAGCCGCCGGGGATGGAACTCGCGCTCGGTCAGCTCGGGAAATTGAAAGTCGGTCGGCTCGCTGTGATAGGCTCGGGTACGCCTCACACTATTGGACCGGAAGCGCGCGATTCTCTGGCGCTCTTCATCCGTCGCCTCCTTCTCGGCGGAAGCCATGCGGCCCCTTAAATCGGCTTCCTTTTCGGCCTGCCAGGCCGCGTAGCGTTGCTCCGCTTCGGCGAGCGCGGCTTGCAGCGGTGGGGGGATGTCGCCGTCGGGTTTCTGCGCCACCGCATGCCCCCAGGCTTCCCCCGCTTGCGGCAAGCCCATCCGCTGGAGCAGGCTGGCGCGCATCAGAAGGCCGGTGAAATCGCGCGGCGAGATCGCTAGCGCCTTGTGGACCGCATCGAGCGCCGCCGCGGCCTTGCCGGCGCCGCGCCGAACGGCCGCGATGCGGATCCACAGGGCGGGATCTTCCGGGGATAGCGCGGCGGCGCGCTCGAGCAGCGAGGCCGCCTGCGCGAAGTTGCGCGCGGCGGCCGCTCTATCCGCGTCCCTGACGAGTCCTGCTGCGTCCATCTTCAGAGACTATAGCCGAATTTCTCCACCCACGGCTTCAACACGGGCAGGATCGGCTCGAGCTGCTTTCGATAATGGCGCCAGCGCCCGATCGACCGGCGATAGATCGGCTCGGTCACCTGCGCGTAGCTGGCGGTCGTGATCACGCCACGCCCAGCCGCGGTTTTGCGATGGTCGAGCACCTCTTCACTCCAGGCGAGCCCGAGCCATTCGACCAGCGGGCGGAGCGCCCCGGCGGGATCTTCGACCATCTCCTCATAGACGATCTTATGAACGTCGAGCGGCAGCAACGAACAGGCGCTCTCCCACGCTTGGAACGTCAGATCGTAAAATTCGGCCGACGTGTCGAGCCGGACGAAATTCGACATCGCGTTGTTCAGCCGGAAATTGCTCACGAAGCAGCTCAGCAGCACGTCGGCGGGGTGCCTCAGCGCAAGGATGAACTTCGCGCCAGGAAAAAGGCGGTGGATGAGGGCGGCCTCATTGAGGAGGAGCGGAGACTTGTCGATGAGGAGCGCGCCGGCGCGAAGGTCCGCATATTCGGCGGCGATCTCGAAATAGCGTCGTTGGGCCTGCCTTACTTTCCCCTCGCCCATTCCGGCAATCGCCTCAAAGCCGCCGATTTCGCCCTTCAATCGGTTGATGACCGGCCGCTCTTCCATGACGACCGCATCCGGGTGGCCCATCAGCATGGTGTCGAGCAGGGTTGTGCCCGACCGAGGAAAGCCGACCAGGAACGCCGGCGCGGGCTGTTCGGGTTCGAGTGGAGGAGCCGCCCAGCCATCGAACCACTCCCGGGTAGTCGCCTCAATCTGCGCGTTCAACTCCGCGCGCAGCGCTTCCGCCCTTTCGACGGGACGGCTGGGATCGGCGGCGTGAGTCTCATTCATCTTTTCGAAGGCCGCGAACGCGGCATCATGGTCGCCGAGGCTTTCCAGCATCTGTCCGAAAAGATGTTCCCGGCGAGCCGTCTCGAAGTCCGGCGCGATCTTGCCGAGAGCCGCGACACCCTCGTTGAACCGCTTCGCGCGCCGATGTGCGAACGCCTGCACGAGATTTCGAGAATTGAGCTCGATCTGGAGCCGCTCCGCCTCCTCCGACAGATCTTCGAGAGCGGCCGCTCGGAAATGCTCATATAACGTCGCCAGCCCGATGAACGCCTCCGCGTTCGAAGGATCATGTTCGAGGACTCTGCGAAAGGCCTCCTCACCCCGCTCCATCTCGAGAATCGACCCGAAGTACCGGGCGCGGGCAAGGAGCAAGGAAAGATCATCCGGCAATAACTTCAGTGCGCGATCGATGATTTCCAGCAGGTCGTCTTCCCGCATCTGGACCTTCAAGAGATCGTGCAAATCGATCAGGGGCTTGGGATCCTCCGGGAAATCGTCCGCCATCTTCCGCAGGACCTGTTCGGCTCTCGCGAAGTCGCCGGAATCGCGGTGGGCGCGGGCGAGGTTGAGCCGCGCGGGAGCGGAGTCCGGCGCCAGGCTGACAGCCTTCTCGAGATCCGCGACGCCCCGCGCAGGGTCGCCGCTCAAGACACGAACGTTTCCGAGATTGTTCCAGGTCTCCCAATCGCGTGGAACCTGGCCGACGACATGTTCGTAGGCGTCGATCGCTTGGTCGAACTGGCAAAGCTGGTCGGCTACAAATGCTCGTATGCGGCAGAGCTGCAGGGTCGGATCGGCGAATGCCCGTTCGCGCGATGCGATAGCGAACGCCCGCTCGAGGTCGCCGATGGAGGTCAGCGCGCTGGCGAGATTCGCCGCGATGCGGGCGTCGTTCGGGCGTGCCGCATGGGCGAGCTCGAGATGGCGGACGGCGGCCTGGTGCTCGCCTGCCCGCGTACGGAACATACCCAGCATTGCATTGAGTGCGGCTGCATCTCCGCCATTCGCCAGGGCCCGCTCGGCCGTCGAGCAAGCCTCGCCGAGCCGGCCCATGCGCGCCGCGCCAAGCGCCTCGCGAATGGCCGCTGCGGTGGTCTGGTCGATCGGCGGGGCTGATGCGCTTGTGCTGTTCACGAGCCTTCTAAGCCTTAGCCCGACCGATTCTACAAGCGGCGGGAGGCAAAAAGAAAGGGGCGGCAGCTTTCGCTGCCGCCCCAGGATTTACGCTGATCGAACGATCAGAAGTTGAGCGTCGCGCCGGCGTAGATGTAGCGGCCAAGCGCGTCGTAGACGCCCGGATAGGTATTGCCGTTGCTGAACGCCGCCTGCGAGCCTTGCGAGCTGGTGAACAGCGGCGGGTTTTTGTCGAAGATGTTGTTGACGCCCATCCGGAAATTATAATGGTCGCCGACCGTGAAGGTGGTCGCCAGATCGAAATAGTTCTGCGCCTTCACATGCGGGTGGAGCAACGGCAAAGTTCCAGTGAGGACCGGGTTGCTGCTGCTGTGCTCATGGTCGACGCTTCCGACATAGCGCCACTGGGCCGAAATCCCGATGCCGACCGGCAACTGCAAGGTTGCCCGCAGCTTATGCCGCCATTCAGGCAGCGGCTGACCGCAGGTCGGACCGTAGAGGCCGACGCAATCGTACTCGGGGTTCAGACCGTCGTTAGTGACGAACTTGTCGACCCAGGTGCCGTTGAAGTTCGCCGACAACGTTCCCAACGCGCCGAGACGATGGCTGTAGGTCACATTGCCGTCGATGCCGCGGGTCTCGACGCCACCAACGTTGTGCGGAAGGTCGATCACGAAGCCGCCAGAGCTGAGCCACAAGGATCCCGCCGGATTGCGATGAACCAACGCGCACGATGCGGGCGTGAACGTCGCGGTCGCCGTCATACAATTGGTCAGGATCGCATCCGCGCCAAAGCCCTGAATGGCCTCCTTGACCTTGATGTCGTACCAGTCGACCGTCACCGCCAGACGCGGAATGAACCGCGGCTGGAGCACGACACCCAGCGTCTTCGTCGTTGCCTTTTCGGGCTGGAGGTTCGGATCGCCGCCGACGAACCCGTTATACTGGGCGGCGGGGTTCTCAGGCGTGCCCTGGCCGACGACCATGCCCTGCGCGAGGCAGCCAAAGTCCGCCGCCGTAACCGTGATCCCGGCGCAGGGATCCGTCACACCATCGAGCGCGACGATCTGCGGCGCGAACAGCTCCTGGATGTTCGGCGCGCGAACCGCGCGGTTGTACGCGCCGCGGAACTGGATGTCGCGGATCGGCGCGAACCGGGCCTCGAGCTTGTAAGTGTCGGTGTCGAAGCTGTTGCCGTTCGACAGCTTGTACCATGACTTGCGGTAGCCGAGCCCGAACGACAGCTCGTCGATGAACGAGTGACGGATGAGCGGGATCTGAGCTTCGCCGAACACTTCGAGCACGCGGAAGTTGCCGCTGACCGGAAGAGTCGCCGCGCCCTGGCCCGTCAAGTCGCCCTGCTGGAACGACTGGTCGGGGTTCAAAGTGAGCGCTTCCTTGCGATATTCCGTACCGACGTTGATGCCGACGCCCTCGTCCGACCAGGGCGTCTGGATGCCCATCTCGCCGAGCTGGCCGGTGATGTTCGCGTTGGCGACCTGCTCCGAAGTCGTTCCCTCGACCACGCCGAAGACGTTGAGGTAGTTGACCGCGGCCTGCGACGGCGTTCCGAAGATGTCGTACGGAACGCAGGTCGGATCGCTGTTGTCGAGCACCGAGCGGCACTCGGTGACCGAGCCCGGCGTTCCGACCGGGACGACCACGCCGTTCGCATCGACATTGACGACGTTGAGCGCGTTTTGGAGCTTCCGCGCCGAGAACTCGTTGCGGTACACCAGCGAATAGTTCGTCCGGCCGTATTGGAAATAGGCGTCGTACGACCAGACGTTGCTGAGGTCGCCCTTGGTGCCGAGCACGCCGCGCCACTCGGTGTGCTTCAGGTCGGCGATACGGTTGCCGCCCTCGACGTTGCGGCGAAGCAGGTTGAAATAACCCTGATTGTACTGGTTGCCCCGAGAGTCGAAGAAGGTGATCGGCGGCGCGAGTGGACCCGTCGTTCCAGACCCCGGCGCGCCCGTGTTGAACGGCTGGGCGGCATTCAGCGGGAAGGTCCCGAGGAAGCCGTTGATCATGTTCTCCGGCGAGCAGACGATCGACTGCGCCTGGGCTGACATGAACGGATTGTCGCAGTTCAATGTGAACGTGTTGCCGAAGTCGCCCGACGGCGCGATCTGCGCCAACGTGTGGTCGTCCATGAACATGAATTCCATGTACGGATGGATGGCCGGGGTGATTTCGTAGTCGGCAAACGCACCGGCGGTGTAACGCTCGTCGTTACGCATGTAAAAGTTGGTCGGGTTGAAGTTGTAGAGTGTGACGTCGTTCACCAGCGTCCGGTTGGGGCCGAAGGTGAAGAAGGTCGATGTCCCGGTGGTTACCGCATTGTTGTACAGAAGCGCGTTACCCTGACCCGACGTGGCCGAACCGCCGCAAGACACGGCGCCCGAGCCGGAGAGGCCGCAGGCGCTGTAGTCGCGCCGCTGCTGCGTGATCGGGTTGACGTGCCGATAGCCGAAATAGGCCATGGCATGACCGCGGTTGTCGTCGAACGCCGCGCCCATCGACACGGTACCGTCGAACGTGCCGCCGTCGACGACGCTGCCTTCCGGAAAATCGAATCCGGCGAGGCCTTGCGCCTGCCGGGCGCGGGCCAACGTGCAGACGTCGCTGCCCGTGACGCTCGGGCAGTCATTGTTATGCTGATAGAAGCTGTACTGCCCGTCGAACCGGATGCCGGTGAACTGGGTGTCGAGGATGAAGTTGACGACGCCCGAGACCGCGTCCGCGCCGTAGACCGACGAGGCGCCACCGGTCAGCACGTCGACCCGCTTGATCAGCGCGCCAGGGATGAAGTTGAGGTCGGCAGCCTGGGTCGTGCTGTTCGGGTCGCCCGGAACGAGCCGGCGGCCGTTGACCAGCACCAGGGTGCGCTTGGAGCCGAGACCGCGAAGGTTGACGTTCGCCGTGCCGGTCGCGCCGTTCGAAACGCCCGAAGCCTGGGCGGACATGACCGACGGCAGCTGGTTGAGAACGTCCTCGATGCGGGTCGAGCCCGTCAATTTGACATCCTCGCCGCTGACCACCGTGACCGGCGCCGCCGAGGTGAGGTTCGGCTGCGGAATGCGCGTGCCGGTGATGATGATCTCCTGCTGCGCGGCGGGCGCCGGGGCCGGAGCCGCGGCGACGTCGGCGGGCGGCGGAGCCTCGCTGGCGTTCTGATCCTGGGTTGCCGGCTGAGCCTGCGCGAAAGCAGGGCTGGCAAGGACGCCTGCGCCCACGAGCAATGTGGTCGTGAGCAAGCGCTGACGGAAATCGAGCTTCATAGAAATCTTCCCCTTCACTAGCCGCACATCGAGGCGCGGCTGCCGTGGAACGGCAAGTCTGACTTTGCCGAACTGTCGCCTGTGATAGGTGAAGCGTAGAGACGCTGGCAACGCTTGGCGGATGGTTACGGGAAAGTTGTCAATGCGCTGTATCAATTTTGCAACAGAGGTTACTTGTGCTTTTCAGGCGCTCGGCCCTAGTTTGAGGAAGCCGTTGGGGGACTGTCGACGATGCGACAAATGATTGTAATTGCAACACTCTTGGCGCTTGGCGGGAGCAGCGCCGCCATAGCGCGCGATCCCGAGCCGGTGCAGACTCCGGCAATCGTTCAGCGGCTGCTCGCCTGCCGCGCGATGACCGACACGACGCAGCGGCTCGCCTGTTACGATCGCGAAACCGGCGCCGTCGCCGACGCAATTCAGAAACGCGATGTGGTGATGATCGACAAGGTGCGCGCGACCGCGGCGAAGCGGTCGCTGTTCGGGTTTTCGGTGCCCGATTTCGCGGGATTGTTCGGCGGTGGCGACCTCAACGAGATCGAGGGCACCGTGGCGAGCGCTTCGCAGGATTCGTTCGGCAACTGGGTCATCAGGCTCTCCGACGGGTCATCCTGGAACCAGACCGAAGAGAAACGGCTGGCGTTGGAGCCGAGGCGCGGAGACAAGATCACCATCAAGCGCGGCGCGCTCGGGTCCTATTTCCTGAAGGTCGGCCGCCAGCCGGGATTCAAGGCGAAGCGAATCAACTAACGCCGGGGCGCGCCGCGCTCGGCCTCCAGGCTCGCTTCGGCGTCGATGTACGGCTCT
This sequence comes from Sphingomicrobium sp., assembly GCA_035701045.1. GTDB lineage: Bacteria > Pseudomonadota > Alphaproteobacteria > Sphingomonadales > Sphingomonadaceae > Sphingomicrobium. Next base: position 17,964 of record DASSOB010000012.1, on the reverse strand, counting down.
TGCCGCGCGACGCTCCAATATCTGAGCTCGTGCAGCGGGATTCGCGAGCCGGTCACCGCGCAGACCACATGGTCGCCATCGGAAAGCAGCCTGAACGTCCCCGCCAGATAGTGAATGCGGGCCGCTCTCCCGTTTCCGCTCATCAACATGCGCTCAATCCTCCGCCCGGTCGAACAGTCCGGGCTGGGGCTGAATGTAGGCACGACGGGTCTTGCGCTCAACCGGGCGAGCCCGGGCGTCGTCATCGACGGCCGCGTCGAGCGGACCGTCGCCGAAGTGGAGCGTGAGCAGGCGCTCGGCCCTCGCGGTATTTACCCCGGTCAGCGTCTTCCCATCCCGGCTCGTCACCCGCACGAAGCCCTTGGAGAGCGGCCGTTCGGGATGCGCGAGTTCGGCCATCTTCCACGCGGCGGACAGACGTTCGGAAAGGCGGGCGATGCGCTGATCGATGAGATCGCGGCGGAGGCGCCCCGTGACGAGATTGAGATCCGCGCGAGCGTTGCCCGCGCGCGCGGCGAGCGCCCGTGGAAGACGCTCTCCAAGCTCATCGACCCGCTGGCTCATCGGCAAAAAAATCTGCCGTGCTTCGGGCCAGCGGCCGGCCGTAAGATCGAATCGTTCGCGGCTTCGATCGACGGCGCGCGCGAGGCACTGCCTGGCGCGGTGGCCCGATTCGGCGAGCTGACCGAGAAGCTCGGTCCTGACGGGCACCGCGATCTCGGCGGCGGCCGTAGGGGTTGGCGCCCGCCGGTCCGATGCGTGATCGATCAGGGTCGTGTCGGTCTCATGGCCCACCGCGGAAATCAGCGGGATCGGCGATTCGGCGGCCGCGCGGACGACTTCCTCTTCATTGAACGCCCACAAATCCTCCATCGAGCCGCCGCCACGCGCGACGATCAGCAGGTCGGGCCGGGGTTCGAATTGGGCAAAAGCTCGAATCGCCGCGGCGATCCTTGCCGCCGCCCCTTCGCCCTGAACCGGCACCGGCCACAGAATCACGCGCGTGGGGCAGCGGTCTTCGAGCCGATGGAGGATATCCCGGATCACCGCGCCGGTCGGCGAGGTCACCACGCCGATGATTCGCGGCAGGAAGGGAAGCTGGCGCTTGCGTTCCGCATCGAACAGCCCTTCGGCCGCGAGCGCCTTGCGGCGGCGTTCGAGCAATGCGAGCAGCGCCCCCTCGCCCGCCAGCTCCATCCGTTCGACGACGATCTGATATTTGGAGCGCCCCGGGTAAGTCGTCAGCCTGCCCGTCGCGACTACTTCGGCGCCGTCTTCCGGACGGAAGGCCAGCGCCGCGCCGTTGCTTCGCCAGATGACGGCGTCGATGCACGCATTTTCGTCCTTCATAGTGAAATAGCAGTGCCCCGACCCATGCCGCTTGAACCCGCTGATCTCTCCGCGCACGCGCACCTGCCCGAACGCGGTCTCGACCGTTCGCTTGAGCGCGCCCGAAAGCTCGCTGACGCTGAGCGCCGGCGAATTGTCGCCCGGAGCCTCGTTCGCTAACAGCGGGCTTCGGCTATCGTCAGGAAGGTCCATGAATATTCTGCTTCTGGGATCGGGCGGCCGCGAGGATGCCCTTGCCTGGCGCCTTAGGCAATCGCCGAGCTGCGGTCAGATGATCGCTGTCCCAGGGAATCCCGGTATCGCGCGTTGGGCCGAATGCGTCGTCGCCGACCCTTGCGACGGCGCGGCAATGGTGGAGCTTGCGCAGCGCCACGGCATCGACCTCGTGGTGGTCGGTCCCGAAGCACCGCTCGTCGCCGGCGTGGCGGATTCGCTGAGCGCGGCGGGAATCGCGGTCTTTGGACCGAGCGCCGCCGCCGCGCAGCTCGAAGGGTCGAAGGGTTTCACCAAGGATCTGTGCCGGGCCAACGACATCCCAACCGCAGATTATGTCCGTGTGGAATCCGCCGCGGACGCGCATGCCGCCCTCGAACGCTTCGGCATCCCGGTGGTCATCAAGGCCGATGGGCTTGCCGCCGGAAAGGGTGTCACAGTCGCGGCCAGCCGCGCCGAAGCCGAGGCTGCGATCGACGGAGCGGGGGACGGCCCGCTCGTCATCGAGGAATTCCTCGTGGGCGAGGAGGCCAGCCTGTTTGCTCTGGTCGATGGCGAAACTGCGGTGCCGCTCGCATCGGCGCAGGACCACAAGCGCGTCGGCGAAGGCGATACGGGACCCAACACGGGTGGAATGGGCGCCTATGCGCCTGCTCCGGTTCTGACCGCCGAGCTTCAGTCGAGGGCGATGGACGAGATCGTGCGGCCGACCGCCAGCGCGCTCGCCGCAGCGGGAAATCCGTTCAACGGAATCCTCTATGCCGGGCTGATGCTCACAAAGGACGGGCCGAAGCTCATCGAATATAACGTCCGCTTCGGCGACCCGGAATGCGAGGCGATCATGCCGCTGGTCGAAGGCGACTTCGCCGAGCTGCTCAACGCGGTCGCGACAGGCCGGCTCGCCGACATCGAGCCGCCACAACTGTCGGACAAGCACAGCATGACCGTGATCGTCGCCGCCCGCGGCTATCCCGGAGCGCCGGCAAGCGGCGGCCCGATCCGCGCCGTCGAAGCCGCCGAACAGGTCGAAGGCGTGACCGTTTTCCACGCTGGCACGGCGCTCGGCAGCGACGGGCTCGTCGCGAAAGGCGGCCGGGTTCTCGCCGTCACCGCGGTTGCCGACACGTTCGCCAACGCGCGGGCCCGCGCCTATCGCGCGGTCGACCAGATCGACTTCGCCGACGGATTCCACCGTCGCGACATCGGCTGGCGCGAGCTCGCCCGGGAAAACACATGAACGCCTTCTGGTCCTATTTCTGGCCGGTATTCGGATTCGGGCTTCTCTGCGGCGTCATCGCCGGCGCCATCGGATTTAGGCCGCGCCGGCGGCGCGGCATTCTGTTGCTGATCGGTCTCGCCGCATCGATTGCGGGGGCGGCAGCGTGGCATGGGCCGCTCGGCGCCGCCGACCGTTTCGCCGCCGAGGTCGAACGCGGCATCGAGAAGACATTGGTCTTCTATGAAATCCCGCAAGTCAGCGGCCATCTGAGCCGCGGTCCGCTGACCCGGCGCGTGCTCCTCTCCGGCCCCGCCGACGATTTCCAGCGTGGCGAGCTGGTGCGGCTGATCGACCAGGTTCCGGGCGTCGCAAGCGCCAGCTGGTCTGCGGGCGGCGGCGTGCCGCTGATCGTTCAGTCCGGCATCGCGGCGCTCCTGGGCTTTCTTTTGGGCTTGCTGCTCGCCTATCTGGTCGAGCTCCGCCGCCGCTACAACGCACAATGGGACTGGTGACATTTATGGAATTCATCCGCGAATATTGGTGGGTCATCGTCATCGTCGTGGCGCTCGTTCTGGCATTCCTCCTGCTGAGGCCGAGGCAAAGGGTGACCCTGACCAATGACGGTGCGCCGGTCCGGCCGCACATGGCCTACGCCAAACCGCCCGAAGGTCGCGGAATCGTCGGCGAAGCGGCAGCCGCGACGAGCGACGTGACTGGCCAGATCTTTCGGGCGCCCGTCCACAGCAAGCTCGACGGAGACGGCAAAGCGGGCGACGATCTGTGCCTGTTGAAGGGCGTGGGGCCCAAATTTGCCGACGCACTCCACGCGCTCGGCTTCGACCGGTTCGAGCAGATTGCGGCGCTCGGCCCCACGGAAATCGACCGGCTCGACAATCAGCTCGGCGCCTTTCGAGGAAGGCTGACGCGCGACCGGATCGTCGAGCAGGCGGACTATCTCGCCCGCAACGACATCGACGGGTTCGAGCAAAGATTCGGCAAGCTGACGGGCTGATCCGTCAACCGACGGCCTCGGCCTTCGCTTCCGTTTCTTTCCTGCGCGGACGCGAGGCCAGGAGTTTGTCGATCTTTCGCCCATCCATGTCGACGATTTCGAACGACCAGCCGTCGTGACGGAATTTTTCCCCGATTTCCGGAAGGTGTTTGAGTACCGAGAGAGCAAACCCTGCTACGGTCGAAAAATCCCGATCCTCGGGCATGGCCACCCCAAGCCGGTCGGTGAGGAGGTCGGCGCTGGCAGCGCCCGAGACCAGCCAGCTGCCATCCTCGCGCTCGACGAGCGGCGGTTCCTCGCCCTGTTCGATGTCATGCGCGAATGTGCCCGCGAGCGCGGCGAGGATGCTGCCCGGCGTGACGATCCCGTCGAGGTGGCCGTATTCGTCGTTGACGAGCGCGAGCGGCACGTCGGCCGAGCGCAACACCGCAAGCGCGTCCATCGCATCCATGAGGTCGGGGATGACCGGAGCGCTTCGGCACAAATGCGTGACGTCCAGCGGCCGTCCTTCGAGCAGCGCGGCGACGACATCGCGCAGCTGAATGACCCCGACGATATTTTCGACCGAGCCGTCCGCGACCGGAACCCGGCTGTGCGGGGTCGCGAGCAACGCCTCGCGAATCTCTTTCGGGGTCGCGCTTGTATCGATCCAGTCGATCTCCGTTCGCGGAGTCATGACCTCGCGGACCGGGCGGTCGGCGAGCCGGACGATGCCCGAGATAATCGCGCGCTCGCTTTCCTCCAGGACGCCGGCGCTCCGCGCCTCGGCCACGACCAGGTGCAGTTCTTCGGCCGTGACTTGATTCCGCGATTCGCGGTCCAGGCCGAAGAGCCTGAAGATTCCCGCGCTCGAGCGGTCGAGCAACCATACGAAGGGTGCAGTGATCCTCGCGAGCCAGTTCATCGGTCTCGAAATGGCCGCGGCAAGGGGCTCGGGCGAGCGCAAGGCAATCTGCTTCGGGACGATTTCGCCGATGACCAGAGAAACGAAGGTGATGAGCACGACCACGACACCGAAGCCGATCGTGTGGGCGCTGCTCTCGCTGAGCCCGATCAGCTGAAGCCGCTCCGCGACCGGCTCTCCAAGGCTCGCGCCCGAGAAGGCGCCGTTAATGATGCTGATGAGCGTGATGCCGGTCTGCACCGTAGAGAGAAATCGCCCCGGCTCGGCGGCGAGCTCCAGCGCGCATTTGGCGCCGCTGCTGCCGCTTCGTGCCATCGCTTTCAGCCGCGCCTCGCGCGAGGAAACGATCGCCAGTTCGCTCATCGCCAGAACGCCGTTGACGGCGATCAGCGCGATGATGATCAGGATGTCGATCCAGGGGATTGGGGAAGGGTCGCTCATGGCGTGGGCTTGTGAATGTAGCGCGGCGTTCCGGCGGTTCCAAGCAGCCGCTCGATTCACTTGCGGAACCATCCGAGCTATGGGCCGGTTTCAGGAACTTCGCCTAACCGAATCGGAGCTTCATGAAAATGCCCCTTCGCCGCAGCGCCAAGGCTCTGTTCATCGCCTGTTCGATCGGCCTGATCGCCGGCTGCGAGACGGCGCCGCCGCCGATCGTCCGGCCGGCGGCATTCACCCCGCTGGGGCTCAACGCACCTTACCTCTACGGTGAGGCGATCGGCGGGCACAAGGCGCGCGCCGCGAAGATGCGGTCGGCCAAGATCGCACCGCTGAGGCCAGCAGCCGTGCCCTCCTATATGGCGGGGCTGGATGTGGAGCTTCGGCGCCAGACCGCGGGCATCGGACTCGATGTGCTTCGCGTCGGAAACGGCATCGTGATTCGCATTCCCGCGGCCTTCACGTTCGACGCCGGAAGCGCCGCCGTCGATCGGCGATTCGATGCGACGCTTCACGAAATCGCCCGCACCGTGAAGACCCACAAGCAGACCTTCGTCGACGTCTTCGCCCACACTGACACGACGGGGAGTTCGCAAGTAAACCAATCGCTGTCGGAAAAGCGTGCCGCCGCGGTCGCGAGCTATCTCGCCTCGCACGGCGTCCCCAAAGCGAGAATCGCGTCCAGGGGGCTGGGAGAGAGCTCACCACTCTACAATCCCGATACCAGCGAAGAGCAGAAAGCGGCGAACCGGCGGGTCGAGATCCGGTTGGTTCCTTACACTGGCTGACGCTTTAACGTCGCTCCGCGAAGAAGGCGCGCAACAGCCCCGCCGATTCCCCTTCCCCGATCCCGCCCAGGACATCCGGCCGGTGATGGCAGGTCGGCTGAGTGAGTATGTGCGGGCCGTGGACTACCCCGCCGCCCTTCGGATCCTCGGCACCGAAGCGAAGCGCCTTGACCCGCGCCAGCGAAATGGCCGCGGCGCACATGGCGCAGGGTTCGAGCGTAACCCAGAGCGTGCAATCGTCGAGGCGCGATGTGCCGAGGCTCGCCGCGGCGGCTCGAATGACTGACATTTCTGCGTGCGCGGTCGGGTCGGTCGAACCCCGCATGTCGTTGCGCGCCTCGGCAACGATGTCCTCGTCGACGGTCACTACCGCGCCGACCGGGACTTCCCCCGCTTCCGCCGCCTCGCGGGCGAGATCGAGCGCTCGGCGCATCGGCGGTGGAAGCGGGAAGCTCATGCAGCCCCGGCTAGCGGAGCCGGCGATTCGAGTCACATGCTGTTGTTGGTCGTTGCGGCGGCGGCTTGGTTCTCCCCCGGCTTTTCGACCACAAGCTTCGGCACCTTCACCGTCTTTTCCTGCGCGCCGATCCGAACCGAGCCGGTCTGGACGTCGAAAGTCGGCGTCTGGCCGCCTTGGGCGACCACACCGTTGTCCGTCGTGGATAGCTGGGGCGCTTTGGCGCCGCGAAGCTGGTCGATGTCGAGATATCCGGTCGCGAGTGCGGCGATGAACGCCAGCACGACGATGACGAGGACAAAAATGACTATTCTCATCGCGGTCCTTGCCTTGCTGCCGATGATCCTCCCCAACGCAAATGTCGCCGCGCGGTTGCGGCCCGACGCCGCACGCGGCGTTGACGGACGGGCGCCCAGCGGCTAACGGGCGGCGCTCTTCGGGCCTTATGAAGGCTCGTCCAAAAATCAGGATTGATACCATGTCGCGGGTTTGCGAGCTGACCGGCAAGGGCCGGCTGGTGGGAAACAATGTTTCCCACGCCAACAACAAGACGAAGCGCACGTTCCTTCCGAACCTGCAGAACGTCACTTTGATCTCGGATGCGCTCGGAACGAGCGTGAAACTGCGGGTCTCGACGCACGGCCTGCGCTCGGTCGAGCATGTCGGCGGGCTCGACAATTGGCTCTTGAAGACCAGTGACGACAAGCTCAGCCCCAAGGTCCGCAAGCTCAAGCGCGAGATCGCGAAAAAGGTCACCGAAGCCGCCTGACGGGGTCGGGCGGCCTGAGGCAGCCTCGCTGAGGTGGCTTCCTAACTAGCTGAAACCGAACGCAAAATTTCTGAACGAAGGCTGCATTTCGCGTTCAGCCTCCATTGCCCGCGGGTCGCGCATAAGCCTCGTCATTCGACGGGGTTCTCCCCTTTTCCCTGTCGGTCCGGAAACGGACAGGTTCCCTCGCGTCGCGTAACGAGGGGGGCCCGGCGCGCGTAGTTGTGCCGGGCCCGTTTTTTGTGGGCTCAGCAAGAGGCGAAGGCCCACCAGACGAGCTCGAGTGAATCCTAGGGCGAACGCTCGGCGTTCCGATGCGCGCCGGGTCGAGGATCATAGTGCCATGCTCAGCCGCTTGAGCGATGCCCGCTTCCCTCTGGCATCGAACCGCCCGAGCACGTGGGAAGCTGGGGCCGCCCGCACGCCACGTGCCACCTCCGAGACGTCGAAATCATCCCGAAAAGCCGCGATTTCCGCTAGAAACCGTTAATCCCAAGGCAAGCTGAGCGCGCGATTCTTGCCGCAAATCACCGCTAGAGGGCGTTTCATGAAACGCTATTTGATCGCATTCGGAGCCTTTCTCGCGGCCGCCGCGCCGGCCGGAGCACTCGCCAAGGGCGGGCTCGAGGGCCGGTGGAAGAACGGCCATATGGAAATCGTAATCGCACCCTGCGGCGAGGCCCTGTGCGGGACCGTCGTCAAGGCGTCTCCCAAGCAGCAGGCGAAAGCCGAACACGGAAGCGGAACCGACCTCGTCGGCGCACGGCTCATCACCAACATCCACCCAACAGGGCCCCAAACCTACAAGGCGAACGTCTATCTCGCCGACCGCGACACCCACGCCAGCGGCACCATCCGGCAGGTCGGACCCAACCGGCTCAACGTCAAAGGCTGCGTTCTCCTGATCATTTGCAAGTCGAAGAACTGGGACCGCGTCGGCGGCTAGCCACTAAAGCTTCGCGAGCAGCTCGGCTTTCTTCGACTCGAACTCTTCGTCCGTGAGGATTCCCTCTTTGTGCAACCCGGCCAGCTCCTTGAGCAGGTGAATGGCCATCTGTCGCGATGCAGCCTCATCGAATGTCTTGCGCTGCTCCTCGTCCATCGACCTATCTTTCCAAAACGACTCGGCCATTCGCTGTACCACTGACACAACACACTTGCTACCATGAAGCATTCAGAATGGTGACTTCGCCGATCTCGCCCCCCAACACCGCGGCCTGAAGTGCACTCATCTCGTCCGCCCAATAGCGGTCGGCGGTGAAGTGCGGCGAGCGAACGCGAACCGCCGCGTGCACTTCCTGGAGCTTCGCCGATGTCTTCAGCGGCGCATGGAAATCGACGCCCTGCGCCGCGGCAATCAATTCGACGGCGACCACTCCCGCGACATTGCGCGCGATCCGGCCGGCCTTGCGCGCTGCGATCGGCGCCATCGAAACATGGTCCTCCTGACCCGCCGAAGTCGGGATGGAATCGACGCTCGCGGGATGTGCCAGCGACTTGTTCTCGCTGACCAGCGCGGCGGCGGTCACCTGCGGGATCATCAGGCCCGAATTGACGCCCGAATCCTCGGTCAGGAACGGCGGCAGCCCGCTCATCTTGGGATCGATCAGAACGGCCGTCCGCCGCTCCGAAATGCTTCCGACTTCGCACATGGCCATGGCAATCATGTCCGACGCGAAGGCGACGGGTTCGGCGTGGAAGTTCCCCCCGGAAATCGCCGTATCTTGATCGGGAAAGACGATCGGATTGTCGGTGACCGCGCCCGCTTCGATGGTCAGCGTGCGCGCTACTTGATCGAGCAGGTCGAGCGCGGCGCCCATCACCTGGGGCTGGCAGCGGAAGCTGTACGGGTCCTGCACCTTCGGGCAGCCCGTCGCGTGGCTTGCGAGGATTTCGCTTCCTTCGAGGAGCTCGCGGATGGCGGACGCGACGCGAATCTGCCCCGGCTGCCCGCGAAGCGCGGAGACCCGTGCATCGAAGGGTTTCGCTGAGCCTTTCAGCGCGTCGACCGACAGCGCGCCCGCCGCCACCGCGGCCGAGAAGACGCGCTCGCCGGTGAACAGCGCGTCGAGCGCGATCGCAGTCGAGGCCTGCGTTCCGTTGATCAGCGCCAGACCCTCCTTGGGACCGAGTTGGAGCGGGGCCATGCCGATACTCGTCAGCGCCTCTCTGGCGGGAAGGGTCTCTCCGGCGACTTCGATACGGCCGTAACCTATCAGCGCGGCGATCAGATGCGCCAGCGGGGCAAGATCGCCCGAGGCGCCGACGCTGCCCTGCGCCGGAATCACCGGCATGGCGTCGCGGTCGAGTAGCGCCTGGAGCGCGTCTATGACCAGCGGCCGAACCCCTGAATGCCCACGCCCGAGCCCGAGCAGCTTCAGAACGATCATCAGCCGCGTGACATGCCGCGGCAGCGGGTCGCCGAGGCCCGCGCTGTGCGAGAGAATCAGGTTCGTCTGAAGCTCCGCCAGGCGCTCGTCCGGAATGCGCGTATTGGCGAGAAGCCCGAAGCCCGTGTTGACGCCGTAAACCGTCTCGCCGCTTGCAATGATACGTTCGACGGATGCGGCAGCATTCACGATGCGCTGCATCGAAGCAGCGTCGAGCCGCGCAGCTTCACCTCCCCACAGCGAGCGAAGCTGATCGAGCGTTACGGCGACCGGATTCAGTTCAATCACGGCTTGTCCCTGACATCCTCAGCGCGACAGCGCTGCTTTTTGATTCACGCGAAGGCGCGAAGAAGAAGTGAAGCCGCGAAGACTTGCAAGGCTCCTTCGCGCCTTCTTTTCCTCCTTCGCGCCTTCGCGTGCAAAAATCGACGATCAAAAGATCATCGGCAAATCCAACCCCTGCTCGCGCGCGCAGTCGATGGCGATGTCATAGCCGGCGTCGGCGTGGCGCATGACCCCGGTGCCGGGGTCGTTCCACAGCACCCGCTCCAGCCGCTGCGCGGCATCGTCGGTCCCGTCGGCGACGATCACCATCCCCGCATGCTGGGAATAGCCCATGCCGACTCCGCCGCCGTGGTGGAACGACACCCAGGTCGCGCCCGACGCCGTGTTGAGCAAAGCGTTGAGCAGCGGCCAGTCCGAAACCGCGTCGCTGCCGTCCTTCATGCTTTCGGTCTCGCGGTTGGGCGAGGCGACGCTGCCGCTGTCGAGATGGTCGCGGCCGATGACGATCGGAGCCGACACTTCGCCGCTCCGCACCATCTCGTTGAACGCCAGGCCGAGCCGATGCCGCTGGCCTAGGCCGACCCAGCAGATTCGCGCGGGCAGCCCCTGAAAGGCGATCCGGTCGCGCGCCATGTCGAGCCAGCGGTGCAGATGCGGATCGTCCGGAATCAGCTCCTTCACCTTGGCGTCTGTCCTGTAGATGTCCTCGGGATCGCCGCTGAGCGCCGCCCAGCGGAACGGGCCTATCCCCCGGCAGAACAGCGGGCGGACGTATGCGGGCACGAAGCCGGGGAAGTCGAACGCACGAGTGACGCCCATGTCCTTCGCTTCCTGGCGGATGTTGTTGCCGTAATCGAAGGTCGGAACGCCCATGTCCTTGAACGCGAGCATCGCTTCGACATGCTGCGCGATCGACAGGCGCGCCGCCTCCGCGACTGCGGCCGGATCGCGCTCGCGCATCTCCTGCCATTTCGCCACTGCCCAGCCAGCCGGGCAGTAGCCATTAGCGGGATCGTGCGCGCTGGTCTGGTCGGTCAGCGCGTCAGGGCGGATTCCGCGCCTCACCATATCCGGAATGATCTCGGCCGCATTGCCGAGCACGCCGACGCTGGTCGGCTCTTGAGCCGAGCGGATGATTTCCAGCGCCTCGTCGATGCTGCTCGCCCGGTGGTCCAGGTAGCGCGTTTCGAGGCGCTTCTCGATCCGGCTCTCCTGCACCTCGATGGCGATGCAATGCGCGCCGGCCATGACCGCGGCGAGCGGCTGCGCGCCGCCCATTCCGCCGAGCCCGGCCGTGAGGATCCACTTGCCGCGAAGGTCGCCGCCGAAATGCTGCCGGCCCATTTCGGCGAAGGTCTCGTACGTCCCTTGGACGATCCCCTGGCTGCCGATGTAGATCCAGCTGCCGGCGGTCATCTGGCCGTACATCATGAGCCCCTTGCGATCGAGCTCGTTGAACACATCCCAGTTCGCCCATTTCGGCACGAGGTTGGAGTTGGCGAGGAGCACGCGCGGCGCGTCCTTGTGGGTGCGGAAAACGCCGACCGGCTTGCCCGACTGAACGAGCAAAGTCTGGTCTTCCTCGAGCCGCTCCAGAGTCTCGACGATCTTGTCGAAGCATTGCCAGTTGCGCGCCGCGCGGCCGATGCCGCCATAGACGACGAGGCTTTGCGGGTCCTCTGCGACCTCGTCGTCGAGATTGTTCATGAGCATCCGCACCGCCGCCTCGGTCGTCCACTGCTTCGCTTTGATCTCGCTCCCGCGGCGGGCGCGGATATGGCGGCTGTTGTCGCGTCGGTCGGTCAACTACTTTCCTCAATCGTCATGCTGAACTTGTTTCAGCATCCATTTTGTCATCTAAACAGCACTTCTCCAGGATGGGCCCTGAAACAAGTTCAGGGTGACGAATCCAAACCCGCAAATATCCGCCGCTCGGGACCGGGAAGGCCGATCCAATAGCCAAGCTCGGCGAGGGATTCGATGCGCCATGCGCAAAGATCGGCCTGCTTGCCTGCGGCGATGCTGCCGACACTGTGCGCGAGGCCGAGGGCGCGCGCGGCGTTGACCGTCATGCCCGCGACCGCCTCTTCCGGAGTCAGGCCAAAGAGGGTGCACGCCATGTTCATGACCAGGGTGGGCGAGAGCATCGGCGACGTGCCTGGGTTGCAGTCCGTCGCAATGGCGATCGGAACCTTGTGCTTCCTAAGTAGCGCGACCGGCGGCTTTCTCTCTTCCTGAAGCGCGTAATAAGCGCCCGGCAGCAGCACGCCGACGGTGCCGGCGGCCGCCAGCGCTTTCGCGCCCGCCTCGTCGAGATGCTCGAGGTGGTCGGCCGACAGCGCACGATATTTCGCCGCGAGCGCGGCGCCATGTTGGTTGGACAGCTGCTCCGCATGAAGCCGGACGCGCAGCCCTTGGTGCGCCGCCGCCTTGAACAGGCGCTCGACCTCTTCGTGGGTGAAGGCGATGCCCTCGCAAAAGGCATCGACGCTGGTGGCGATGCCCTGCTTCGCGGCGGCGGGAATGAGCTTGTCGACGATCTCGCTGACATAATGCGCTCGGCGGTCGCGCTGGTCGGCGGGGAGCGCGTGGAGGGCGAGCAAAGTGGGGACGATCCGTACCGTTTCGCCATCCCCGAGTTCTCCAGCAATCTTGAGCAGCCGGAGCTCGCTTTTCTCGTCGAGCCCGTAGCCGGACTTCACTTCGACCGTCGTGCAGCCGCCGCGCATCAGCGCATGGAGGCGCCGCCGGCTTTCCTCCAATAGCTGCTCGTTGGACGCGGCTGCCGTGCGCTTGACGGTCGATGCGATTCCGCCTCCTGCCCTGGCGATTTCCTCATAGCTCGCGCCGGCGCGTCGCATCGCATGCTCGTCGGCGCGCGTGCCGCCGAAAACCAGGTGCGTGTGGCAGTCGATGAGTCCCGGGGTCACCCAGGCGCCGCCGAGTGCATCCACCTGTTTCGCCCGGAAGCCCGCGAGCTCCGTCCGCTTGCCGACGCGAACGATCTTGCCGTCGGCGATGCCGATCGCCGCATTCTCGACGAGCCCGAGAGGATTGCCCGGGCGCTCCTCCAGAGTCGCCACATTGCAGTCGACAAGTAAGCGGTCCCACATGCGCGTCGCCTTAGGCGAGCGCGGCTGTTAGGGTCAAAACATGAGCAATTGGCCGAACCTTTCCGAGCTTGTTTCTACCGCCGGGCGGGATGCGCCCGTAGGGCTGGTCGGCGTGCCTCTCGCCGCAGGCTCGGTGACTCCGGGAAGGTGCGACCTTGCGCCGGGCGTCATCCGCCAGACGTTGCGGCGGATCGGCCGCTACGATGTCGAGACCGGCCGCGAGCTGCAAACACAGGTGCTCGATTATGGGGACGTGGCAATTGACGGTCTGTCGATCGAGGACGCCACGCCGCGCATCCGCGACGCCGTTGGCGCGAGCGCGTCAGCGCATGCGCTCACCTTGCTCGTGGGCGGGAACAATGCGGTGACCAGGCCCGGCGTGATCGGCCTGGGAGCGCCGCTGGAAAGCGTCGGGCTCATCACCCTCGACGCCCATTTCGACATGCGCGACCTCGATCAGGGTCTGGGCAACGGCAATCCGGTACGCGCACTGATCGAGGATGGCCTGCCGGGCCGCAACATCGCGCAGATCGGGCTCGCCAGCTTCGCCAACAGCCGGAAGATGCACGAAGACGCAATCTCGGCCGGCAATTTCGTCGTCACGATGAACGAGGTTCGACGAAACGGAATCGAGCAGGCAATCCGCCGCGCGCTCGACCATGTCGCGCATTGCGACCAGTTGGCCGTGGATTGCGATATCGACGTGATCGACCGGTCGCAGATGCCCGGGGCGCCCGGTGCCCGCCCAGGCGGAATGGCCGTGCAGGACTTCTTCCGCGCGGTGCGACTTTTCGCGGCCGATCCGCGCGTTCGGCTGATCGACCTCACCGAATGGGATCCGCCGCTCGACCCGACCGATCTCAGCGCCTTGACCGCGGCCCGCTGGCTCGCCGAGTGCCTTGCCGGGTTCGAGATGCGCTAGCGCCGCTGCCGGTCAGGACACTCGTGCGTTTTTCCCGAAACAATCGGGAGGAACGTGCTCGTGAAGCGGAAAACCAGAAGAATCCTCAAGGGCTATGCCTATGCCTGGATCACATTAGGCTTCTTTATCATCTCGCTCCTCCTGCACTGGTGGTTCGGCTGGTACGCCTTCCTCGACGAAACGGCCGAACATGGGCAGTCGCCGGTACTCAGCAGCTATCTGATCCAGATGTTGCGGGACACGTTCGAAAACTGGCAGTCCGAATTCCTGCAACTTCTCTGGCAGGTAGTCGGCCTCGCTTACTTTCTCTACCTCGGCTCGCCGTCCAGCCACGAGGGCAGCGACCGGCTCGAGGCCAAGGTCGATGCGCTGCTCCACATGCACGGTAAGAAGGGAAAGGAAATCATCGTCCATCTCGACCAGCATTTTGTGCGCCATCCACGAGAGAAGCGGCCGTCGGTCGAAAAGGACGAACTCGACAAATTGCTGAACAACGAACGGCCGGCCCTCGTCTGACCTGCCGGCTGTGCCTCAGCCATCGAAAAGCGCCGCGATATCCGACGGCTTCAACTGCGGCGCCAGCTGCTCGAAGGTGCATTGCTTCGGGTCCTTGTCCGGCCGCCAGCGCAGGAAGCCCGTCCCGTGCCGGAACCTGCGGCCGGTAACCTGATCGTAGCGGACCTCTACGACGAGCTCGGGTCTTAACGGCTGCCACTGGCCGGTCCGCTCGGTGTTCCAGCGGCTCGGGCCGCCGGGCGCGGAGCCGGTGAAGCCGGGCGGCTCGATCAGCGCCTCAAGGTCTTTCGTCAGCTCCGGCCGCTCATTTGCCGGGATCGCCGACGTGAAGCCAACGTGATCGAGCAGAGCGCGATCATCGTAGAGGCCGAGCAGGAGCGAGCCGACCTCCTTCCGCTTTTCCGCATAGCGGAACCCGCCGACGACGCAGTCGGCCGTGCGCCACTGTTTCACCTTGATCATCGCCCGCTCGCCGGGACGGTACTCAAGGTCGGTGCGCTTGGCGATAACGCCGTCGAGCGCGCCGCCGCTGTGCTGGAGCCAGCACAGCGCGGTCTCGCGATCGTGCGTGATGGGTGAAAGCCCGAGGCGCGGCACGGCATTCGCGGCGAAGAAGCGCTCCAATGCGGCGCGGCGCTTCGACAGCGGCTCGTCGATCAGCGACTTCCCGCCGATTTCGAGCAGATCGAACGCCATCAGTTCCGCCTGATGCTCGGCGGCGAGTTTCCGCACGCGGCTTTCGGCGGGATGAAGCCGAAGCTGAAGCGCTTCGAACGACAGCGCGTCGCCGACGGGAATGATGAGCTCGCCGTCAAGCAGGAAGCGGCGTTCCTGGAGCGTGCCAAGCATCTCGACCACGTCCGGGAAATAGCGGCCGAGCGGCTTGCCTGACTTGGACGTCAGCGTCACTTCGCTGCCGTCGCGCCGGGCGAGGCAGCGAAAGCCGTCCCACTTGGGCTCAAATTGCCAGCCGTCGCCCTCCGGCAGCTCGGCCGCGAGCACAGCCTCCATCGGCGCAATCGCTGACGTTCGCTTATCCATTCGCAGACAATCGCGTGGCGCTTGCAGTCGTTCCCGTTGCACAAGCGCACGGCGCTGTTACGCTGCCGGTCCGACCTGGGGAGGGGAAGCCATGTCATTCGATCCGAACGCCGCCACCGCGCAATATATCGACAGCCTGGGAGCAGCCGCGCTCCAGAAGGCGCACGACTACACGGTGGGCAAGGAATGGTTGCTGCTGTGGGACCTCGTCGTCGCGGCGATCGTCACCTGGCTGATCGTCCGCTCGGGCATTCTCGACCGGCTCGAAAGCAGGATCGCCGAGCGGCGCAAGAACTTGCGCGCGTTCGTCATCAGCCTCGTCTATTTCATCGTGGCGGCGCTGCTGACGCTGCCCTGGACGATTTACGAGAGCTGGTGGCGCGAGAAAGGTTATGGCCGGACGAGCCAGCCGTTCGGCGACTGGCTGAGCCAGGGACTGCTCTCGACCGCGATCACGTCGGTGGTCGCGGCTGTGTTCTTCATCGGCGTCTATTGGCTGATCCGGCGCTCGGGAAAGCGCTGGTGGATCTGGTCGGGCGTGCTGTCCGCGGCGGTGCTGGCCTTCGTGCTTCTGCTTTCGCCGGTGCTGATCGAGCCCTTGTTCAACAAATACACGCCGGTGCCGCCGGGGCCGGTACGCGACGCCGTCGTCGAAATGGCGCAGCGCGCCGGCATCCCGCCCGAGAAAGTCTATATGTACAATGGCTCGCGCCAGTCGAACAATTTCACCGCAAATGCCGGCGGCGTCGGAAGCACCGCGCGGGTCGCCATTTCAGACGTCGCGCTCAAGAACGCCTCGCTTGCCGAAGTGCGCGCCGTTACTGGCCATGAGATCGGCCATTATGTGCTGAAGCACACCTGGTGGGGAATCCTGTTCTTCTCGGTCCTCGCGATCGTGTTCTTCTGGCTCGCCGACCGGCTCTTCCCGCGTTTCGCTCGAACATTCGGCACCGATGCGCCGATCAGCGATCCGCGGGGTCTTCCGGTTCTCCTGTTCATGGGTACGCTGTTCGGGCTGATCGCTTCGCCGCTCACCAATACGTTCAGCCGGACGCTGGAAAGCCAGGCGGATATGTATTCGCTCCAGACCGAGAATTTGCCGGACGCTCTCTCCACCGCGCTCGTGAAGACCGCCGAGTACCGCTATCCGCGGCCCAATCGAATTGAGGAGATCGTCTTCTACGATCACCCGTCGGTCGAGGCGCGAGTCCATCGGGCGATGGAGTGGAAGGCGGCGCATCCGGGGAACCCGCTCGATCCGCCGGTTCCGGGGGAATAGGGCGGGAGCGTATCAGCAAGGTGGACCGAGTGGGGACGTCCAATGCACTTCCATCTTCCCAAGCCGCTGCACGGTTGGCGCGAGTTTGCGGGCGAGGTCGGTATCATCGTCGTCGGCGTCCTGATTGCGCTGGCGGCGGAGCAGTTGGCCGAATCATTGCATTGGCGAGCGGAGGTTCGCGATGCGAAGGCGGCGCTGAGCCAGGATATGGCGCAGACCAATCGGGTTTTTGCTTACCGAGTCGCCGCTCATGATTGTGTCGCCCGCCGATTGGACAGGATTGGTGAAATCATCGAACAATCGGCACAGCGCAAAGGCCCGCCCAGCGTCGGCGACGTTTTCCCCGACATCGGCAACGCTCTGTCCACGAGCGCGTGGGAAACGAGTCGTGCCGGTCAGGTGCTGCAGCATTTCGACCGTAAGTCGCTGGGCCTGTACGGCGTCTACTACATGCAAGTGGAC
Organism: Sphingomicrobium sp.; assembly: GCA_035701045.1. Taxonomy (GTDB): domain Bacteria; phylum Pseudomonadota; class Alphaproteobacteria; order Sphingomonadales; family Sphingomonadaceae; genus Sphingomicrobium. The sequence goes on along the minus strand of DASSOB010000012.1, from coordinate 806 downwards.
AACGTGCGCTACTTCGTGATGCGCGAGAACGACGATTGGGGTGTCTTGCGGGTGCTGCGCGGCAATCCCAATCGCCTCGAACCTGCCGATATTGCCGCCATGCGCGTGGCGCTCGAGCACGCCTCCTTTGAAAACGACATCATTGCCGGGATCGCGGCCGACGAGCTTGGTTATTCCAAGGCGCTTGGCGTCAGCGTGCCGCAACCGGATCGGGCTCGCTTGGCGACCGTTTGCCGAAGCATCTAAGACGTGCTTCCCGCCCAAATCTCGCAGGCAATCGCAGGGGACGCCTCCGCCGGGCACAAAAAAGCCGCCCGAAGGCGGCTCCTGGGCCCCGGCCTTCGCCGGGGCACCGCAAATCCTAAGCTCGCCTTGCTCGCTAACGATTTGCGGTGGTTGCGGGGGCAGGATTTGAACCTGCGACCTTCAGGTTATGAGCCTGACGAGCTACCGGGCTGCTCCACCCCGCGACGCTATGTTAGGCCTCAGGCGCCGGCGCTGGCATCCGCCAGCTTGGCTATCCTCCCGCTCCACGAGCGGTCCGGGCGGCCGTTCGGCCTTGCGAAGCCTGCGGCTTCGGGGCCTTGACCCGGTAAACAAAAACGCCGCTGCGAGATAGTCTCGGCAGCGGCATTTTCAACATCGTGAATGGGTTTCGTTCTGTCCGCCGCCAGCAAAGCCTGGCGACGACCTACTCTTCCACTGCTTAGGCAGTAGTACCATCGGCGCTGTCCGGTTTCACGGCCGAGTTCGGGATGGGATCGGGTGGGTCACGGACGCTATGGTCACCAAGCTATGGTGACGGC
>DASSOB010000011.1:0-146850 GCA_035701045.1 Sphingomicrobium sp. | reverse complement strand
GGGCGCGTGCTGCTGATGCCGGTGCTGAAATCCTGTCCTTTCAGGATTCGAGCGCGCAGAAGGCTCTTGCAGACGCCGACCTTCTTGTCCGGCAGCGGGCGAACGCCCCCGCGTGCTTGGCGGGCGACCTCGTCGATGCGCTGGATTTCTAACGGAGCCGCTTTTCCGCCTTCGCGAGATCGGCCGCGGAATTTATGTTGAAGAACGGATCGTTTGGGCCAGCCGGCCATTCGACCTCGACCGAAGCGGTCAGCGCGGCAAATCCCTTCAGTGACCGACCACCGCTCGAAACATAATCGTCGAGCAGCGCGAGACTCGACACCCGCCACAGGCCGCAGACCGGATGCACATGTCCGCCACTGCTCGCAATTGCGCAGCCGGACCGGCCAATGGCATTCGTCAAACGGTCGAGGAGGTCTAATGGCAAGAAGGGCATGTCGGCAGGGATAGTGAGCGCGAATACACAGCCTTTGTGCCGGGCGACGTTCAGTGCCGCCGCCAGCCCGCCGAGCGGCCCTTCGATCGCCTCGTCCTCGATGATCTCGGCATGCAGCGAGGGCATCTGCGACTGATCGCGAACTGCGACGGCAACACTGTTCGACCAGCGACGGGAAAAGTCGAGCGCCCGGTCGATGAGCCGTCTTCCGCCGAGCAGCCGAAGCGGCTTCTCACCGCCGATCCGCCGCCCCTCGCCGCCGGCGAGAATGACCACCGCGACCTCCTTCACGTGAACAGCAGCTTCGCGCCGGCGACGACGAGCACGATCCCGAGAGTTCTCAAAAGCCATGGGCGGGGAAGCCGCTCGACGCCCAACCACGTTCCGGCCAGGGCACCGGCGAAAACGGAGGCGAGAAAGACCGGAAGCTCGTGCGGAAGGCGCCCGACGGAGGCCGCGTTCCCCGCGAGCCCGGCTGCCGAATTGAGGAAGATGAAGGCGGCGACGACTCCCGATGTGCGCCGCGGCTCCTCCCAGGCATTGAGGATGATGAGAGGGCTGAGAAAGATCCCCCCGCCCGTGCCGGTCAAGCCCGCCAAAAGGCCGAGGACCGCCCCGGCCGGAAGAGAGACCCAGTAAGGCGGCGGACGAACCTCACGCTCCGCAAGGAGCTTCGGCTGCCACAGGAGCCGCACCGCACCCAGCCACAGCAGGATCCCAACCAGCGGCTTGTAATAGATTGACGGCAGGTGGATTCCGCCGCCGATGAAGGCTGCAGGAAAGGCGGTTAACGCGAACGCCCCCAGCAGATTCCAGTTGGTGAGGCCCCGTCTCCAGTAGCGCCAGGCACCAAAGCCTGCGACGAGCAGGTTCAGGGCCAGCGCCGTCGGCTTCATTGTCTCCGGCGCAATTGAGAACAGCGCCATCGCGGCGATATAGGCGGACGCACCGCCGTGCCCGACGCTTGAGTAAAGCGCCGCGCCGAGTGCAAAAAGCAGCGTGAGTGCAACGACCGTCGTCGGGTCCATCGGTCTTCTAATGCTGTTGTGCTTGTAAATGAAAAGCGTCGATGCTCAGTTCAGGTGGCGCACCTTGCAACGTTTTCGAGACTCTCGCGCTCAAGGATTTCAACCTCATCGATCGCCCTTAGGCGGATCAGACGATCGCGGCGGAATGCCGAGAGGACGCGGCTCACCGTCTCTTTCGTAAGTCCGAGATAGTCCGCGATGTCGGACCGGTTCATCGGAAGCCGGACGAGTCCGTTCGCGCCTCCTCCGGAGAGGGTAATGAGGAAGGTGGCGAGCCGCTCGGTTGCTGTCTTGCGGCCAAGGACGACCATTTGCTGATGGGCCGCGGCGAGTTCATGCGCAGCCATTCGATAAAGTTCGCGTTCCATCGGCGCGTGCGTATCGACGAAGCCGTCGAAGCCATTCTTCGGAAACCAGCACAGCTGCGCATCTTCGACCGCTTCGGCACTGAACACATGTTCCTCGTCCATGCTGATGCCAAGAAAGCCGCCCGGATGGACGAATCCGGTGACATGCCGACGGCCGTCTGCCAGCAGGTTGTAAAGCTTGAGCGTTCCGCGGGTCAGTGTGAACACCCGCGTGACGGGGTCGCCCTCGTGGAACAGCACCTGACCCGAAGACAGCTTCACGGTGCGTCCAAGATTCTTGAAATTGGCTAGGTCCGCGCAATCGAGCACGCCGCAGACGGCTTTGTCCCGAACTTCGCAACCCGCGCATGGGTGGCCCACTGGAAGGTCTTCAAGGTGGCGCTTGGCAGGTGCGAGCATCGGCGGCCCTCCTGATGATATAGCTCATCCGGTAAATTGATTTCGCTCATCGGGGCATACGGATTGTCCCTTAGCCTGCAGATCGACCGCCATTTAGCAGCTTCGCGTGATGCCGACGCAATGGCGGCTAATCGGAAGCGGGAAGATCGGAGATTACGATTGGTATGCGGGACTTAGCGCAGGGCGCCGTGCGCGCGCGGATGATCGTGATGGTGCTCGTGCCCTTCGTGCTGCTCGCAATGGTGGTCGACCCGCGCGTGCATGATGGTCGAGATGAAGGCGTAGCCGGGATCGTCGGTGCGCTGGATGTTGCTGACGATGGTCGTCCAGCTCTCGCCATCCTCATAAGCCATGAACCGGCTGACGGTGTCGGCAACGAATCGCGGCACGTCCATTCCGGCGCGCTCCGCCTCGGCGTTGAGCAGGGGCACGAACTCCGGCTCCCGGACAAGGACGTCCTCGGGGAAGTCGCTCTGCGCCGTCATTGCGAGCTTGATGACTTTTCCGAGCAGCATCATTGCACCAGCGGGCTGTCTGCAGCGGCGAGATCGATGCCTTCGATCGATGCGCCTGCCGCGAGCAACTGAAGGTATTGAGAAACCGCACGCCGCCTCGATGCGTTGCGGAGGCGATTTTCGATCCACGGTTTCGCCTGCTCCAGCGGCAGTTGTTTCGCGGCAACGCGCCGGTCGAGGCGCAAGACGTGGAAGCCGTGGCGCGATTCAACGAGGCGGCAGGTGCCGATGTCCATCGTCGCCATCGCCCGCTCGAGTTCGGGATTGGTGTCCCCCTTCGTTACCTGGCCAAGCGATCCGCCCTGGTCTTTCGACGAGCAGGCGGAGTGCGCTTTCGCCAGTTCGCCGAACCGGCGTGGGTTGCGCTCGAGTTCAGCCCGCAGGGCTTCGGCCTTCGCTTTCGCTTCGGCGCGCGCGGCTCCGTCGTCGCGACGCGCGGGGAAGAAAATGTGCGCCGCCTCGTAAAGCGGTGACGTCATGAAGCGCAAAGTGTTGCGGCGATAGTAACGCGCGACCTCTTCGTCGGTGAGTTCCGGAATCCGGACATCCTGCTCGACTAGGTTGGCGATCCGGTCGTCCTCGCTGGCGCCCGCGATCTCCCGCTGTCGCGCGCGCTGGACCAGCAGCTCGCGGACGACGAGCGCCGTCGCCGCCTGACGTTCTGCGTCGTCGCGATTTCCGGCCGGGTGGTGCTGCATCTCGCGGCCGATCGCGTCTTGCTCGATTGGCACTCCGTTGACGCTGATCATATCAGGCAGCCTTCCTCCGGCGAACCGGTGCGGGCCGAAGCACCGGCCGAGCGGCATAGGCTGGCAGATCGTCTTCGGCGGGAAATGCAACTGCGCGGCGCTTAGTGCGGACCACCTGGTAGCGGCGGGTAAGATAACCGAGCGGAACGCTCCACACGTGAACCAGACGGGTGAATGGGAAGATCAGGAAGATCGTAAAGCCCAGGAACATGTGCAGCTTGAAGATCAGCGGGACACCCGCGATCAGTTCCGGCTGCGGGTTCAGGACGACGATGCCCTGAACATAGGTCATGAACTTGACCATCATCGCGCCGTCGAGGTGGCCGAGCGATAGCGGGATGGTCGCCATCCCCAGCGACAATTGTGTGAACAGGATCAGCAGCACCGCGATATCGCTGACGCTCGACGTCTTGCGGATCCGGCTGTCGAACAGGCGGCGGTGAAGAAGCATGGTCAGGCCGACGAAGCAGGCGATGCCGCAAATTCCGCCGACGACGATCGCCATCATCTGCTTGAAACCGTGGCTGATGCCGAGGAATTCGAAGATCGCGACCGGCGTCAGCAGTCCGACGGCATGGCCGCCGAGGATCCCGAGGATTCCGACGTGGAACAGGATCGAGCCCCACACCAACTGCTTGCGGCGAAGGAATTGGCTCGACTTCGACTTCCAGCCGTACTGGTCGGTATCGAACCGCACGAGGCTGCCGATTAGGAAGATCGACAGTGCGATGTACGGATAGACGCCGAACGCGGCGTTATTGACGAAACCCTGCATTCTAAGCTCCCGCCCTCGCTAGCTCGGCCGCGCGATTCCGAACCGAATCACCCGAATAGGGGCAATCCTTCAGCGCCGATCCGGCGGTGAAATCGACCGGCTCCTCGGCCCACTCCTTGTCGAGCTCTTCGAGGTCCTTCGGGTCCTCGGGTTCGCCCGCCAGGATTGCTTCGACCTCGGCGTCGTCGGCTTCACGCTGCGCGAGCGTTACCAGCGCGCTCAGCAGGGCGGCATAAGTAGAATCCCGCTCCTCGAGCCGAATTCGAAGCGCCTCAATGATCTCGATCGCATCGGTCAGGTAGCGCCGTGCGTGCACCTCCGGGATGACGCTCAGGAATTCGAGGAACAGCGGCAGGTAATCCGGCATTTCCGCGGCGTTCAGCTCAAAGCCGTTCATCCGATATGTCAGGGCAAGGCTGACCATCGCCTGGCCGCGGTCGCGGCTCTCGCCATGGCTGTGCTCGTACAGGTGGAGCGCCAGCCGCTTGGAGCGATCGAAAAGGTTGATCCACCGCTCCTGAAGATCGAGCAGCTCGCGCCTTTCGAGATCGCAGATGAAATGGCGGACGGCGAGCAACTCCTCCTCGCCGAGCGCTCGCTCCTCCGCCAGCGCCGCCTCGATGGCGGACAAGGACGCGACCACCTCCGCGGTCGGATAATCGAGCAGCGCGCTCAATGCCTTGAAGGTGATCATGCCGCCCTCTGCTTCTTGCCGGGAACCGGTACGTGGCCGGGCTTCTTGGGCGAGCCGAACAGGCTCGGCTCGGTGCGGCCGCCCCCGCTGCAGCCGTTGCCGAAGCTGAAGCCGCAGCCGCCGCGGATTTCGTAGGCGTTCTCGCTGACTTCGCGGTGCGAGGTCGGGATCACGAAACGATCCTCGTAATCGGCCAGCGCGAGGTAGCGGTACATCTCGTCAACCTGAACTTGGCTGAGCCCCGCCTGCTCCAGCACCGCAACATTGGCGCGCCCGTCGACTTCGCGGTCGCGCATGTGGATTCGCATAGCGAACATCTTCTTCAGCGCATCGACGACCGGCTCTTCCTTGCCGGCGGTCAGCAGGTTGGCGAGATATTTCACCGGGACCCGAAGCTTGGCGATATCCGGGATTTCGCCGTCGAAACCGATATGACCGCGCTCGGCCACGTTCTGGATCGGGGACAGCGGCGGCACGTACCAGACCATTGGCAGGGTGCGGTATTCGGGGTGGAGCGGGAAGGCGATCTTCCACTCCATCGCCATCTTCCAGATCGGCGACAGCTTCGCCGCCTCGAGCCAGTTGTCGGCGATCCCGTCGAGCTTCGCCTGGGCGATCACCTCCGGGTCATTGGGGTCGAGGAAGATCTCGAGCTGCTTCTCGTAGAGGTCCTGTTCGTCCTCGGCCGAGGCGACCTCTTCGATGCGGTCGGCGTCGTAGAGGATCACGCCGAGGTAGCGGATGCGCCCGACGCAGGTCTCGGCGCACACGGTCGGAAGCCCGGCCTCGACGCGCGGGTAGCAGAAGATGCACTTCTCGGCCTTCCCGCTTTTCCAGTTGTAGTAGATCTTCTTGTAGGGGCAACCCGAGATGCACATGCGCCAGCCGCGGCACTTGTCCTGGTCGATGAGGACGATGCCGTCTTCCTCGCGCTTGTAGATCGATCCCGACGGGCAGGCGGCGACGCAGGTCGGGTTGAGGCAGTGCTCGCACAGCCTCGGCAGGTAGAACATGAAGGTTTTCTCGAACTGGCCGTAGATCTCCTTTTCGATGTCGGCGAAGTTCGAATCCTTCGAGCGTTTTGAAAACTCACCGCCGAGGATCTCTTCCCAGTTCGGGCCCCACTGGATCTTCTCCATCCGCTCGCCCGTGATGAGCGAGCGCGGCCGCGCCGTCGGGAAAGTCTTCATCTCCGGCGCCGACTGCAGATGGTCGTAGTCGAACGTGAAGGGCTCGTAATAGTCGTCGATCTCGGGAAGGTCGGGATTGGCGAAGATGTTCGCCAGCACCCGCCAGCGCGCGCCGATGCGCGGCTCGATCTTGCCGTTCCTCTTGCGCCGCCAGCCACCGTTCCATCGTTTCTGGTTCTCCCATTCCTTGGGATAGCCGACGCCTGGCTTGGTCTCGACGTTGTTAAACCAGGCGTATTCGACGCCCTCGCGGCTCGTCCACACGTTCTTGCACGTCACCGAGCAGGTGTGACAGCCGATGCACTTGTCGAGGTTGAGGACCATTGCAACCTGGGCACGAACCTTCATTTCACGCAACTCCCTGGGCCGCGGCCGGCAATAGCGGCTCATCCATCCAATCGACCTTGTTCATCTTCCTGACGATCACGAACTCGTCACGGTTCGACCCGACCGTTCCGTAGTAATTGAAGCCGTAAGCCTGCTGGGCGTAGCCGCCGATCATGTGCGTCGGCTTGACCACCGTGCGCGTCACGCTGTTGTGGATACCGCCGCGCATGCCGGTAATTTCCGATCCCGGCACGTTCACAATCTTCTCCTGCGCATGGTACATCATGCACATGCCGCTGGGCACGCGCTGGCTGACTACCGCGCGAGCGCTGAGGGCGCCGTTGACGTTGAACGCCTCGATCCAGTCATTGTCCTCGATCCCGACGCGCTTGGCGTCTTCCTCGGCGATCCACACCACCGGGCCACCGCGATTGAGCGTCAGCATCATCAGATTGTCGGAATAAGTGGAGTGAATCCCCCATTTCTGGTGCGGAGTGATGAAATTCAGCACCAGCTCGTCATTGCCATTGCCGCGCTTGCCCAGCATCGGCTGAATCGCCTTGGTGTCGATCGGCGGCTTGTAGGTCGTGAAACCCTCGCCGAACGCGCGCATCCATGGGTGGTCCTGATAGAGTTGCTGACGGCCGGTGAGGGTCCGCCACGGGATCAGTTCGTGGACGTTGGTCCAGCCTGCGTTGTAACTGACCTTTTCGCTCTCGATGCCCGACCACGTGGGCGAGGAGATGATCTTGCGCGGCTGCGCCTGAATGTCGCGATAGCGAATCTTTTCGTCTTCACGGGTCAGGGCGAGATGCGCATGCTCTCGTCCGGTAAACTCACTCAAGGCTTCCCACGCCTTGACCGCGACCTCGCCGTTAGTTTCGGGCGCGAGGCTCAGGATCATTTCGCAGGCGTCGATGTCGGTCTCTAGCCTGGGCAGTCCCTTCGAGACGCCCTCTTCCATCACCGTGCCGTTGAGCGCGCCGAGGAAATCTACCTCGTGCCCGGTATTCCAGCTGATCCCCTTGCCGCCGTTGCCGATCGTCTTCAGCAACGGGCCGATCGAAGTGAATTTCTTGTAGGTGTCGGGATAGTTGCGCTCGACCGCAATCACCGCCGGCATGGTCTTGCCGGGCAGCGGGTCGCACTCTCCCTTCTTCCAGTCCTTGACGTCGAGCGGTTGCGCGATCTCGCCCGGACTGTCGTGCTGCATCGGCATCAGGACGACGTCGATCTCCTGGCCAAGATGGCCTTCGCATTGCGCGGAGAAGCTCTTCGCGATTCCCTTGAAGATATCCCAGTCGCTGCGCGCGCCCCATGCCGGATCGATCGCCTTGGATAGCGGGTGGATGAACGGGTGCATGTCGGTCGTGTTGAGGTCGTTCTTCTCGTACCAGGTGGCGGTCGGGAGAACGACGTCGGCGTAGACGCAGGTCGTCGACATGCGGAAGTCGATGGCCACCAGCAGGTCGAGCTTGCCCTCCGGCGCGTCTTTGTGAAACACTACTTCTTCGGGCTTTTGCGCCCCTTGTTCACCCAAATCCTTGCCCTGGACGCCATGCTGTGCGCCGAGCAGGTGCTTGAGCAGATATTCGTGGCCCTTTCCCGATGAGCCGAGCACATTCGAGCGCCACACGAACAGGTTTCGCGGGAAGTTCTTCGGATTGTCGGGATCTTCGCAGCTCATTTTGAGCGTGCCACTTTTCAATTCGCGCGCGACCTTGGTCGCCGCGGCTTCGCCCTTGAGCTTGCGGCCGATCTCGAGCGGATTCGTCTCGAGCTGCGGTGCCGAAGGGAGCCAGCCCATCCGCTCAGCCCGGACGTTGAAGTCGATCAGCGTACCTGAAACGTCAACATCGCTAGTCGGCGATGCAATTTCGGCGGTCGCGAGCTTTTCGTAGCGCCATTGATCGGAGTGCGCATACCAGAAGCTGGTGCCGTTCATGTGGCGCGGCGGACGGTGCCAGTCGAGCGCGAAGGTGAGGGGCGTCCAGCCGGTCTGCGGGCGCAACTTTTCCTGCCCGACATAATGCGACCAGCCGCCGCCCGATTTGCCGACGCAGCCGCAGAAGACCAGGATATTGATGATCCCCCGGTAGACCATGTCCATGTGGTACCAATGGTTGATGCCCGCGCCGAGGATGACCATCGATTTGCCGTTCGTCTTCTCGGCATTGGCCGCGAAGTCGCGCGCCGTCGCGATGATCTGCTCGCGCGGAACGCCGGTAATCTTCTCCGCCCAGGCGGGTGTGTAGGGCGTATCGTCGTCGAACGACTGGGCAGCGAGACCTCCCAAGCCACGATCGACACCGTAATGCGCCACGATCAGGTCATGGACGGTCGCGACCAGCGCTTCGCCGTCGATCAGCTTGAGCTTCTTCACGGGCACGTTGCGGCGCAGCACCTCGCCATGGTCCGTGCTGGTGAAATAGGGGCTTTGCGGGCCGGAACCGAAATAGGGGAAATCGACCTGGGCGACGAGATCGCGGCGGCCGTCGAGCGTCATCTCGAGATGGACGTCGCCGGCCTTGCCATCGCGCTCCTCCAGGTTCCACTTTCCCTTGTCGCCCCAGCGGAAGCCGATGGAGCCGAGCGGCGTCACGACATCGCCGCTCTTCTCGTCGATCGCGACGGTTTTCCATTCCGGGTTATTTGCCTCGCCAAGCGACCCATCGAAGTCTGATGCGCGGACGAAGCGTTCGGGGACGTAGGCGTCGCCGCGTCTCGCGAGGCGCACGAGCATCGGCATGTCGGAATATTTCCGGCAATAATCGCGGAAATATTCGCACCTGCGGTCGATGTGGAATTCCTTGAGGATGACGTGGCCCATCGCCATCGCGAGGGCACTGTCGGTGCCCTGTTTGGGCGCAATCCACAGATCGGCGAACTTGGACGCTTCGGAATAGTCGGGACAGATAACGACCGACTTCGTCCCCTTGTATCGCGCCTCGGTATAGAAATGCGCGTCGGGCGTGCGCGTCTGCGGGACATTAGAGCCCCACAGCATCAGGAAGGTCGAATTGTACCAATCCGCGCTTTCGGGGACGTCGGTCTGCTCACCCCACGTCTGCGGGCTCGACGGGGGAAGGTCGCAATACCAGTCGTAGAAACTGAGGCAGGTGCCGCCGATCAGCGACAAATAACGTGAGCCGGATGCGTAGCTGACCATCGACATGGCGGGGATCGGCGAGAAGCCGGCAATGCGGTCAGGGCCGAAAGTCTTCGCCGTGTAGACATTAGCGGCGGCGATAATCTCATTCGCTTCGTCCCAGGTGACCCGGACGAAGCCACCCATGCCCCGGGCGCTCTTGTACTGCCGGGCATATTCGGGAGTCTCGACGATCGTCTTCCACGCCTCGACCGAATCCGCGCATTCGGCGCGCACCGTGCGCCACAGCTTCACCAGCTTCTTGCGGACCAGCGGATGCTTCACCCGGTTGGCGCTGTAGAGATACCAGCTGTAGCTGGCGCCCCGGGCGCAGCCGCGTGGCTCATGGTTGGGAAGGCCGGGGCGGGTGCGGGGATAATCGGTCTGTTGTGTCTCCCAAGTGACGATCCCGTCCTTGACGTAGATCTTCCATGAGCAGCCACCGGTGCAGTTCACGCCATGCGTCGAGCGCACGATCTTGTCGTGGCTCCACCGGTTGCGGTAGCCGTCCTCCCAGCTCCGATCTTCGTTCGTGACAACGCCATGGCCGTTCGAAAACGTGCCGACGTTCTTCCGCAGGAAGGTCAGGCGATCGAGAAAATGACTCATGATATTCCCCGGAAAGGCGGTTTCCGCTCGGCTTCACTATGCGCTGGCCACGGCGGCTGGTTGATGCAGATCATTGAAGTGCAATGACGGCCCGGGCGCATCCTCGAAATACGGGATATTCCGGACCTTAAGGAGGCCGCGCCGGCGAAACCTACTCGGCGGTCAGCAGGCCTGGCGGAACGGTCGGACGCATGGCCTGGACTGACGGGCGCTGCTCAGCCCGCGGCCCCCGGTCGAGCCCCTCCATTTCCGGAAGCTGAGGCAGCTGGCGGAGCTGGGGCACGCTCCTGCGCTCCATCCTGCGGATGGCGAAGTGCATCCAGAGCATCGCAATGGAAGCGAGTGCGAACAGAAGCATGAAGCAGCTGGTCCAGACGCCGGTGAGGTCGGCCATTGCGCCGAATGCGATTGGCAATGCGAACCCGCCGAGGCCGCCGATCATTCCGACGAGACCGCCGACCGAGCCGACATTGTCCGGATAATAGACCGGGATATGCTTGTAGACCGCGGCCATGCCAAAGCTCATGAACAGACCGAGAATGAATGTCAGCGCCACGAAGGGGCCGACGTGCATGGCAAGCGTGAACTCGATCGGGCCTTCGATCCCCTGGACTATGTAGCGAGTGGTCGGATAGCTCAGCAGGAAGGTCGCGACGATCGACACGCCGAACGTCAGATACATGATCGTGCGCGCGCCGAACCTGTCGGACAGCCAGCCGCCAAAGGCGCGGAACACGCTGCCCGGCAGCGAAAAGGCGGTGGCGAGGAAGCCGGCCGTCGCGACGGAAAGGCCGTAGGCGCCCATGTAGTAGCGGGGCAGCCACAGCGCGAGCGCGACGAACGCGCCGAAGACAAACGCATAATAGATGGCGAATCGCCACACCTGGAGCTTCCGCAGTGGCTCGAGCTGCTTTGCAAGCGACACGCGGGCCGCGGCACCTCGATGCTGGTTGGCTGCGGTCGGATCGTCCGTGGTGAAGAGATAGAATGCCACTGCGACGACGGCGAGCGCGGCGGCCCAGATGCGCGCGATGGCGACCCAGCCAAGCGCAACCATCAGAAATGACGAGAAGTTGGTGATTGCCGAGCCGAACGTTCCCATTCCGAAGATGCCGAGCGCGGTGCCGGTGCGTTCCTTTGGGAACCAGCGCGCGACGTAGGCGACGCCGGCGGCGAAGCTTCCGCCGGCTACGCCCATGACGAGCGCGGCCAGGAGAAATTGCGGGTAGGTATGCGCGTAGGACAATCCGAAGCCAGCCGCGGCGGCAACGATCATCACCAGCGACATCACGATTCGTCCGCCGAAGCGATCCGCCAGAACGCCGATGAACAGCCGCGAGACCGACCCTGTCAGGATTGGCGTCCCGACCAGCAGACCGAACTCGGTGTCCGAGAGGCCGAGTTCCTTCTGGATTCTGATCCCGATAATCGAGAAAATCGTCCACAAAGCGAAGCAGGCCGTGAAGGCGATCGTGCTTGCCGTCAGCGCCCATCGGCGTTGTCCCTCGGTCGCCATGAATTGCTCAGTCATCTTGCTTCAGCCCCTGAGACAAAATGCGGGTTGTTTCGATGCGCATCTCATTCGCTGCAGGCCGGATCGTTGATTTGGGTCAGTGATGCGATCAGGGAAAATACGGAGGAGATGAGACGATGAGCGATCCCAGCGAGATCAGCGACGCACCCCGGGTCGAACTTCCCGGTGCCGCGGGGCAGGTGGCGAAGGAAAAGCCCGAGCTCTGGCGCGCATTCCAGGAACTCGGCGAGGCGACTGGCAAGGCCGGTCCTCTGAGCGAACGCGAACAGCGACTCATCAGCCTCGCGTTCGCGATCGGTGCTAGCAGCGAGGGGGCGACTCACTCCCACGTACGGCGCGGAGCGGCCGAGGGCCTTTCACCCGGCGAGCTCGAGCATGTGGCTTTCCTCGCGATCACCACGCTCGGCTGGCCTCGCGCGATCCGCGGGCTGACTTGGGTGCGCGACGTGACGAGGGGCGCTAGCCGCCGGTGACGCTCATGTGGCGCTCGACGGCTGGCCGGGCGGCGTCGATCCGGAACTGATGGCCCTTGGGCTTGCCGGCGAGCAGCCGGTCGAGCGCGTCGGTCACGGCTTCCGTCCCGCCGCTCCTGAGCAGCTCGCGAAGCTCGACCTTCTGGTCGTGCCCTAGACAGCCGAAGACCGTACCCGTCGCGGCGACCCGGATGCGGTTGCATCCGTCGCAGAAATTATGGGTGAGCGGGGTGATCAAGCCGAGGCGGATACCGAGTCCGTCGACTTCGTAATAGCGCGCCGGACCGCCGGTCCGGGCGATCGACGGGACCAGCTCGAACTCGCGGGCGAGCCGTTCGCGGACGGCGCTCAGGGGCAGATAATGCGCCGTCCGGTCCTCCTCGACCTCGCCGAGCGGCATCGTTTCGATCAGGGTGAGGTCGTGGCCTTCGCCGGCGCACCAGCGGAGCATGGAGGCGATCTCGTCCTCGTTGAGGCCCTTCAGCGCGACCATGTTGATCTTGACGCGGAGGCCTGCGGCGGTGGCCCCCTGGATTCCACCAAGCACCTGCGCGAGGTCGCCGCGTCGAGTGATGTGCCCGAACCGCTCGGGATCGCGGCTGTCGAGGCTGACGTTCACGCGACGAATGCCGGAGTCGAACAGGGTCGGCGCGAAGCGGGACAGCTGGGTCCCGTTCGTCGTCATCGTCAATTCCCTGAGGCCTCTGTCGAGGCGCTCTCCGAGCGATCCGACGAGCTCGCCGATTCCCTTGCGCACGAGCGGCTCGCCGCCGGTAAGGCGGATTTTATCGACTCCGCGAGCGATGAAGATGTCGGCGAGATCGACGATCTCCTCGAGGCTGAGCACGTCCTTGCGCGGAAGGAAGGTCATCCGCTCGGCCATGCAATAGCGGCAGCGGAGGTCGCAGCGGTCGGTGACCGACATGCGCACATAAGTGATGTGCCGGCCGAAGCCGTCGATCATCGGTTTTGCCTGAATCACATTATGGTCCACACTTACGCCCGACGCTTAGCCTCAGTCGCTGTTCCTCCGGTGATGTAGATCAACGAGGGCGGAGGCTCCAATCCGTAGCTTTGCGGAGATGATTTCCCCCGAAACCTTCGCCCGCTACGCGGCGATGCGCGTACCCCGCTACACCAGCTATCCGACCGCTCCGCACTTTTCCGCGGCGATCGACGCGACGGAATATCGCCGCTGGCTCCGCTCGGTAGAAGATGACGTTCCTGTGTCCGTTTATCTCCACATCCCCTTCTGCCGCGAGATGTGCTGGTATTGCGGATGCCACACGACCGTCAGCCGGCGCCGGGCGCCGGTCAGCCGCTACGTCAGCTCGCTCGTGGCCGAAATCGCTCTCGTCGCGGGCGAGCTGAAATGCCGCCCGCCCATCGGTCACCTCCACTGGGGCGGGGGATCGCCGACGTTGCTATCGCCGGGCGACGTGACGAAGATCCATCAGGCTCTCGGCGACGTATTCGAGATCGACTCGCTCGGGGAGAATGCGGTTGAGATCGACCCCCGAACGCTCGCCGAACCGTTCGTCGCGGCTTTCAGCCGAGCCGGCGTGAATCGCGCGAGTCTTGGCGTTCAGAGCTTCGACCCGGTGGTGCAGGCGGCGATCAACCGCGTGCAGACTTTCGAAACCACCGCCTGGGCCGTGAAGGCGCTGCGCGGCGGCGGCATCCCGGCAATCAACTTCGATCTCATCTACGGCTTGCCGTTCCAGACGGTTCGCTCCTGCGTCGACACGGTCGAGCAGGCGGTTCGGCTCCAGCCCGACCGGCTTGCCGTCTTCGGCTATGCGCATGTGCCCTCGTTCAAGCCGCACCAGCGCAAGATCGACGAATCCGCGCTGCCCGGAACGGCGGAGCGCCACGATCAGGCCGAAGCGATCGCCGAAGCGCTCACGGGCGCCGGCTACCGGCAGATCGGGCTCGACCATTTCGCGCTTCCGGGCGACAGTCTCGCGCTCGCTGCCGAAGAGGGAAAGCTGCACCGGAATTTCCAGGGCTACACCACCGACCGGTGCGGCGCGCTGATCGGCTTCGGCGCGTCGGCGATCGGGCGATTGCCGGAGGGCTATGTGCAGAACTCCGCCCGAATCCCGGAATATGAGCGTCGGATCGCGAGCGGCCGGCTGGCTGTCGTCCGGGGTTGCCGAATCACGGAAGAGGATATGCGGCGGGGCGCGATCATCGAAGGGCTGATGTGCAACTTCCAAGCGGAAATTGGCGCGGTGGAGGCAGCGCTCGAGCAGCTCGAAGCCGACGGGCTAATCGTCTGCTCGGGAGACCGGATCGAAGTGACGGAGCAGGCCCGGCCGCTGGTCCGAGCCGTCGCCGCGGCATTCGATGCCTATTTGCCGCAATCCGAGGCTCGCCACGTCGCCGCAGTGTAGGCTGGCAGCCTCTTTTGATTTCGATCAACGCAGATCTGTCCGGGAACGCGTCTGACGAAAGATGAGGAGTTCCCCCATGACCGACGCAAAAACGAAAGCTTACAATCGTTTATCGATCGGCCTTCACTGGCTGACGGTCCTGTTGTTCGTCGCGGTTTATTCGACCATCGAGCTTCGCGAGCTGTTTCCGAAGGGGAGCGATCTGCGCTCCGCGATGAAGTGGTGGCACGCGAGTCTCGGGCTCTCGATTTTCGCCGTCGCGGGACTTAGGCTCGTGGTGCGGCTCTTCGCGAGGCCGCGTTCACCGGGGGAGACTCCCGCGTGGCAGCGGGCGCTTTCACGCGTGACCCATTTCGCGCTCTACCTGCTGATGATCGCGCTTCCGCTTATCGGCTGGCTGATGCTGAGCGCGGACGGAAAGCCGATCCCATTGTTCGGAATTGGCCTGCCACCGCTCATCGCCCCCAGTGAATCCCTCGCCGAACAACTTGAAGAGCTGCACGGAACGATCGGGACATTGGGCTATTGGCTGATTGGGCTTCATGCCACGGCAGCGTTGTTCCACCATTATGTGCTCCGGGACGCCACGCTCTCGCGAATGCTGCCCGCCCGCACCTGACGGCCGAACTCGAAGTAGTTGTGGCAGCCCTCGACCGTCATGGGTTTCGAGGCGCCGCAAGACGGGTATTGCGACATAGTCGCCGCCGCGGGAGCCTCAAGGGCTGCACGACTCGAATCCGATAGGTGCCGATGCTAGGCGCTGATGAGCACTTTAAGTGCGCCGGTCTCGTTGGCTCGGCCGAAGGTCTCGTAGGCGTCAAGGATGTTGTCGAGCTTGAACCGGTGAGTGACCAGCCCCACGGGGTCGATCCTCTTCGCCTCCACCGTCTTGAGCAGCATCGGCGTCGATACCGTGTCCACCAGGCGGGTCGTGATCGCGATGTTCGCGGACCAGAGCGTCTCTAAATGAAGATCGACCTTTTTTCCGTGGACTCCGATGTTGGCGATGATCCCGCCCGGCCCGACGAGCTCCTCGCAAAGCTCGAAGGTAGCCGGTACGCCGACCGCCTCGATCACCGTATCGAATCCGCGACCGCCGGTCAGTGCCTTCGCCCTTTCGGCCGCGCTCCCATCACCGCTGTTCACGACGTCCGTCGCTCCGAACTGAAGTGCCGTCGCCAGCCGCTTGGCGTCGAGATCGATCATGACGATCCGGGCGGGTGAGTAAAATTGCGCGGTGAGCAGCGCCGCGAGGCCGATCGGTCCGGAGCCGACGATAACGACAGTCGAACCCGGCGCCACCTTTCCGTTGAGAACCCCGCACTCGAAGCCCGTTGGGAGAATGTCACTCAGCATCACAACCGCGTCTTCATCGACGCCTTCGGGGATGTGATAGAGACTCGTGTCCGCATGCGGCGTGCGCACATATTCGGCCTGACAGCCGTCGATCGCGTTGCCGAGAATCCAGCCGCCATTGACGCAGTGCGAGTACATGCCCCTTCGGCAATATTCGCAGGTACCGTCAGCCGAGATACAGGAGATAAGGACGCGGTCGCCGCGTTTGAAACCCGTCACCGCCACGCCCGCCTCCTCGACGATTCCAATTCCCTCATGGCCGAGGATCCGTCCCGGCTCACAGGTGGGGACGTCACCTTTCAGAATGTGCAGGTCGGTGCCGCAAATGGTTGTCTTGACGATCTTGACGATAACATCGCCCGGCGCCTGGATCGTGGGTTTCGGCCTTTGCTCCAGCGACTTCTTGCCGGGCCCGCCATAGACAAGTGCCTTCATGAGTTGCGGATCTCTCGTGGCTGTTTTTGGCGATGATCCTTCGAAGAGGATTCGAGAGTCGCTCACCATGACCTTGCTCCTGTGGACGGCTTCCTGGCAGTTCCCGCGCTTCTCGCTCGCCGCCCAAAGCCACTCAATAAGTAGTGACACCTAGAACGGTGGTGCAGCTGGTTGCTCGCGCCGTTGCCGCCAAGGTCACGGTGATAACCGCCGGGAAGAGCCGACCGCGCAGTGAACTCTAAGCTCCTCAGCCGCATTTGGAATAGCCGCATTCCAGGCAGTTGTTGCAGCCCTCGACCTTGACGATGGCCGAGGCACCGCATTGCGGGCATTGCGGCATCGGCCTTTCTGCCGGTGCTTCGAACGCCGTGGCTTGGGGCGCTTCCCGCAATCCGCCGAGATGGCGTTCGACGATGTCGCCGATCGCGGCGAGCAGCGAGGGAACATAGCGGCCCTGCATCCAGGCGCCGCCCCGCGGGTCGAACACGGCCTTAAGCTCCTCCGCGACAAAGGCGACATCGGAACTCCGCCGGAACACGGCCGAGACCATCCGGGTCAGCCCGAGCGTCCAGGCGTAATGCTCCATGTTCTTGGAGTTGATGAACATCTCGAACGGGCGCCGGACTCCGTCCTGCTCGACGTCGTTGATCGTCACATAGACGGCGTGGGCGCTCTCCGGCCATTTGAGCTTGTAGGTGGTCCCGTGCAAATGCTCATCGCGTGGCGGCAGCGCGTCGTCCGCCTTTGCCGGGACCGAGTCGGGCTTTGGCCGGTCAACGCTGAGGACGGACCCGGTCACGCTGTTCGGGCGATAGGTCGTCAGGCCTTTGCAGCCGAGATGATAGCCCTCGATATAGACGTCGGCGAAGTCGGCGAAGGCGATGTCCTCGGGGCAGTTCACCGTCTTCGAAATCGAGCTGTCGACCAGCGCCTGCGCGGTCGCCTGCATGGTCAAATGGTCGGACGGTGAAAGCGTCTGCACGCTGACGAAGATGTCCTCGGGCGGCGGCGCATCGCCCTTCACCTCGCGCCACACGTGCATCGCATAATCCTCGACCTGCTCCTCGCGTTTGGTGCCGTCGGGGTTCCGGATCTTGCGTGTGTAGCTGTAGGCGAACACCGGCTCGATGCCTGACGAGACGTTGCCGGCCAGAAGCGACGTCGTTCCTGTCGGGGCAATCGAAGTGAGACACCCGTTGCGAAGACCGTGAGCGGCGACCAGCGCGCGAGTCTCCGCGTCCAGAGACACGAGATTTGGCCTGTCGAGCATGCTCGGGTCGTAGAGCGGGAAGGGACCCTTCTCGGCCGCAAGGAGCGCCGACGCGCGATACGCTTCCCGCTTGATCGTGCCGAGCCAACGGCGCGTGAGCTCGATTGCTTCGCCGGTGCCATAGGTGGCGCCGCGGAACAGCAGCGCGTCGGCAAGGCCGGTAATCCCGAGGCCGATCCGCCGTTTCGCCTTGGCCTCAACTTCCTGCTCGGGGAGCGGATAGCGCGATACATCGATCACATTGTCGAGCAGCCGCACCGCGGTGCGCGTCAAATCGCCGAGCTGTTCCTCGTCGAGTGCCGCGCCCGGCTCGAACGGCCGGTCCACCAGGCGCGCGAGATTGATCGAGCCGAGAAGGCAGGCGCCATAGGGCGGAAGCATCTGTTCGCCGCACGGGTTGCTCGCGCTGATCGTCTCGCAATAAGCGAGATTGTTCTGCTCGTTCACCCGATCGACGAAAATGACGCCCGGCTCGGCAACGTCGTAGGTCGCCCGCATCAGCCTGTCCCAAAGCTCACGAGCGCGAACTGTCCGAAACGTCTTCCCGCCGAACACAAGCGGCCAGTCCGTATCGCCCCCCAGCGCGGTCATGAACGCGTCGGTGACCAGCGCGGACAGGTTGAAGTTGCGGAAGCGGGCAGGGTCGCGCTTGGCGTCGATGAAGGCTTCGATGTCCGGGTGGTCGATGCGGAGGCAGCCCATCATCGCGCCGCGGCGCTGGCCAGCCGAATGAACCGTGCGGCACATCGAGTCCCAGCAATCCATGAAGGTGAGGGGACCCGACGCATCCGCCGCGACTCCCAGAACCGGGCTTCCCGATGGGCGGATGGTTGAAAAGTCCATGCCGACACCGCCGCCCTGCTGCATCGTCAGAGCCGCCTGCTTCAGATGCTCGAAAATCCCGTCGAGGCTGTCGGGAATCGAACCCATGACGAAGCAGTTGAAGAGCGTGACGGCGCGCTCGGTCCCGGCGCCCGCGAGAATGCGGCCAGCCGGGATGAAACGGAAATCGGCGACCGCATCGCGGAATCGCGCTTCCCACAGCGCCCGCGCTTCGGCCGATTCAACGGCGGCAATGGCTTTGGCGACGCGTTCGGCCGTATCCGCGAAGCTCGAATCGCCTTCACGTTCGTCGTCGTTGAAGCGATATTTGGCGGTCCAGATTTCTTGCGCGATCGCGACGTCGAAACTCATTAGTCCCTCCCACATATTGTGGACGGTGACGTATCACAACGCTACATGTAGGTAATTGATCCATCTCATCGACAGCGGCGATGCAGGCTAATTTCAGGCTTCGCCGAGTCTCGGGCGCCAGAGAACGGGCGTGTAGGCGATGAGGAAGACCAGTAATGCTCCTGCCCAGAGGGCGCCCGCCAGGTGGAGCGCGGCATCGTAATTGCCGACGACGCCGAGTGAAGCGATGACCCGGATAACGGCGCCGGCGGTAACCAGCACGTACAGGAGGACCGTCGCGCCGTTGGCCTTGAGCTCGCGCCCGGTGTGGCCGAGGCTCGCGCGGGTCATGACGGCGAGGATCATCGTCGTCATGGCGCCGGCGGTCAGCGCATGGATGGCGGCGCTCCTCGGAATATCCATCCCCGCCGAGCCGAGCCCCAGGAGCAGGAGGCCGACGGGGATCCAAGAATAGCCGACGTGGAGAATAAGCACGAGCGGATCGGAGACGGTGCGCCAGCCGCTCCATCGCCAGAGCCGGGTCGTCTGAAAGGCCGCGGCGATAACGAGCAGGGCGCCCGTCACATATCCTGGGGGGCCGCTGATCCAGAAAAGCATGGCGACCGCGGTCACGGCGATGACGGCCAGATCGAACTTGCCGGGCTGGGTCGGAAGCCCTTTCCGAATGCCGCGCCTGGCCATCCAATTGCGTGTGAACGAAGGCGTAATCCGGCCGCCGATCAGCGAAATCAGGATGACGACCAGCGCGATCGCCAGCTGCCAACCGATGTCTCCGTCGATGAGGCCGCCCATCGACGCATGGTCGATCGCGTTCGCGAGGCCGAACAGCAGTACCATGCCGACGATCGGCAGGTTGCGGTTCTTCGACTCCAGCACTTCGCGCGCGCCAAGCAAGGCGAGCAGCGCGAAGAAACCGGCGTCGAGTATCGCCGCCGGACCCTCACCGACCACTCCGGAGAATAAAACGGCGAGACGCGCGGCCAGCCACAGGCCGAACAGCCCGGCGAGCGGCGGGCCGGCGATCGGCAGCCGACCGGTCCAGTTCGGGATGGCGGTGAGCAGGAAGCCCGAGATAATCGCGCCGACGAAGCCGAACAGCATTTCGTGCCGGTGCCAGGCGAGCGGGTCCATCGCGGTAGGAAGGGTGATGACGCCGGCGAGCGAGCAGAGCCACAGGACGAGGGCGATCAGTCCCCACGCGGCGCCGCCGTAAAAGAATGGCCGGAAGCCGCCGCGAAGGATCGGGGGGGATTGCGCCATCCGCCTCCTGCGAAGCGCCAGCATCTGTTCGCCGCGGGTAATCATTCCTTGTCGTCCGCTTTCCTGCCGGCTCTCTCGATTGCCCGGTCGATCAGGCGTGCCGAGCGCGGCCGCCCCTCGGCGGCAACCCGGCGGCGATAGCGGTCGAGCCGCCGAGCTAGGTCGGAAGCGGCGCCTTCCTCCTCGATCGGTACATTAGGGTCAGTTTCGTCCATCTTCCACGAACAGGTAACGCGGCCGGCCGCCGCGTTGGATAAGTAAGTTTCCTGAGTGCGGCCGCATCAAAAACTGCCAATCGCCCCGCGCGTTGCTATGGAGACGCACGATGGACCAGCCTGCCTCCACCCCCGCTTTCGAGGCCGAAGCGCATCTGCGCTCGATCCTGGCGACCGTTCCGGACGCGATGGTGGTGATCGACGAGGCCGGCTCGATCCTGTCATTCAGTGCCGCGGCCGAAAAGATGTTCGGCTATGCCGAGGCAGACGTGGTTGGCCGGAACGTCAAGATGCTGATGCCCTCTCCCGATCGCGAGCGGCATGACCAATATCTGATCAACTATCTGACGACGGGAAAGCGAAAGATCATCGGCATTGGCCGGGTCACCACGGCGCTCCACCGGGACGGCAGCACCTTTCCCATCGAGCTCGCGATTGGAGAGGCGTGGGTCGACGATCGGCGCATCTTCACCGGCTTCATTCGCGACCTGACGGAGCGCCAGCAGGCGGAGCTTCGAATGCAGGATCTCCAGTCCGAGCTCGCGCACGTCGGGCGGGTTAGCGAGATGGGTACGCTCGCATCCTCGCTGGCGCATGAGCTCAACCAGCCGCTGACGGCGGTCGCGAATTATTGCGAGGCGGCGCGCGATCTCCTCGACGGACCGATCGAGGCCGAGACGCTGGACCTGGTCCGCGAGGCGATGAACGAGGCCGCGGCGCAGACGACTCGCGCCGGGCAGATCGTCAGGCGACTCCGCGACTTCATGTCGCATGGCGAGAACGAGCGCCGGCTTGAGAGCCTTCCCAAGCTCGTCGCCGAAGCCAATGCGCTCGCACTCGTCGGCTCCCGCGAATATGGGATCGATGTGCAGGTCGAGCTCGATCCGGACGCCGGGTTGGTGATGGTCGACCGAATCCAGATCCAGCAGGTGCTCGTGAACCTGATCCGCAATGCGATCGACGCGATGGTCGATACGCCGCAGCGTTTTCTCGCGATCAGGTCGCAGGAGTCCGGTGAATTAGTGCGTGTCACTGTCGAGGACACGGGATCGGGGATCGGGGACGATGTCGCGGCTCAGCTGTTCCAGCCGTTCGTCACGTCGAAGCAGACCGGAATGGGGATCGGCCTGTCGATTTGCCGGACGATCGTCGAGGCGCACGGCGGCCGTATCTGGTTCGAGCCGGGCGCGCGCGGCGGCACCGCGTTCCACTTCACCTTGCCTGCCGGAGAAGCTGAAGAATGATCAACGACGAAGCGCTGCACCTGGTCCACCTCGTCGACGACGACGAAGCGATTCGCCGCTCGGCCGGGTTCATGCTCAAAACTTCGGGCTTTCATGTGTGCACCTATGAAAGCGGCGTCGAGCTGTTGAAGACCGCGTCGAACCTCGAGCCCGGCTGCATCCTGCTCGACATCAGAATGCCGGGCATGGACGGGCTGGAAGTCCAGTCGGCGCTCAGGGACAAAGGCGTGAGCTTGCCGGTCGTCATCATGACCGGCCACGGCGACGTCGGCCTCGCGGTCCAGGCGATGAAGGCCGGGGCCGTCGATTTCATCGAAAAGCCGTTCGAGAAGGCGGTGCTCCTGTCGGCGATCGAGCAGGGAATGGAGCGGCTGAAGCGCGCGTCGGCGGATCGCTCGCGCGCGGATGAAGCCGGTGTGCGGCTCCAGGTGCTGACTCCCCGCGAACGTGAGGTGCTCGACGGCCTCGCCGGGGGCCTTCCCAACAAGACCATCGCCTACGACCTCGGGATCAGCCCGAGGACGGTCGAAATCCATCGCGCGAACCTGATGACGAAGCTTGGCGTCAGGAGCCTGTCGGAAGCGCTCCGAATCGCCTTCGCCGCCCAGGACAAATAGCGCTCTCCGGGGAATTACGGATAGGCTTCACCGGCAGGCAGATTAGTTGGCTTCCTATGCCTTCCGAGCGGGCCCGGGCGCTGGCCGAGTTCAAGCGCATCGTCATCTGGATTGCCGCCATCGCCGTGCTGATGGTCATCGGCGCGCTCACTTACCTTCGAATTTACAGCACGCTCGACGCGAGCACGGTCGTGGCCGTCACCGCCGGCGTGTTCTTTTCCGTGCTTCTCGGATGCGGATTGTTCGCCGCCGCCTTCTTCAGCGACAAGAGCGGTCTCGATCAAAAAGTCACCGACGTGACCAAATCCGAGCGCGACCGCCGCTAATCGTTCGCGGCTCGGGGGGGACAACGCCCGCGAGCCGGTCGCATATGGGAAAGTACGGATAGCGGAGGATGCGTCCGCAATCCATTCGACGAGCTCCCACTCATGGAGCCCCGAATGAGCAATCGTCAAATGTCCGAAACCCTGGTCGCACGCGAAGAAATCGTCGACTCGCCGCCGGCGCGCGCCTGCACCGATCAGAGCTTCGAGCTGCCTACCGGGATCTTCATCGGCATGGCGGCGATGTTCGCGGGGACCGTCGCCGTGCTCAGCCTGGCGATGCACGGCCGCATGGGGGTTTCGTTCGCGGTCATTTTCGCGTTTCTTATCGCTTTCTTCGTCATTCCGGCGATCTTTGTCGGCTCGGCTCCCGACTCCCCGGGTTCGGTTGGCTGGTCGGAATTCCTGCGCAAGGGCATCAAGACCGAGAGCGGCCATAGCTCCGGCGGTTCGGCGGCCCTGCTCGTTCTGATGCTGCCGTTCCTAATCTTCTGTTTCGCAATCACGATCGCCATGATCGTAGCGCTCGTCTGACCACTCCCGAGGAAAGGGCCGCGGTAGCGGTTGCGCTCACTCATGCCGCTGGAGAGGCAGTCGCTTCCCCTGGCCGTTGCAGGCGAGCACCGGACGGACGGCGAAGCTTCACGAGGAAGTCCCAGCACATGATCAACGTGCCGACCGAGAAGACGATGTCGCCTGGCATGCGCATCCACTGCCAGAACAGGGTCTGGTTGTAGAATTGCTGGCTGCGCGCCCAGGCGAAGCCGTGCTCGTACACCGCGTCGAGCTGCGGCCAGCCGATCGGGAAGAAGTGGAGGAAAATCCACATCAGCAGGCCAATATTATAGCACCAGAAGGCGATGCGCCCCGGTTTCTCGTTGAACTCGGCGCCCGGTCCGGCGCGGTAGCGCAGGCAGAAGTAAATGAGGCCGAGCGCCAGCAATCCGAACGCGCCGAACAATGACGTATGCGCGTGGTTGAGCGTCAGGAAGGTGCCATGCTCGTAATAATTGACGAGCGGGGCGTTGAGCGTCCCGCCGCCGAACACGCCGGCGCCGACGAAATTCCAGAAGGCCGAACCGAGCACGTAAAGATACGCAAGGCCGTAGTCGAAAGCGGCGCCGGCGCCCTTGATCAGTCGATGCTGAGAGATTGCCTCCAGAATCAGGAGGACGAGCGGGAGCACCTCGATGAACGAGAACATCGAACCCAGCGGCACCCACATGCTCGGTCCGCCGCCCCAGTAGAGATGGTGCCCGGTGCCGAGCACGCCACCGAGGAAGATCAGGATAAGCTCGAGATAGACCGAGCGTTCGGCAAGCTTGCGTGAAACGAGGCCGAGCGACATCAGCAAATAGGCGCTGATCGCGACCGCGAAGAACTCGAAGGACTGCTCGACCCAAAGGTGGACGACCCACCAGCGCCAGAAGTCGGTAATGGTGAACGATTTTTCGATTCCGGTGAGCGGAATCATCCCGAAGATGTAGAGCACCGCGACGTTGATGGTCGCGGCCCAGATCAAATGCTCGAGGCGGATGCGGCCGCTCCAGAACTGCTTCGTCGCCTCGACGAGCGTGTCGCGGGTCGGCCACAGCGCGCGGAACATGAGAATGCTCCAGCTCAAGAGCGCCACGAAGAACAGGATCTGCCAGAAGCGGCCGAGCTGGATGTAGGAGAGGCCCTGATTGCCGAACCAGAACCAGCCTTTGTCGATGACTCCCTGGATGCCGAGATAATTGCCGACGAGCGCGGCGACGACGACGAACAAAGAGACCCAGAACAGGATGTCGACGAGAAGGCCCTGGCCCTTCGCCTCGCGTCCGCCGGCGATCGCTGGCGCGAGGAACAATCCGCTCGCGATCCAGCCGAGACCGATCCAGATGATCGGCGCCTGCAGGTGGAAGCTTCTGAGAAAATTGAACGGCAGAATGTAGTTCAGCTGGATGCCGTAGAAATAGTCCCGCTCGTAATAGGAATGCGCCATGACCGCGCCCGCCCCTTGCGAGGCGAGGAACACCAGTGCGACCACGATGAAAAATTTGCCGGTCTTCACCTGGCTTGGGGTGAGCGCCCGATAGGTCGCGAGCCCTCTTTCCCGCGGCGCGTCGTCAGGGTGATCGAGATAGGCCCGATAAAGCCACAGCACGAAACCAAACGCGAAAAAGGTGAAGCAGAAGCTGATCCATGTCCAACGGAAGGTGTTGGTCGTCGGCGTGTTGCCGACGCTTGGCTCATAGGGCCAGTTTTCCGTCCATGACGTATTCGGATGGTCGGGACGGCGGGCGACGGTGGTGATTGCGGAATAGATGATGAAATCGGCGGTCTGCATGCGGAGCGCCGGATCGAGGCTCTTCGCCGGAACCCAACCCGCTGACAGATTGACGGTGTTGAGCTTGGTGGTCAGCTCGCTCTGCAGCGTGCGGACGGCCTGAGCGACGGAGTCCGGCAACACGACGGTGGGTTGCGTCAGATCGATGGACTGCAGCTGCTTTTGCATGATTGCAGTCACGGCGGCGTCGGAGAGCGCTTCGGCGGGAGAGGCCGCGGGCGGCGTCGTAGGCTCAGGCGGGGTTCCACCTGGCCCAGTGACCGCGAGCGATTTGTTGCCGGGCGACTTCGTGCTCGGCGGCGTCTCGGCGGAATTAGCGAGGCTTTGCTTGGTGAGGACGCCGAGCCTGACGAGCGTCGAGGCGGTGTAATCCTCCCCGAAATAGGAGCCCATGCCGTAGATGCTGCCGTAGTCCATCAAGTCGGCTTTTTGGAAGCCGCCCTTGCCGGCGACGATGTCGTCCGCGGACATGATCACCTTGCCGGCCGTGTCGGTGAAGGCCTGTGGCTGCGGCGGCGCCTTTTCGTAGGTGAGGACAGTCGCCCAGCCGAGCAATCCAAAACAGAGAATCGCGACGATCAGCAGGACCCATTTCAGAATATTGCTGACGGGGTCGCTGGATGGACGCTCAAGCTCCGCTGTGGCCACGTGCGACTCCCCTCCGGCTCTTGCCGGCGCTACGTACGTGCCCCTGCCGGCGTTCTTAAACCGGATGAATTACATAACGCAAACGTGGCCGGAGAGTGTGTCCAGACCGGACAAAAAGCGAGCGGTTGTTCTATCCGGACATTCCCGTAAAGCGCCGTCCCGTGCACCCACATAAAAGCCTGGGTGGTTGAAAACGGCAGGTCGGAAGGTTCCGATGGAAAACCCGGCTCTAACAATCCTTAATTCGCACAGGACCATGACGGTCGCGACGGTTCGTCCCGATGGCTGGCCCCAGGCCACCATCGTCGGCTACGCCAACGAGGGATTCAGAATCTATTTCCTCATCTTTCGGACGAGCCAGAAGTTCGCGAACATTGCACATAACGGGAAAATCGCCATTACAGTCGGGCAGGAACCGGCCCAGCTTCGTGACGTGAAGGCGGTCTATGCCGGTTGCGCGGTGTCCGAACTCACGGATCTCGCCGAGCGAAGCCATGCCTGGCAGTTGCTCGCGAAGCGGCATCCACAACTCACCGATCTCGCGCCTCCGGGCACGGACGACGTGGCAACGATGGCCGCCGACTGCAGGTACGTATCGGTGCTGGATTACAGCAAAGGGATCGGCGCGATGGAGGGGTTCACGGTCGAAAAAGGATAGACTCAGCCATCACCGGGGCGTTGACCAAGGGGACCAAATCCACCAAATCGCCCGGCGCGCGGGTATGATGTAATGGTAGCCTGTCAGCTTCCCAAGCTGAACGCACGGGTTCGATTCCCGTTACCCGCTCCAAAGATGCTCATGCCGGGGGCATGAGCATCTTTGGAGCGCACGAGCGAAGCGAGTGGCGACATCGCGGCCTTGGCTCGCGACACCGAAGCTCTTGCGGGCGCCTCAGCCGACTTCGTTCTGGAATTCGAACAAATGATATTCGCCATAGAGGCCAGCCTGTAGATATGGGCTCTCCCGCACCAGCGCTTGCGCGGCGGCGCGATCCTCGGCCTCGAAGATCATGATCATTCCCGCACGCTCGCCGGCTTCGTCGCGCAGGGCGCCGGCGTTCTGGATGTCGATGAACGGCTGCTGCAGGAAATCGATGGTGCGCGCCTGCACGTCCTGATCCACGGGCGGGGCGTCCTTGTTCAGGAAGCCTATCCAGACGAACCGCATCGGCGCCTCCCTCGTTTAACAATCCAAAGCACCAGTCGAGCACTCGGCGCAAGGCGTGGCGGCCTGACGCTCGTCAAAGAGTCGCGCAAGTGGGAACCGGAGCATCGATTTAGGAGTTGCTTAATATAAGCACGCTTACTATCTGCCCGTCTCTTATGGAAACGATCCCCTTCGAAATCGGCGAAACGGCGCACGTTTTGCGCAAGGCGTTCGACCGCATGGCCGTCGGCCTCGGGGTGACTCGCGCCCAGTGGAAGGTGCTGTTCAAGCTCACCCGCAAGCCTGGCCTCCGCCAAGTCGAGCTTGCCGACTTGCTTGAGCTCGAGCCCATCACCCTTTGCCGAATCGTCGATCGCCTCGAAGAGGCGGGACTGGTCGAACGCGTGCGCGATCCCGAGGACCGGCGTGCCTGGCGCCTGCACGTCACCGACGGGGCGCAGCCGCTCGTCGAGAAGCTCCGGGCGGTTGGCGCCGAGCTCGTCGACCATGCGTTCTCGGGCATCGACCCGAAAGACATCGAAATCACGCGGCAGGTGCTGGCTCGCGCCCGCGAGAACGCCAGCCGCTGCGGAGCAACCAACAGGGCATCCAATCAATGAATGAAATGGCAACCGAACCATTGACCGGCGAGGAGGCAGCGGAAGCCCCCAAGGTCAAGAAGCGGCGCAAGATCGCTCCCGACAGGGGATCGCTCAGGACTATCCTCATGCTGATCGTGCCGGCGATCCTGTTGATCGGCGGCGGCTATTACTGGCTGACCAGCGGCGCCAGCACCTCGACCGACGATGCCTTCGTGAAGCAGGATATCGTCTCCGTCAGCGCGCAGGTGAACGGGCCGGTCAGCCAGGTTTTCGTCAGGAATGGAAGCCAGGTGAAGCGCGGCGACCTGTTGTTCCGGATCGATCCTCAGCCGTACCAGGTCGCGCTCGAGCAAGCCGAGGCGCAGCTCGCCGCCGCGAAGCTCCAGACGACTCAGCTGAGGACCCAGGCGGCCGGCACGGGCGCCGACATCGTCGGCGAGCAGGCGAACCTCGCGATCAAGCAGAACGCGCTGTCGCGCCAGCAGGCGCTTCTGGCGAAAGGGTTCACGACCAAGGCGGATTATGACGATGCGCTCAACGAAGTGAAGACGGCCGAGCAGGATCTCGCTGACGCGAAGGCGCGCGCCGCCAACGCTCATGCGGCGCTCGCGCCGGGCCAGCAGCCGTCGATCGCCCAGGCGCAGGCGGCGGTCGACAAGGCCAAGCTCGACTTGTCACGCACGGAAATCCGCGCACCGATGGACGGCACGGTCGAGAATGCCGACAACCTCCAAGTCGGGCAAATGGCCGTGACGGGGCTCGGAATGCTCTCGCTCGTCCACAGCAAGACGGCCTGGGTCGAGGCGAACTTCAAGGAGAAGGACGTCGGGCGGATGGTCCCCGGGCAGCGCGCGACGATCGAGGTCGACGCCTATCCGGGAGAGAAGTTCGCCGCGCATGTGCAGAGCGTCGGCGCGGGGACGGGGAGCGAATTCTCACTGCTTCCGGCACAGAACGCGAATGGAAACTGGGTTAAGGTGACCCAGCGCGTGCCGGTCAGGATCGCGTTCAACGGGACCCCGTCCAAACCGATGATCGCCGGCCTGTCGGTCGAAGCGACCGTCTATTTCGACAAGAGCAAATAGCAGCACCGATATGGCCGCGGACACACCGGCCCATGTAGCAGCACATCCCTTGCCCACGGGCGAGCGGCTGATCGTCACGGTCGGCGTGATGGCCGCCGTGCTTCTGCAGGTGCTCGACACGACGATCGCCAACGTCGCGCTCCCGCACATGCAGGCGAGCCTCAACGCGAGCATCGACACGATCAACTGGGTGCTGACCAGCTACATCGTCGCGTCCGCGATCGCCCTGCCGATCAGCGGCTGGCTGGCGGACCGCGTGGGCCGCAAGCGGCTGCTGCTGATCTCGGTCGTGCTGTTCACCGTGGCGTCGATGTTGTGCGCGACGGCGACGTCGCTCGGCGAAATGGTGCTGTTCCGCGCATTCCAGGGCGTGGGGGGCGCATTCATCGTCCCACTTGCCCAAGCCACCCTGTTCGACATCAACCCGCGAGAGAAACATGGACAGGCGATGGCGCTGTTTGGCGGCGGCGTGATGATCGGCCCGATCCTTGGACCGGTACTCGGCGGCTGGCTGACCGACAATTACAACTGGCGCTGGGTGTTTCTCGTGAACCTTCCCGTGGGGATCATCTGCATCCTCGTCATGGCCAGGTTCATGCCCAAGACGGAGACCCTCCAGCGCAAGTTCGACATGTTCGGTTTCGCGTTGCTCGCGATTTGCCTCGCCGCGCTTCAATTCTGCCTCGACCGCGGCGAGCAGAAGGATTGGTTCTCGAGCTGGGAAATCCTCGTCGAGGCCGGAATCGCCATCGCGGCCGGCTGGATGTTTCTCGTGCATATGATCACGGCCAAGCACCCGCTGTTCGACCGAATCATGTTCACCGACCGCAATTTCGCGACGAGCATGGTGTTCATGGTGGTTACGGGCGTGCTCCTGCTCGCCGGGCTCGCGCTTCTCCCGCCGCTCCTGCAGAATCTATACGGCTATTCGGTGCTTCAGTCGGGATTCCTGACCGCGCCGCGCGGGCTTGGCACACTGTTTTCGATGCTGATCGCGGGGCGGCTGACGGGCAGGATCGACGCCCGGCTGCTCGTCGGAATCGGCGTCGTCCTGATGGGCGTGTCGCTGCACATGATGACCGGCTTCGCGATCGACCAGCCGTCGACCCCCGTCGTCACCAGCGGCGTGGTCCAGGGGCTGGGTCTCGGGCTCATCTTCGTGCCCTTGCAGACGCTCGCCTTCGAAACGCTCGCGACGAAGTACCGGACGACCGGAGCCGCGCTTCTCAACCTTGCCCGGAACGTCGGCGGATCGGTCGGCATTTCCGTCGTCAGCACGCAGCTCGTCCGGATGTCGCAGGTCAGCCATGCCGACCTCGCGGCGCAGATCACGCAGCAGACGATTCCCACCGCCAACCCCGAAATCTTGCAGACCGGCATACCGGTCGCGGGCCCGGCCGCGCTCGCTTACATCAACGCGATCATCAACAAGCAGGCGCTGTTCATCGCCTATCTCGACGATTTCAAGCTGATGATGATCGTCAGTTTCGCGATCCTTCCGCTGCTCCTGTTCATGAAGCGGGTGCACAAAAGCGGCGGGGCGCCCGCGATGGCGATGGATTGATGGCGGCGATTGCCGTCAGGGTGACGCCGCGCTCGGCAAAGCCGGGGATCGGCGGCTGGAGGGCAGGAGCGGACGGGCGCGAAGAGCTGGAGGTCCGGGTCGCCGAGACTCCGGCGGACGGCTCGGCCAACGAAGCGGTCGGGAAGCTGCTGGCGAAGGCGCTCGGGCTCAGCCGTTCACAAATCTCGATCGTTTTCGGCCACGCCAGTCGCCACAAGCGGATCGAAGTCCCATTAGACGCGGAGGAAGTCCGCCGCCGGATCGCCAGCTAGAAGAAGGGAGAAAGCCTATGTTCCAGATCGCCAAACGCCGCCTTGGGCGGAACGGACCGGAAGTTTCGGCCATCGGTCTCGGCTGCATGGGCATGAGCGAATTCTACGCGGGCGGGAGCGAAGCGGAGTCGATCGCGACCATCCACCACGCGCTCGATCGCGGAGTCACCTTTCTCGACACGGCCGACATGTACGGCTGGGGCAGCAACGAGGAGCTGGTCGGAGGGGCGATCCGCGATCGCCACGACGAGGTGTTCCTCGCGACCAAATTCGGCAACGTGCGCGGTCCGAACGGCGAGTTCCTCGGCGTTCGCGGCGATCCCGAATATGTCCGCTCCGCCTGCGAGGCGAGCCTGAAGCGGCTCGGGATCGAGACGATCGACCTTTACTATCAGCATCGCGTCGACACGAAGGTGCCAATCGAGGACACGGTCGGAGAAATGGTGCGGCTCAGCGAGGAGGGGAAGATCCGTTTCCTCGGCCTGTCGGAAGCGGCGCCGCAGACGATCCGCAAGGCCCATGCCGTGCATCCTATCACGGCGGTGCAGACCGAGCTGTCGCTGTGGAGCCGGGATGCAGAGGCCGATGTGCTTCCTACGGTCCGCGAGCTCGGGATCGGCTATGTCGCTTATTCGCCGCTCGGGCGCGGTTTCCTCAGTGGGCGGTTCACATCGCCCGACGATTTTCCGGAGGATGATTTTCGAAAGAATCACCCGCGTTTCCAGGGCGAGAATTTCGAGAAGAACATCCAGCTCGTCCGCGAGGTCGAGAAGATGGCGCAAGAGAAAGGCTGCACGACGGCGCAGCTCGCACTCGCCTGGGTGCTGGCGCAGGGCGACGACATCGTTCCAATCCCCGGCACCAAGCACGTCAAATATCTCGACGAGAATATCGGCGCGCTGGAGGTTCGGCTGAGCGAGGAGGATCTCAAACGCCTGGAGGCCATCCTCCCGCCCGGCGCCGCCGCCGGCGAGCGCTACCACGCGCGGGGCATGGAGACCGTGAACCGCTAGAACGGGTCAAATCTGAAGCTGGCTTCCGAGTTCGACGACGCGGTTGGTCGGCAGCCTGAAAAATTCCATGGCGCTCTCGGAGCTCTTGAGCATCCACGCGAAGAGCTTCTCGCGCCACAAAGCCATCCCGGGCGTCTTCTTCGACGCAATCAGCTTCTGCCGTCCGAGGAAGAAGCTGGTGCTCATCATATTGAACGGCGCTCCGCAGGCCTTGATCGCGGCGAGATCGCGCGGAATGTCGACCTCGTCCATGAAGCCGTAATGGAGGACCAGCCGGTGGAAGCCTTGTCCGGCGTCATGAATCTCGATCCGCTTTTCGGCGCCGACGTGAGGCACTTCCTCGACCTTGACGTTGAGGATCAGCACCCGCTCGTGAAGCACCTGGTTGTGCTTGAGATTGTGCAGCAGCGCCGCGGGCACCGTGTCGGCGGATGTCGAGAGGAAGACCGACGTCCCCCGGACGCGGTGCACGGATGTCGCGGCCGATTTGATGAAGACCGACAGCGGCAAGGCCGATTGGTCGAGCCGCTCGCGCATCAGCTGGCGGCCCTTCGACCAGGTGGTCAGCACGGTGAAGCTGACCAGCGCGACGAGCAGCGGGAACCAGCCGCCATCGGGAATTTTGGTGATGTTCGACGCGAAATAGGCGCCGTCGACGACCAGGAACAGGCCAATCGTCGCCGCCGCGATTAGCCGGTTCCATTTCCACACCAGGAACAGCAGAACAGCGAGCATCAGCGTCGTGATGAGCATCGTTCCAGTGACTGCGATGCCGTAGGCCGAGGCCAGGCGGCCGGATTCCCGGAAGCCGACAACCAGAATTAGAACCATGAGAAGCAGGCCCCAGTTGACGGCTGGAATGTAAATCTGCCCGAGCGCCTTCGCGCTCGTATGCTCGGTTCTGAGGCGCGGCAGATAGCCGAGCTGGATCGCCTGATGCGTCACCGAAAAGGCTCCCGAAATCACCGCCTGGCTGGCGATGATCGTCGCCGCCGTGGCGATCGCGACCAGCGGCAGGCGCGCCCATTCCGGCGCCATCAGATAGAAGGGATTGGCCGCCGCCGCCGGTTCGCCGAGCAGCAGCGCCCCTTGGCCGAGATAGTTGAGGGTCAGGCAGGGATAGACCAGAAGCAGCCAGGAAAAGCCGATCGCCCTCCGCCCGAAATGGCCCATGTCCGCATAAAGAGTCTCGGCCCCCGTGACGGCGAGGAACACCGAGCCGAGCGCGAGGAAGGCGAGCTTCGGATTCACGAAGAAGAAGCGGGCCGCCCACGACGGGCTCAGCGCCTGCAGCACCTCGGGTTTCGCGGCGATGTTCGCGATCCCCAGGATCGCAAGCACGGCCAGATAGACCAGGATCACCGGCCCGAAAAATACGCCGACCCTGGCCGTCCCGCGCGACTGGACCAGAAACAGCGCCAGAAGGATACCCGCCGACATGGGGATAACGAGCGGCTGCAGTCCCGATTCCACGATTGTCAAACCCTCGACCGCCGAGAGCACCGAAATCGCCGGCGTGATCATCGCGTCGCCGTAGAACAAGCAGGTCGCGAGCACTCCGAGGATCACCAGCGCCGGCGTCCATTTCTTGTGACCGAGATTGCGCGAGATGAGCGACAACAAGGCAAATGACCCGCCTTCGCCCTTGTTGTCCGCGCGCATCGCGACGAACACATATTTGATCGTCACGACCAGCATCAGCGACCAGAAGATGAGGCTCAGCACGCCGAAGATGTGCAGCCGGTCGACCGCGAGCGGATGAGGGCCGAGGAAGCTCTCCTTCATCGTGTAGAGCGGTGAGGTGCCGATATCGCCATAGACGACGCCGATCGCGCCAAGCATGAGTTTGGGAAGCGCCTCCCGGGGCCCGTGGGCCGGAGCATTGTCCGCGTGAAAGGCGGTTGTCGGAACGGCCGTGGCCATCGCCCGCATGTGCGGCTTCGGCCCATAAAGATTCCATGTGGATTCATGCCAACTCGCGCGTGAATCCGCCGGATTCACTCGACGCGCGTCGCGGACGCGCGCATCCAGCGACGATGGAATTGCCGCCCGAAATCTTAATGCGGGAGCGCGCGCACGGCTCGATTGCCGCAGCGCTCCAGGCCTACACCGCGGCGGTCGCGTTGGTGGCCGTATCGACGCTGGCGGGCCTGTGGATTGCACCACGCTGGGGCACGGCGCCGGTCGACATGCTCTATTTGCCCTCGGTCCTGGCGGTGGCGGTCCTGTGGGGACTCGGGCCTGCGCTGGCCGCCGGTATCGTCGCGGCGCTCGCCTATAATTTCTTCTTCACCGCGCCGGTCCACACCTTGCGAATCGATCGCGTCAGCGATGTCGTCACGGTCATCGTTCTGCTCGTCGTGGCGCTGGTCACCAGCCGCCTCGCGGCCGGGATTCGGAGACAGGCACGGCTCGCCGCCGAACATGCCAGCCGCAACGCGACGATCGCCGGCTTTGCAGGCCGGCTGCTGTCGTGCAGCCGCGAGGAAGACATCGCCTGCACGGCATGCACCGAACTCCACCGCGTTTTTGATTGTAATGCGATGCTGGTGGATGGCCTGCCCACGCCGCACGTCGTTTCCTCGGACCCGAAGGGGAATCAAATGACGCCCAGCGACATTGCGGCCGCGGCGCTGACCATCGAGTCCGGCGAGCCGGCCGGCCGGGCCATGCCGCGGATCCAGCCGGCCGAGTGGCAGTTCCATCCGGTGCGGTCAGGCCCAAAGGTGCTCGCGGCGGTCGGCCTTGCCCGCGACGACGGCAGGCCCCCTGTCGGCGAGGAAGATCTGCCGCTGCTCGGCAACCTTCTCGACCAGGTCGCGCTCGCTCTCGAACGGGCGCGGCTGGAGAGGGAGGCGCGGGAGTTCGCCGCGGTGCGCGAGCGCGACCGCATCCGCTCGGCGCTGCTCGCATCCATTGGCCAGGACCTCACGCCCTCGTTGAGGGCGATCGGCACCGGTGTGCGTGAGATTCGGCGTAACGGCGTCGCCGACAAGGCGCAGCTGTCGACGATCGGATCGGAAGCGTCGAAGCTCGAGCGTTACGTTTCCAACCTGCTGGAGCTCGATCCGGCGTCCGAACAGGAACCGATCCGGGTTGGAGGCGTCACGATCGATCTGTTCCAGCGCACCGTCTCGAAAGACTCACAAACGGTGCATCTGACGCCGAAGGAATATGCGGTGCTTGCCGAACTCGCGAAGCATCCGGGCCGGGTCCTCACGCACGAGCATTTGCTGCGAACAATCTGGGGACCGGCGCACGAACGTCAGATCGAATATCTTCGCGTGGCGATCCGAAATCTGCGGCAGAAGCTCGAACCCGATCCTTCGGAGCCGCGGACCATCATCAACGAGCCGTCGGTCGGCTATCGGCTGATGGGTTGAGCTTCCCGCCCGCAGCGGGGCGCCGCCGGGTCGAGCGCTAACACGCGCGCGGCATGAGACGGTGAACCGCTGATCAGGTCGTTTGAGCCGGGATTGTCGGTGTGAGGTTCGGAGTCCAGACGTCACTCTCGTCTTGGAGGCGCCAAATCAGCGGTTGATAGATTCCGCGGCACGACACCGCTTTTCCGTCACTCATCGCTGGTGCGTACCGGATCCCCGCGACTCCTTTCCTGCTCGCCTGGTCGAACAGACCCGACGGAAGAGAATAGAGTATCCGCGGATTGGTCACCGACCCCGCCGAATTGATCGTGAAATCGAACAGGACAGCGCCTTCCTGTTCGCCGTAAATCAGGTCGGGCGGATAGTCTTCGTAGCTGAAATGCTGTTCCAGCATTTGTGGACGCGAATCTGAGGCAGCGCAGACATCCTTTTCCAGACCCGCGGAAGCCAGGGTATCGCGCGCCTCGCGTTTGCGGCCGAGCAATCGTTGAGCGCGGGCGACAGTGAGCAGCCAGGCCTGGCGCTGACGCATATCCAGATTTTTCGGCGCACGGCTATTCAGAGCCACCACCAGCCGCGACAGGGATGAAGGAACTCTGTCATCGTCGAGACCGCCGATCGCCATGCTCAGGAACGAACGGCTGATTTCGAACGGCGCTCCGGCGAGTTGATCGCGCATCACTGTCTCGAACAAGGCGATGCCTTCCGAGGGACTCGAAGCCTGAGCAATCTCGGCAGCCTTCTCCTTTATGCTGAGCCCTTGGCTGAGCCAGGCAGGGGCACCCGCCGCCTTCAACCCGTTCGCGATGTCATTCCGAAGGTCGCTCAGCCGCCCTGGCGGGATCGCGTCACCCAAGCGCGCCCGTACCTCCAGAAGGTTGAGCAGCTGCCATCGAGGAGCGATCAGCAAAATACTCTCTTTGCCGAAACGCCTCTCAAGGGAAGCAACCCTGTCCGCGACAAGATTGATGTTCTTGTCGCTCGATTCGCCGGATGCCGTCGCCTGATAAAGTCCACGAGAGTGGAACCATTCGAGCAGCGGGTCCGGAATGTCCGGCCGGATGCCAAAGTTCGCTTCGACCGAACTCCGGCACGAAACCGTTACGACTGTGCCGACCGGGGCCTGGCTGTCGGTGTCGTTGACCAATACGAACCCGTTTAGCCGGTCCTGGAATGGCGCAACTGCCGCCGGGCGGCTGGCTGCGACAGGGACAAGGTCGCGCGTCGCATAAGGTCCCTGCACGATTGCAAAGGTCACGGTGTCACTGGGTTGCAGACCATCATCGCCGCACACCGGGAGCTGTGAGCTAAGTGATCCCGCTGCACTCACGTCGAGCCCATTGGTCGCGGCGAGCATTGCCCGCTCGCCTGCGATATCGCCGCGAACGGCGGCAAGCCCGGCCTTCAGCGCGCCGACATGGAGCGGCGCCAAGTCCGATGCCAGCGCATTCGGGGCATCGGACCATGCCTGATCTGCATAGCGAGCGGCCGAGGCAGTGTCGCCGAGGAGCGAGCTGGACAGAGCGAGCAAATAGCGCGCTTCCCACCGATCCGGCGCCGGCGGCTCGTTCGCGAGCGATCCGATCTGACCGGGAACGGCCGCCGGATCGCTCGCGAGAAGCTGGCGCGCGATGCCGAGCAACGCTTTTCGGTGCTGGGCGTCGCCAGCTTCGAAGGCGGCGGCCGTTCGATAAGCTTGCAGAGCGCCCTTTCGATTGCCCGTGAGCTCCAGCGCCCGTCCGTAAGCAAGCGCCGTTTCCGTGCGCATCCCGGCCGGAAGCTGATCGAAATTCACATGGCCGAGAACGACCGCGGCAGTCGTCGATTGATTGCCGGCCAGCATCAGTCGGCCGAGCAACGAGTTGAGAAGTGGGTCGGGGCGCGGCTGCCCGTCCTTCGGCGTTCTCTCTTCTATCAGCCGGGTCGCGACCGCCATCGCATCCTCGAAGCGCGCTGCTTCGAAAGCTTGATCGAATTGCTTGATTTCAGGCGGCGGGGCCTCGGCGCTTAGAACCGCAGCAGCCACCATCACTGCCAGAATACGCATAACTGCCCCCATTCGCGGATGATCCTAATGATCAAAGACACGCCAGCAAGCCGCTAGTCATGGCCGGTCGTCGATCAGGCTCATGCAGGTGACTCCGGCTTCGGCTTTCTGAAGCTCGGAGACGTCGACTTCGACGACGGTGAAGCCGCGATTCCGGAGCTGGTCGGCGGTGCGGGGATTGCCGAGCGGAAGAATGAGGCGATTGCCCGCGCGGACGCAGTTGGCGGCGGCGGGCTCGCCCTCGGCCACGGCGAACGGTTCGACATCGGCGAATTGCTCCGGATCGACCGAACGTGGGTTGAATAGCAGCAGGGGTGTTCCGGCAGGGTCGGTTCCGGCGAAGGTCGCGCCGGTCTTGAGGTGGAGGCACAGGCGCAACTCAGCCTCGTGAACCTCGAAGCCGAGGCCCGAGGCGATAGTTCTCAAAGCGGCGACGCCAGCCGCATCGGTGCGCGACGACAGGCCGACGTAGATTCGTTTGCCGATCGTCAGGACGTCGCCGCCGTCGACATGGCCGTCCTCTATGCGGTGCAGTTCGAAATAGACGGACAGTCCCGCTGCCGTGGAGCCGGTCTCGGCGGCGCGTGATGGTGCGCCGGGGCGCGTGATCACGGCATGGCCGCCGAGGATGATCGCGGTGTCCTCGACGAACACGCCGTCGGGATGGCCGTCGAGCGGCGGCAGGCGGACGATTTCGTAACCCGCCTCTGCGATTGCCTGCTCGTAGCGCGCGTGCTGATCCACCGCCGCTTCAGCCGAGATCGGCTGCCGCTGCAGATGAGTCAGCTCGCACTCGGCAAGACGCGGGCTGACTGCGCGGGTGAAGGCGCGCGGCATCAGCGCCCGTCGTCGCGAACGACCTCGCCGCCTTTCATGACGAAATCGACATGCTCGACGGCCGCGACGTCGCGGGTCGGGTCGACGGGCATGGCGACGAGGTCGGCGAGGAGGCCGGGCTTCACCTGCCCGCGATCGGCGAGGTGGAAGATTGAGGCATTGCCTGAAGTCGCGGCGATCATCACCTCGGCGGCCGGCATTCCGGCGCGCTGCATCGCTTCCATCTCCAGCCAGTTCTTGCCGTGGGCGAACACGCCGACGTCGCCGCCCATGCAGATTT
The DNA here is from genome assembly GCA_035701045.1 of Sphingomicrobium sp. Taxonomy (GTDB): domain Bacteria; phylum Pseudomonadota; class Alphaproteobacteria; order Sphingomonadales; family Sphingomonadaceae; genus Sphingomicrobium. Next base: position 109,088 of record DASSOB010000011.1, on the reverse strand, counting down.
TGACGCCTGCCTTCATCGCGAGCTGAAAGGCGCGGCGGTTCTGCTGGATGCTCTCCGGCGCCGGTTCCTCGCCGTTCCAGCCCTGGAAGTAGCGGGCGTAAGCTTCGGATGCACCGAGCGTCGGACAATAGCCGACACCCCGGTCGTGCATCATCTTGAAGATTTCCGCGGTGCCGCCGTAGCCGTGCTCGATCGTGTCGATGCCGGCGACGATCGCGCGGCGCATTCCTTCCGCGGTGGTCGCATGGGCCGCAGCGATCCGGCCGGCGTCGTGCGCGACGGCGACCCCGGCCGCCATTTCGGCCTCAGTCATGGTCGGACGGCTCGGCTCGCCGGGGAGATAATGGTAGTCGGCGTACATCTTGATGACGTCGGCGCCCGCCGCGATTTGGTCGCGCGCAGCCCTGGTCATCTCTTCGGGGCCGCTGATTTCCTCAGCGCCCTGCGGGATTTTCACCCCCGGCTCGAAGCCCTTGGGACCATAAGCGCCGCGCGCGACGTTGGCCTTGGTCGCGACGAGCAGACGAGGGCCGGGGACGATGCCTTCGTTGATCGCCTGCTTGAGCCCGACGTCGGCATAGCCCGCGCCCTCGGTGCCGAGGTCGCGCTCGGTGGTGAAGCCGGCCATTAGTGTCTTCTTCGCGTGGACTACGGCGCGCGCGGTGCGGAGCGCCAGCGGCTCGTGAAGCACCTGATCGTCCCACTTCGCTTCATTGTACGGGTGGAGGAAGAGGTGCGAGTGGCCCTCGATCAGGCCGGGAGTCAGCGTTTCGCCGGGCAGGTCAATGACCTTCGCACCGGCCGGGGCGGTGAGATTGGGTCCGACCGCCGCGATCCGGTCGCCCTCGACCAGCACCTGCCAGCCGGGATGGGGCCGCGGATCGACGCCGTCGAATACTTGTGCAGGCTTGAGCAGGATCGCGCCGCTGGTCTGGCCGGCGGCAGGCGCGGCGAGGGCGAGGGCCATGGCAATTAGCAAACGCATGAATGATCTCCCCGGTTTGCCTCAGCCTAGAACCGGAGAGTGTGGGTCGGGAAGTCCGGCGCCGCGATTTTTGTCTGCGGTCATTTCATAATAAACCGAACGGTTGACAATGACGGACGCACCGCCTAATTATACCATATGGTTGATAATCGACTCGATACGGTCTTCCACGCGCTCGCCGATCCGACGCGCCGGGGCATGCTCGCCAGCCTCGCGCTGGGCGAGAAATCCGTGGGCGAGCTCGCCGAGCCGTTCGCGATGACGCTCGCGGGCGCTTCCAAGCATGTGAAGGTCCTGGAGGATGCGGGCCTGCTCTCCCGGCGCAAGGCCGGGCGAACGCACGTCATCCGGCTCGAAGCCGGACCGCTCGCCGAGGCCGAACGCTGGCTCAAGCAATGGGAGAAGTTCTGGAACGTCCGGCTCGATCGGCTCCAGGCGCTCGTCGAATCCGACAAGAAGAAGGAGAGCCCGAATGGCTGAAGCTACAGCGCAAATCCACGTACCGATTGCCAGGGTCGCGCCCGATGCGATCCGCCTCGAGCGGCTTCTTGACGCTCCGGTGGAAACGGTGTGGCGCTACATCACCGAGGCAGAACTCCGGAAGCAATGGTTCATGGGTGGCACCGATGCGATGCCCGGTGGCGAGTTCGAGCTTCTGAACGACCACGACAATCTGTCCGACGACGATGTGCCCTATCCCGAGAGCTACGCGCCCTACAAAGGGAAGACGTGGACGGAGACGGTGCGCCGTTTCGAGCCGCCCAGGCTTCTCGAAACGACCTTCCAGGGCGGGAAGAACGGGACCGTCACTTACGAGCTGTTCCCCGAAGGCGATCGCACCCGGCTGGTGTTGACGCACAGCGGGATCACCAGCGGCACGGGCGCTCAGGATTTCGGAGGCGGCTGGAATTCGCACCTGACCGTGCTCGAAGAGCGGCTCGCGGGGCGGAGAGTGCCCGATTTCTGGGCGCTCCATGCGCGTTCGCGCGAAGTGGTGGCGAAGGCGCTCGGCTGAGCATGTGCCCGTTCTGTCTCTCGGCGCTTGCCTGGCTCGCTTTGGGCGGCAGCTCGGTGGTTGGTGCCGGCGCTCTGTTGGCGGGGTGGCGATGGAAAGGAAAAGACGATGGCGACGATGACGGCACCTCATCCGACCGCGAGCCGTGAGGAATGGCTGCGGCAGCGGCTGGAGCTTCTGGAGGCCGAGAAGGAGCTGACGCGGAAAGGCGATGAACTCGCGCGAAGGCGGCAAGCGCTCCCGTGGGTGAAGGTCGAGAAGGACTATGCGTTCGATACGGAAGAGGGCCGAGCGTCGCTCGCCGATCTCTTTCGCGGCCGCTCGCAACTCCTCGTCTATCATTTCATGTTCGGGCCGGATTACGCCGCCGGTTGTCCGTCCTGCTCGGCGATCGCCGACGGGTTCAACGGCATCGCCGCGCACCTCGCTAATCACGACGTGATGTTGTGGGCAGTCTCGCGAGCACCCCTCGAAAAGCTACAGGCGTACAAGAAACGGCTCGGCTGGACCTTTCCGTGGGCCTCGTCGTTCGAAAGCGACTTCAATTTCGATTATGGAGTGGGCCTGACGCCGGAGCAGCAGGATGGCGGCTACGAATATAATTTCCAGGAAAAGCCCGGCATCCCGCCCGATGCGCAAGGCGCGCCGAACGGCCATGCCGCGATGTGCGGAGTCGACCTCAGAACTTACCTAAAGGAACTGCCGGGGATGAGCGCGTTCGTGCTCGACGGCGGCGCGCTGTTCCATACCTATTCGACTTATGCGCGCGGCCTCGATGGCCTGTGGGGCATGTACCAATGGCTCGACCGCGCCCCGCTCGGGCGGAATGAGGAAGGCCCGTGGTGGAAGCGGCGGGACGAATATCCCTCGCTTGAGTAGACTCTTTCCGCGGCGGTACAATGCGCCCGCCATCGACGGGGAGACGGCCAATGTTCCTGAAGCAATTGAGCACGCTTGCCGCACTGAGCTTCATTCTCGCGCCCGCCTGCGCGGCCGAGGCGCCGCAGCAGAACGCGGCAAACGTGCAGGTATTCGAAGTCCCCAAGGGCTCGCGCCCGCACGACGTCGCTCCAGCGCCGGACGGCAGCATCTGGTACACTGCCCAGCGCACCGGCGCGCTCGGCATCCTCGATCCGAAGACAGGCAAAATCCGTGAGATTCCGCTTGGCCCGGACTCGGCGCCGCATGGCGTGATCCAGGGGCCGGACGGCGCCGCCTGGATCACCGACGGCGGGCAAAATGCGATCGTCCGCTACGACCCGAAGACGGGCAAGCTATCGTCCTGGAAGCTGCCCGAGGACACGGGCTACGCCAATCTCAATACCGCCGCGTTCGACGGCGACGGGAATCTCTGGTTCACCGGCCAGAACGGCATTTACGGTCGGCTGGATCCGGACGCTGGCGAGATCAGGATGTTCAAGGATCCCGATGGGCGCGGCCCTTACGGCATCGCCTCGACTCCGGACGGCGAAATCTATTACGTATCGCTCGCCGGCAGCCATCTCGCGAAAATCGATCGGAAGAGCGGCGCCGCGCAGATCATCGAGCCGCCGACTGCTGACGAAGGCACCCGCCGCGTGTGGGCCGACAGCAAGGGCGATCTCTGGGTATCCGGCTGGAACTCGGGCCAGCTGAGCCGCTATTCGCCGAATACGGGGGAATGGAAGAGCTGGAAGCCGTCGGGCGAGAAGCCGCGCGTCTACGCCGTCTTCGTCGACGACCGCGACATCGTCTGGGTGAGCGACTGGGGAAGCAATGCGACCCTGGCCTTCGATCCGCGCACCGAAAGCTGGGCTCGGTATCCGGGCAGCGCACCGGACGCGAACGTCCGCCAAATTCTCGGCCGGCAGGGTGAAATCTACCTGCCGGAATCGGGCCTCGACCGGATCATGGTCGTCCGGACGGACCGGCCTTGAGATCGACGCTGACCGTCGTCGCAGTCTCGCTGACTTTCGGCATTGCCGCGGCCGCGCACGGCGAAACTCCGAACGGCGGCAAGCGCGCCTATCAGAAATGCTATTCGTGCCACGCGACCGAGCCGCACAAGAACGACCTCGAGGGGCCGTCGCTGTACGGCGTGGTGGGGCGGCGCATCGCCTCCGAGCCGGGCTTCGATTACTCGCCCGCGATGCGCAGCTTCGCCGCGAAGTACCCGCGCTGGACGCCCGAGCTGCTCGACCGTTTCATCACCGATCCGGAGACGGTCGTGCCGAAGACCCGCATGGGCTTTCCGGGCATGCGCGACGCGAAAGAGCGGGCGGCGCTGATCGAATATCTGAAGAGCCTGGCGGAAAATTAGACTCCGCTAAGATTGGCACAAACTGAAATCGAAGAAGCGGGGTCGCGAATGGACGTGTACGCATTCATCAAGACTGTTCACATTCTGAGCGCCACCGTTCTTTTCGGTACAGGCCTCGGCACGGCGTTCTTCTTCTGGCGAGCGCATGCGCCGGGCAATGAAGCCGGGCGGTTGATTGCCGCTCGAACGACTGTACTCGCGGACTGGCTGTTCACAACGCCCGCCGCGGTCGTGCAACCTCTGACTGGCGCCTGGCTCATGTCCAGAGCCGGCTTTGTGTGGAACGACTTCTGGCTCGTAGCGACTTACGGGCTCTATCTACTTGCGGCCCTCTGCTGGCTTCCGGTCGTGGCGATTCAAATTCGCCTGAAACGCATGCTCGAACGTGAAGCGCAGGGCGAGGCCACTGACCGGCGGCTTTACGATCGATTGTTCCGACTCTGGTTCCTGCTCGGTTGGCCTGCCTTTGGGGGCCTGATCGTCGTGTTCTTCCTCATGGTCCTGAAGCCGGGCTGGTGACGCGAATCCTCATTCTCGGCGGCTACGGCAATTTCGGGAGCTACATCGCCCGGGCGCTCGCGCGCGAGCCCGGTATTCAACTGTTGATTGCCGGACGATCCAAAGAAAAGGCAGCCGCTTGCGCCAGCTCGCTCAATGCCGCCAACCCGCCAGAAAGCTATTCATTCGACATCGGCGTGGGCCTCGACGACTGCCTCGGCAATGCCGCGGCAGACATGGTGATTCACACCGTCGGGCCATTTCAGGGCCAGAGCTACGCGGTTGCCGAAGCCTGTATTCGTCACAAATGCCATTACGTGGACCTGGCGGACGGAAGGGCCTTCGTCGCGGGCATCGGAGCGCTCGACGAGTCCGCGCGCGATGCCAATGTGCTCGTCGTCTCCGGCGCCAGCTCGGTCCCCTGTCTGACCGCAGCGATTGTTGATGAGGCACTGCCAAGGTTCAGCGCGATTCGAGAGATCGACTATGGGATCAGCGCTGCCCAGCAAACCAATCGGGGGCTTGCAACGGCGTCGTCGGTGCTGAGCTACATCGGGCGAGGCTTCACGACCTTGCGGGATGGCGCGGCCAAAACGGTTTATGGGTGGCAGAACCTTCACGCGGAACGCTATCCGGAGCTGGGCTGGAGGCTGTTCGGCAATTGCGACGTGCCGGACCTGGAGCTGTTCCCCAGGCGCTACCCTCACTTGCGGACGATCCGTTTCGCGGCCGGTCACGAGATCAAGCTGCTGCACTTCGGGATTTGGCTGCTAAGCTGGGGCGTCCGAATGCGGCTATTGCCGCCGCTGGACCGCTATTCGGACCGCCTTTTGAAATCATCGTTTCTCTTCGATTCGCTCGGCTCCAGCCGAAGCGGATTCCACATGTATTTGCGGGGCAGGGGCTGCGACGGGAAGGAGCGGACCGAACGCTTCACGATCGTCGCGCGGCGGGGTCACGGCCCATATATTCCGTGCACTCCCGCGATCCTGCTCGCGAAGAGGCTGGCGCGGAACAAGCTTTCCCAACGCGGGGCTCGTCCTTGCCTCGATCTCATAGACCTGGACCAGTTCCTCAGCGCTCTCCAGCCTCTCGACGTCAGCGTCATTCGTGAACGAGGGGATATTGGCCGTGCCGCTCGGAGCCGCGCTATTTCGTAGCCCGGACGCGAGGCTTGCACCGGTCAGTGAAGATGTCTAAAACTGAACTATATGGTTCAGTATAGCCCGTCTCTCGATCTGTCGTTCGCGGCGCTGTCGGATGCGACCCGGCGCGGCGTGCTGGAGCAGCTTGGGCGCGCGGACGCGTCGATCACCAGCCTCGCCGAGAAGTTTCACATGACGCTGACGGGCATGAAAAAGCACGTCGCCGTGCTGGAACGGGCGGGGCTCGTCATGACGGAAAAGGTCGGACGGGTGCGGACCTGCAAACTTGGCGAATGGAGCCTCGATGCCGAGGCCGACTGGATCGAATCCCATCGTAAGCATTTCGAAGCGCGCTTCGACGCCCTGGACAAGGTCATTATCGAGCTCAATCAGGAGGAAAAGAATGGATCAGCAAAGGAGTGATCACGCGCTCGGGCAGAACCGGACGGCGGTGGAGCGCAAGTCCGATCGGGAGCTGGTCGTCACGCGAATGTTCGACGCACCGCCGCACATTGTCTTCAAGGCGTGGAGCCAGGCGGACTTGTTCCGGCGCTGGTGGGTGCCGAAGTCTGCGACCGGCGTCTCGCTCGTGGCGTGCGACATGGATGTGCGCACCGGGGGCAAATACCGGCTGGAATTCGGGGCAGGCGGGTCGGATACCATGGCGTTCTACGGCAAGTATCTCGACGTCGTGCCGGACGAGCGTATCGTCTGGACCAACGACGAAGGGGACGAGGGCGCGGTGACCACCGTAACCTTCGAAGAAAAGGGAGGAAAGACGCTGCTGACCTTCCACGAAATCTATCCGTCGAAGAAAGCGCTCGAAGAAGCGCTTGCCGGATCGGCGGCCGGACTGCCCGAGCAGCTCGATCAGCTGGAAGCGCTGCTGTCGACGACGACCGTTTAGTGCGGGGGAAATAGCAAAAGGGCGGCCGGGAAATCTCCCCGCCGCCCTTTCTGTTTGTGAGCGAGACGCGCCTAGCGCTTCGAGAACTGGAAGCTGCGCCGCGCCTTGGCCCGGCCGTACTTCTTGCGCTCGACGACGCGCGGGTCGCGAGTGAGGAAGCCTTCGCGCTTCACCGTCGTGCGCAATGCCGGCTCGTAGCGGGTTAACGCCGTCGAGATGCCGTGGCGCACGGCGCCCGCCTGGCCCGACAGGCCGCCACCTTTGACCGTTGCCTCGACATCGTACTGACCGCGGCGATCGGTAACGTCGAACACCTGATTGATGATCAGGCGCAGGGTCGGGCGGGCGAAATAGACTTCCTGCTCGCGGCCGTTGACGACGATCTTGCCCGAGCCCGGCTTCAGCCAGACGCGCGCGACCGCGTCCTTGCGCCGTCCGGTCGCATAAGCGCGGCCGTATTTGTCGAGTTGCTGCTCGCGCAGCACCGCCTGGATCTGGGGACCCTGAGTCGACGCGCCCTGATCGTCGCCAGCCTCAGCCGCTTCGACGGGAGCCTCCGCGGCTGCGGCCTCGGCGGGGGTTTCCGCGGTCGCGGCCTCCGGAGCGGCCGGAGCCTCGGGCTTGGGGTTGGTCAGATCGGCGAGATCGGAAAGAGATTTCTTGTCGGCCATCTTATGCGCCCACCTTGTTCTTGCGGTTCATCGACGCGACGTCGAGGACTTGGGGGTTCTGGCCGCCGTGCGGATGCTCGGCGCCGGTGTAGAGATGCAGCGCGCGCATCTGGTCGCGGCCAAGCGGGCCGCGCGGGATCATGCGCTCGACCGCCTTCTCGAAAATCCGCTCGGGGAAGCGGCCCTCGAGCACTTTGCCCGCGGTCACGCCCTTAAGCCCGCCCGGGAAACCGGTGTGCTTGTAATAGATTTTCTGGTCGAGCTTGCGGCCGGTGAAACGCACCTTGTCGGCGTTGATGACGACGACATGATCGCCGCAGTCGACGTGCGGCGTGAAGCTCGGCTTGTGCTTGCCGCGCAGGATGTTGGCGACGATCGTCGCCAGCCGGCCCACGACCAGGCCGTCGGCATCGATCAGATGCCACTTCTTTTCGACCTCCGCCGGCTTGGCCGACTTGGTTGTCTTCATCAGCGCCTTCATGGCTGAAAACCCTCATTTCCAAACGAGAAAGGCGACGCCTCAACGCGCCGCCGTCGGGCGGCTATTTGCGGGCGAGCAGCGAAAAGTCAAGCAAATCCGGAGCTTTCCGAACGGGTAAAATAATACCCTCAAACAAAACAAGGCGCCGCACGGTAATCATGACGTTGGTCAAATGGCGGCAAACAGCAAGCTGGCGTTCAGGATCGGCCGATAGCCTTTCGCTCTATCAACTGGACCAAGCAATGGAGGATTGTTTCGTGAGGACGCTTCCTGCAATCGCGCTGGCGACCGTCGGCGCAGCGGCGCTTGCCGGCACCGCGATCGCCGCGAACCCGAAGGCGCCGGCCGCAAAAACCCACGTCATGAACGTCGCACTGCCCGGCGGGTCGGTGGCACATATCCGCTATGTCGGCGACGTCGCGCCAAGGGTGACGGTCGAATCGCGGCCTCTGGCGGGTCTCGACGCGGGCTGGGGCATGCCGCTTCCGTCGTTCGCCGGCTTCGGCAAGATCATGGCGGAGATGCAGCGCCAGTCGCAGGAAATGATGCGGCACGCGCAGCAGATGAGCCGTCATCCGAACGGCGCGCATCCCTACATTGCTTCCTACGGCAGCCTGCCCGCCGGACAGACGAGCACGACGGTCGTTTCGGTGAGCAATGGCGGAAGCACCTGCACCCGCTCGACCGAGGTTGTGAGCCAGGGACCGGGCAAGGCGCCGAAGGTGACGTCGAGCGTCAGCGGTCAGTGCGGAGCGCCGCCGGCACCGTCCGCGACGGTCAATCGCACCTGACCGGAGGAGTGGCGCAAGTCGGCGCTTCAGGTGGAAAATTCCGGATGCTCGCGCGTTGCGTTGTGCGGGGACGGGCCATAATGCCGTGCCGCGGCTGGCCGGACTCGCCCGAACGCCTGTTCAATTTCCCGCCGGAGAGCAGCGAGAAGTGCCGAGACGTGTCAAGGACTTCATCGACATCAGCGAATATACGTCGCTGGACGATCTCATTCGCTATCTCGAGACGATCCGGGACAATCTTCCGCCCGAGCATCAGGCCGAACTCAAGATCCGCGGCGACGAGATTTTCGGCCGGCGGCTGACGATCAGCTATTTCCGTGAGCAGACACCCGACGAGGTCGAGCTGGAGTCGAAATACTCGGCCGACGACGACAGGGAAACGGAGAACATCGAGCAGCTCAGGCGCAAGCTCGACGACGTTCCGTTCGAGCGGCGGAAAGCGAAGGAGCGCTAGGCGGTCTTCGGCCCCGCGCGTGCCACGAGACGCTTGCGATTCCAGATTTCGTAACCGCCTATTTCCGCTCCTGTCTCCGCCTCACGGCGGGCAGCGTCATCATCGGCGGCTTCGATCCAGTCGGCAGCACTGATCTTGCCGGCTCCGTCGAGCCGGTAGAGACGATATGTTGGCACGCACACCCCCACCATGATGCGCGATCCGAATCACATCCGGCAGCGCATACGCTACTAACCTGCATCAATCGCCCAAGTGTTTGGCTTTGTAAACGCGCGTTTTTTTGAGGCCGGCGATGATCGCGAAGGGGCGGACGTTCGCGACAACGCCGCAGTTCAGGAAGAAGGACTAACGGTCGCGGACGACGGCGTCTTCGACCCAGTCGGCGTAGCTGCCGAGGATCTTGTCGATCGACGTGCTGACGATGCACGGCGCTTCATAGCTGTGGAGCGCCGCGATGCGCTCGATCAGCGCGTCGGTCCGCCAGTGGTGGGTCTTGAAGATGGCCGCGACTTCGTCGGCACTTTCGATCTTGCCCTTCCAGCGGTAGATGGACCGGACGGGCCCAAGGATGTTCACGCAGGCCGCGAGCCGCTCCTCGACCATATTGCGCCCGATGCGCTCCGCCTCCTCGGCGTTCGCGAAGACTGCATAGACGGAAATGACGCTCATGCCCGGCGTCTCCCGAGTTCGTGCGCACCCCAGACGGTCGACGCGAGGAGCAGCGCGCCGGTCGCCTGATGCAGTACCGCGAGCCAGATTACCACGCCCGAGAGGACGGTCAGGATGCCGAGGACGATCTGCGTCCCGAACGCCGAGTGGATGGCGACCGACGCCCGGCGAGCACCGTCGAGCTTGCGGATCTTTCGCGTGAACAGGACAAGCACCGCGACCACGACCCAGGCCCACCAACGGTGCATGAAATTGAGAAGGAAGGGGTCGTGAGTCAGCGCGAAGCCGGCGCCATGCGACCAGTCGATCCCTTCGGGGATGAAATGGCCGTTCATGTCGGGCCAGGTGTTCGACACATAGCCGGCACGAAAGCCCGCGACCCAGGCGCCGAGCATCAGCTGAATGAACAAAGTGCCGAGCGCGACCACTCCCCAGCCGGTGAGTCTTGCCGGTCGCGACTCCGGGCTGTTCGACAGCCGCCGGAGGTCGAGCGCGGTCCAGATGAGCGCGCCCATCAGGAACAAGGCGAAGAGGAGGTGCGCCGAGAGGCGATACGGGCTGACTTCGGTGCGGCCTTCGAGCCCGGACATGACCATGAACCAGCCGACTCCCCCCTGCAGCCCACCGAGGACGAACAGCGCGACCAGCCGCCACGCATAGCCTTTCGGAATCGCGCGCTTCACCGCGAACCAGGCGATGCCGATGAAGAAGACAAGGCCGATGAAGCGGCCGAGGAAGCGGTGAAACCATTCCCAGAAGAAGATGAACTTGAAGCCGGAGAGCGTCATGCCCGCTGGGCCCGCGACCTCGAGATATTGTGGGGTTTGCTGGTAGAGCTCGAACTCGCGAACCCAGTCGGCGTGGGACAGCGGGGGAACGATTCCGCTGACCACGTTCCATTCGGTGATCGAGAGTCCGCTTTCGGTCAGGCGCGTGATTCCGCCGATGACCACCATGGCGAAGACGAGGCCTGCGACGAGGAAGAGAAGGTTCGAGAGCGCGCGCGGGCGCAGCCGCACGAGATCGGCCGTGCCGGCGTCAGGAGTGGTGGAGTCCATATGGCGAGCGCCTATGCCCGCGCGGCGGGGCGCGCGACAAGGGCGAGAATGTTCGAATGTTATATTGTAACGAACAACAAGCTCGGCTATATCGCCGCCCGCGATGACAACATTGTCGATCAGAACGTCGCGGCTCGACAGCCTGGCGATGGGCCTTTCCGGCCTGTGCCTTGTCCATTGCGTGGCGACCGCGGTACTGCTCGGCCTTCTTGCCTCGGCGGGCGGGCTCCTGGGCAGTCCAATCATCCATGAGGTCGGCTTGACGCTGGCGATGATCGTCGGATCGTTCGCGCTCGGCCGCGGGATCCTCGAGCACGGCTTCATGCTGCCGAGCGCGACCGGCGCGCTTGGGCTCGGGGTCATGGCCGGCGCGCTCAGCCTTCACGAGGGCGGCCACGAACCGATTTATACCGTGGCCGGGGTGCTGATTCTTGCCCTCGGGCACCGCCTGAACGTCCTCGCCGGGGAATAGCCGTCCGCTTGCCGGAGCGGCATGCGAGGACTATCTGAACGATACCTCATGACCCGTCACGACCATCAGCTCCACGAGGGCGAATCTCTCAAGAAGGCGGCACGCGCGCGGCTCACCCATGAGGGTGAGCAGTGGACCGGGATGCGCGAGTCCGTGTTCGAGGCACTGGCGAGCTTCGAAAAGCCGGCCAGCGCCTATGACATCGCGGAAACGGTTTCGAAAAATCTCGGCCGCCGTGTCGCTGCGAACAGCGTTTATCGCATTCTCGACCTGTTCGTCGGCGCGAATCTCGCTCGGCGGGTCGAAAGCGCCAACGCCTATGTCGCGAATCAGCACCCTGCCTGCCTCCACGACTGCATCTTCCTGATCTGCGACAATTGCGGGCAGACCGTGCATATCGACAATGACAGCCTGTCGAGCGGCGTCCGGGAAGCGGCAAAAAGCGCCGGATTCTCCGCCCCCCGGCCGGTCATCGAAGTCCGCGGCCGGTGTACCGACTGCGAGGACAGCTAGTCCGCGAACCAGCGCTTTTGCGGCATCGCTCCGGCGGCAATCGCCCGCCGCTTCTGTTCAGCGACGATTGCGTGTGCGCCTTCTTCCATCATCGCCTGGATCAACGGCTGGATTTCTTCGGGCGCCATATCAGCGATCCAACGGATCGCGCTGCGGCTGCAGCCGAGTGCAAGGACTTCCATGGCGGCATTGTGATGGTCGAAGCTTCCGCCGATGACTGAATAGACGAGACGCCGCCGGGCAGCGTCCGAAGTGATCAGCTTTTGTCTCACCGTCGCGCCAGATTCGAATGTGACGATTCGTTCGTCTCCCTCGAGGACGCATTCGCGAACGAACCCCGGTGCGATCCGCGCCGGAGACCCGAAATCGGCGATGAGCTCCCAGGCTGCGGAAGCGGGTAGATCGAGTTCGAAGCCGACGTCTGCGGTTGCCATTGTTTCAGTTCCTTTCAATATTATGTACTAACCGGTATCGAAAGGCCGATCAAGGATTATGTACTAAATGGGACAAAATAAACGCAGACCTGGTCGGCCGCCCGAGTTTGAGCGGGGAGAAGTCGTCGCCCGGGCGATGCGGTTGTTCTGGAGCAAGGGCGCGGATGCCTCGCTCGACGCGGTCACACTGGCGACTGGACTGCACAAGCCGAGCCTCTATGCGGCGTTCGGCGGCAAACGCGGGCTCTACCTCGAGGCGCTCGACGCCTATCTCGCCGAAGCCGGCGCGCGAACGAGCGAAGCACTGTCGCGCGAGTCATTTCGCGACGCGCTCGACGCCTTTTTCGGCGTTGATCTCGAATTCTTCTGCGGCCGGAAGGGGGTTCGCGGCTGCTTTCTCATGAGCACCGCAATTGACGCCGCGGCCGACGATCCCGCCGTGCGCGGGCGGGTCGAGCGGGTGTTTTTGGAAATGCGCGCGGCGATGCTCGCCCGGGTGAAGCGCGCGATCGGGGCAGGCGATCTCCCACCGGATATATCGCCCGACGTGATCACAGACCTCATCGCCTCGACCCATATCGCGCTTTCAATCGAGGCGCGCTCGGGAAGGCCCCGCTCCGAACTGGAAGAAAAGGCAAGCCGCTTCGTCGACTTCGTCGCATCGCTCGGCTGACTTCGAGGATCCATAGGCCTAGGACAGCGCGCTCATGGTGGAAATGGTCGAAGCGATCGGAATATGTCCGCACAGCGCCTGAACGGCGGAGCCGTGTCGCGCCAGCGCCATCCGGCTCGCTGGCACATTCCCGCGCACCGGCACCTCTCGCCCTACGCGACCTTGCTGCTCGAGGGCGGCTATTGCGAGGCTGGCGAATCCGGCCGTTGGAACGTGGAGCCGGGCATGCTGATCGTCCACGCGCGCGGCGAATCCCACGCCGACTGGTTCGGTAGCCAGGCCACGCATTTAGTCGATTTCGCCATTTCGGACGATATTGAGCCTGGAGTGTACCGGCCGGACAATGTGGACGAGCTGGTCGGCTCAATCGGTTCGAACGGTCGTCCGCTTGAGTTCGGCCTTCTGGAGGCGGTCGCGGGACAGGCCGATTGGCCCGATCTTCTCGCCGCCGATATCCGGCGGAACGCCCGTCTGTCGCTCGGCGACTGGGCCGACCGCCACGGGGTTCGGCCGGAGACCGTGAGCAGGGGCTTCTCGCGCGCCTACGGCGTCTCGCCCGCGGCGTATCGAACGGGCGTGAAGGTCAAAGCGGTCGTCGCGGCGCTTCACGAGGGTGGCGATTCGCTCGCGGAACTTGCAGCGGAACAAGGATTTGCGGACCAGCCGCACATGAACCGCGTTGTCCGGGACGCCACCGGACGCACGCCGACCCAGCTGCGGAAGGTCAAATCCGTTCAAGACGGGGTCGCCGCGCCCGACTAGCCGTGCGGCATGGAAATAGCCGCCAACGCAGCCCGCTGGGACGGGCCCCGACTCCGCCTGCTCCCCATCTTGCTGGTGCTGGTGCTCGGCAAGGCCGCGCTCTCGCTGTCCGGCTTCGCGACCGGACTGGTGATGCGCATAGTCGCGCCGGACGCGCTTTGGCCGCAGTGGCTTTCGATCAGTGTCGCCGAGACGTTCGAGCTGATCATCGCGCTCATCGGGATCGCGGTTGCACGCCGGCTGTTGACAGACGCAGATTTCGGTCTGCGCTGGCCTCCGCGTAAAACCTATCTCGGTTGGGCGGCATTCTGGGGCCTGGCGTTCGCGTTGATCATGCTTTTCGCCGATCATTGGCCGTCGTTGATTGCGCTGAAGCCGCCGCCGGTGCCGGAGGTGGCGACGCCCCTGAATGTCGCCGGCTGGCTCGGTCTCGAGCTGCTGTGGGTCGGCATTTGCGAAGAGACCTTGTTCCGCGGGCTGCTGCTCGGCGTCCTGACCGCGTTATCGCCGTCGAAAATCCGTGTTTGGGGCACCGAGATCAGCACCGCGGGCATCACAATCGCCTTGCTGTTCGCGCTCGCCCACGCCGCCAATTTCGCAACGCGGCCATTCTACGAAGCCTTCGCGCAGCAGCTCTATGCGATCGCGCTCGGCATCATCTACGCCTGGCTGCGCGAGAGGTCGAACAGCCTCGTCCCCGCGATCGTCGCCCATTCGCTGAGCGATTTCGGCGAAACCGCACTGGTCTTCCTGCTCGCCGGCACGATGTGAGGCTTTTCTAAGCAATCGCTGAAATCGGCCGCGGCTTCTGCCACCTTGGTGACATAACGGGGCCTTCCGCGTAATGCGTCGGCCCGATGAGTGATCGCCCGGACACGCCGCTGCTGGACGAGGTCAGGCTTCCCGCCGATCTTCGAAAGCTGAGCAAGGACCAATTGCCGCAGCTCGCCGACGAGCTTCGGCAGGAAACGATTTCGGCCGTCTCCGTAACGGGAGGCCATCTCGGCGCGGGGCTCGGCGTCGTCGAGCTGACGGTTGCGCTCCATTATGTGTTCGATACGCCCAACGACCGGCTGATCTGGGACGTCGGGCACCAGGCCTATCCGCACAAAATCCTGACTGGCCGGCGCGACCGCATCCGGACGCTTCGGCAGGGCGGGGGGCTCAGCGGCTTCACCAGACGCAGCGAGAGCGAATACGACCCGTTCGGCGCGGCGCACAGCTCGACCAGCATCTCAGCAGCGCTCGGCTTCGCCATCGCCAACAAGCTGTCGGGCGACCCGCACCACGCCATCGCCGTGATCGGCGACGGCGCGCTGTCGGCCGGCATGGCCTATGAAGCGATGAACAACGCCGAGGCCGCGGGCAACCGGCTGATCGTCATTCTGAACGACAACGACATGTCGATCGCGCCGCCGGTCGGGAGCCTTCGCAACGCGCTCGCGCGGCTGGTCAGCTCGGGAAAATATCTGGCGCCCCGCAAGCTCGCGCAGAAGCTTGCCCGGGCCATGCCGGAGCCGCTCCACGTCGCCGCGCGGCGGATGGAAGAATATGCCCGCGGCATGTTCACCGGCGGCACGCTCTTCGACGAGCTTGGATTCTATTATGTCGGGCCGATCGACGGGCACAATGTCGAGGCGCTGGTCGACGTGCTGGAGAACGTCCGCGACGCGGAAATCGGGCCGATGCTGGTCCATGTCGTCACCAGGAAGGGCAAGGGCTACGCGCCGGCCGAAAATGCGGCGGACAAATATCACGGCGTCGTGAAGTTCGACGTGGTCTCGGGCGTTCAGGCCAAGCCTGCGGCGAACGCGCCGAGCTATACCGGCGTCTATGCCAAGGCGCTGATTCAGGAGATGGAGCGGGACGAGAAGGTCGTGGCGATTACCGCCGCGATGCCGTCGGGGACGGGACTGGACAAGGTCGCGGAGAAGTTCCCCGAGCGCACGTTCGACGTGGGAATCGCCGAGCAACATGCCGTGACGTTCGCCGCCGGACTCGCGGCGCAGGGCTACCGGCCGTTCGCGACCATCTATTCGACCTTCCTGCAGCGCGCCTACGACCAGGTCGTACACGATGTCGCGATCCAGAATTTGCCTGTCCGCTTCGCGATGGATCGCGCGGGACTGGTCGGTGCCGACGGTGCGACTCACGCGGGTGCGTTCGATCTCGCTTATCTCTGCACGCTGCCGAACTTCGTGGTCATGGCCGCGGCGGACGAGGCCGAGCTTTGCCACATGGTCCACACCATGGCGCTGCACGACAGCGGTCCGATCGCGGTTCGCTATCCGCGCGGTGAGGGCAGGGGCGTGCCGCTTCCGGAACAGCCGGTCGAGCTTGAGATAGGCAAGGGGCGGATCGTCCGCGAGGGCAAGAAAGTTGCCATCCTGTCGCTCGGCACGCGGCTGGCGGAGGCCGAGAAGGCGGCGGATCAGCTCGACGCGAAGGGGCTTTCGACCACCGTCGCCGACCTGCGCTTCGCCAAGCCGCTGGACGAGGAGCTCATTCGCCGGCTGCTGACGACGCACGAGGTCGCGGTGACGATCGAGGAAGCCTCGATCGGCGGCCTCGGCGCTCATGTGCTGACGCTCGCCAGCGACGAGGGCCTCGTCGACGCCGGCCTCAAGATCCGCACCATGCGCCTCCCCGACCGCTTCCAGGACCAGGACAAGCCCGAAAAGCAATACGACGAAGCGCACCTCAATGCCCCGCACATCGTCGAAACAGTCCTCAAAGCCCTCCGCGTCAACAGCGCCGGAGTCGAGGAGGTGCGGGCTTAAATTGGTTCACGCGGAGACGCGGAGACGCGGAGAAGAGAAGGTTTTTCGCGCAAAGGCGCAAAGGCGCGAAGGGGCGCGAACGGATCACCTGACGTCGCCAGTTTCCATTCATATTTTTGAGCGGCTAATGGCCGCTCGATTGCAATTCTCCGCGTCTCCGCGTCTCCGCGTGAAACGTCCCTTGTCCTTCTTCGCGCCTTCGCGCCTTTGCGTGAAATCATGAAAATTCGGGCGGACCAACTGCTGGTGAGCCGGGGTCTGGCCGAGAGCCGGGCGCGGGCTCAGGCGCTGATTATGGCGGGGGCAGTGTTTTCGAGCGAGCGAAAGGTTGCGAAGGCGGGGGAAATGCTCGCGGAGGATGCGCCGCTGGAGGTTCGGGGGAAGGATCATCCGTGGGTGTCGCGCGGGGGGATCAAGCTCGATCATGGGCTGACGCATTTCGGGTTCGACGTGGCCGATGCGGTGGCGCTCGACGTGGGGAGCTCGACGGGCGGGTTCACGGATGTGCTGCTGTCGCGCGGTGCGGCGAAGGTTTACTCGGTCGATGTCGGTACAAACCAGCTTGCCTGGAAGCTTCGGCAGGATCAGCGGGTCGTAGTGCTCGAACAAACCAACGCCCGTTACCTGACCAGCGCGCATGTGCCGGAGCCGGTGGACATCGTGGTGTGTGATGCGAGCTTCATCGGGCTTTCGAAGGTGCTTGAAGCGCCGCTCAAGCTGGCGAAACCGGGCGCGAAGCTGATCGCTCTCGTCAAGCCGCAGTTCGAGGCTGGACGCGAGGAAGTCGGCAAGGGCGGCGTCGTCCGCGATCCCGCCGTGCGCGAGCGCGTCTGTGCGGACGCTCAGGCCTGGGTGGAATCGCAAGGCTGGTCGGTGCTCGGCATTACGCCGAGCCCGATCACCGGCCCCGAAGGCAATGTCGAATTCCTTCTCGCCGCCGAGAAATCTGGGGATAGCTCAGGCAGTTGGGGATAGGTTCCGGTGTCAGGGTGGCGGAACGCACCGCAAGCCCCTATTTCCGCGCCGAAAGGGAGACGTTGCGATGCAGTCCGAGAACAAGATGTTCGACGACATGGTGAAAATGGTGAACGGCCTTGCCGGGAGCTTCGCGGGCATGGGCCGCGAGGCCGAGGCGTCCGCGCGCGAGAAGTTCAAGGAATGGATGGGCGGCGCCGATTTCGTCGGCCGCGACGAGTTCGAGGCGGTGAAGGCCATGGCCGCCGCAGCGCGCGACGAAAATGAGGCTCTCAAAGGTCGCATTGCCGCTCTGGAGGCGAAAGCCGGCGGGACGCCGAGGCGCGCGACGAAAAAGGCGGCACCGGGGAAGTGATCCTGAGCGGCGAAGAAATACAGGAAGAGCGCGACGACGGCGCGCCGATCGAGGTGCTCGAACAATATTTCGAGGCGCGTGGCTGGGCGTGCGAGCGCACCGCCGAGGGAGAGATCGTCGCTTCGGCGACCGGCAGCTGGGCACAATATGAGCTTCGCGGCGTCTGGCGGCCCGAGGACCAGGTGCTTCAGTTCCTCGCCTTTCCCGACATCAAGGTTGGACCGGACAAGCGCTCGGCGGTGTATGAGGCGCTGAGCCTCATCAACGAGCAATTGTGGCTCGGCCATTTCGAAATGTGGTCGGGATCGGGGCTGATTGTTTTCCGCCACTCCACCATTCTCGATGTCCGCGCGGGCGAGGGCCTCAGCCTCGAGCAGGCCGAAGCCATCGCCGAAGCCGCGGTGGAGGAGTGCGAGCGCTTCTACCCCGTGTTCCAGTTCGTGCTGTGGGGCGGGAAGTCGCCCGGCGAAGCCATCGCTGCCGCGCTGATTGACACGCACGGCGAGGCATGACTTTTCCGTTCCTCCCTGCGGCCCCGGACCTGGTCCGGGACCGTGGGGAGGGGAACGATTCACCGCAGAGTGAATGGTGGAGGGGGTCTTGGCCGAGCGCCGGTTACCCCTCCACCATGCTTCGCATGGTTCCCCTCCCCATCGCTGCGCGATAGGGAGGAATGAGAATGGACGGCACTCTTCAAATCCCCACTCCGACCTGGTTCGTCGGCTGCGGCAATATGGGCGGCGCGATCGTGGACGGATGGCGCGTCGCCGGGATCGACCTTGGTGCGGTCACCGTCATCCGGCCGAGCGGCAAGGCGGTCGAAGGTACGCGGACGGTCACCACATTCGCGGAGGCGGGGCCGCCGCCCAAAATGGTCGTGCTGGCGTTCAAGCCGCAGAAGCTGGACGAAATCGCGCCGCAACTCCAGACCTGGCTGACATCGAAGACGGCCGTTGTCTCGCTGCTCGCCGGAGTCGAAGCGGCGAGCCTGCGCCAGCGCTTCCCCAACGCGGGGTCGATCGTGCGCGTGACCACCAGCCTCCCGGTCGCGATCCGTCGAGGCGTCAGTGCGCTCTACAGCATCGACGCCGACGAGGACGCTCGCCGTCGGGTCGGGGACTTGTTCGCCGCGCTCGGGTTCGCGATGTGGGCGCTCGACGAGGAACGTCTTCGGACGATCGGCTCGGTGTCCGGCGCCGGCCCCGCCTATGTCGCACGCTTCATCGCGGCGCTTGCTAAGGCCGGGGAGAAGCGCGGACTCAGTCCCGACATCGCCGCGACCATCGCGCTCGAAACGGTGCTCGGCACGGCCTGGATGGCGGCGACGAACGGCGAAGACATGGCCTCGGTCGCGAAGCGCGTGGCGAGCCCGAACGGAACCACCGAGGCCGGCCTCGCCGTGCTCGATCACGATCATGTGCTGGACGAACTCGTCGGCCTGACCATCGATGCCGCGTCGCGCAGGGGCGCGGAACTCGCGGAAGAGGCGAAAGCCGCGGCCGGCGGCTGAACCGCCCTTCAACTTGCCGCCGCGGCGTGCCTGCCCTAGGCGCGGAACATGGCTGCACCCCAACAACCTCCCTTCGACGACCGCGACGGCTGGATTTGGCTCGACGGAAAGCTGGTCCCCTGGCGCGATGCGCAAGTTCATGTGCTCACCCACGCGCTCCACTACGCGTCATCGGTGTTCGAGGGACAACGCGCGTACAACGGAGTCATCTTCAAGCTCCGCGAGCACACCGAGCGGCTGCACAAGAGCGCGCGTCTGCTCGGCTTCGACATCCCGTGGACCGTCAAGGAGATCGAGGCTGCCTGCTACGAGGTGCTGAAGGCCAATGGCTGGAGCGACGCCTACATGCGTCCGGTCGCCTGGCGCGGGTCGGAATCGATGGGCGTGGCGCCCGGCAACACGAAGCCGCACCTCGCCATCGCCGCATGGCAGTGGGGCAAATATTTCGACCCGGCAATCGCGCAGAACGGAATCCGGCTGGAGATCGCGCCGTGGCGCCGGCCCGCGCCTTATACGGCCCCGACCGAATCCAAGGCCGCGGGTCTATACATGATTTGCACTTTGTCGAAGCAACATGCGGAGGCCCACGGTTATAACGACGCGATGATGCTCGACTGGCGCGGGCGGGTGGCCGAGGCGACCGGCGCGAACATCTTCTTCGTCGCCGACGGACAGCTTCACACGCCGACGCCCGATTGCTTCCTCGACGGGATCACCCGCCGGACGATAATGGACCTCGCGCGGCGGCGCGCGGTCGAGGTGGTGGAACGCGCGATCTGGCCGGAGGAGCTGGAAGGCTTTCAGCAGGCATTTCTCACCGGGACCGCGGCCGAGGTGACGCCGGTCCAGTCGATCGGCCCATGGAGGTTCGAAGTCGGCGAGCTGACCCGCCAACTCGACAAGGATTACGAAGACCTGGTCCACGGCCGCATCCCGAACGCCTGAGGCGTTGCATCGGATTCAGGCGCGGAGCAGCATGTTGCGTACCGCGGCCCGAAAGAAGGGCATCCGGCGCGCGGCACGAAGGCCGGCGTGACGAACGACCATCGCGCCTGGGCGGCGATCGCGGTAAAGTCCCACGATCATGTTCGTTCCGATGTAGATCGGCCATGCGACGCGCCGGTGCCCCGCCTCGTACCGGCCGAGGACGCGCTCCGAGCTCCAGTCGAAACCTCTCCTTCCTGCCGTGATGATTTCTTTCGCGAGTCGCTCCGCGCTTCGAATGCCGAGATTGTAGCCATGCGCGGTCACGGGGTGCATGCCGACTGCCGCATCGCCGACCAGCGCGGCGCCCGGCACCGCGAAACGATGTGAGAATGTCATCACCAGGGGGTAGACGTGGCGGCTGCTGGCGACTCGCATCGCCCCGAGGCGATGATCGAACCGCCGCGCAATTTCCGGGCCGAGCGCATCGTCGTCGAATTCGGCAAGCCGCTGCGCCTCGTCGATCGGAAGCGTGAGAACGGCCGAGGACAGGCGCCCGTTCAGCGGGAGCATGGCGATCGTGTCGGGATTGCGGAACCACTCGACGGCGATCCCATCGTGGGCAAGTTCGTGCTCGAGACGGCAGACCAGCATCGCGGTGCCCGTCCGCTTCATCTGCGCGCCGATGCCGAGCTGGTCGCGAATGGCCGAGAAGCGCGAATCAGCCGCAACCAGAAGCCGGGCGGCGATCGGCGTTCCGTCCGCGAGCCGAACCTCGGCACTGCCCGCCTGCGCGCGCACGGCCGCGACAACCGCTTCGGTGATTAGTGTGATGTTCGGCTGGCCGGACACGCATTCGAAGAGAGCGCGGCGGATGCAATGGTTGGAAACCAGGGCGCCGATGTCGCGCTCGTGCCGCTGGCCGGAGTCGAACACCAAAGCGAGCGGCGACTTGCCGTTCAGCACGCGCGCCGAATGGAGCGGAGCGATTTCGTCTGGCTGCAGCCGCTGCCACGCGCCGAACTCTCGGAGGAGGCGGATCGAGCGATGCGCCAGGGCAATCTCGCGCCCGTCATAGCCGGGATCGGCCAGCTGCTGCTCGGTCTGCTTTTCAATGATGGCGACCCTGAGGTCCGCTGCCGCTAGCGCGCGCGCGAAGCTCAGCCCGGCGGGTCCGCCGCCGACGATGATGATGTCGAAGTCCATGGCCGGTCCGATGTGCCGTTCGGAACGGCTGCGGATTGATTCAAATCACTTGCGAGGCCGCGGCGGCTAGTTTCGATGGATCGGCGACGTCGCGGATTCCGTTCGCCTCGACGTCCGCAAGCAGCGCTTTGAGCCACTCGCGGTCGAGCCGCCGCTGGCGCTCGATATGCCCGAGCAGATGCTCTCCGCCGGTCGATAGCCTCGGGCCGAGCCCGGCGCGGATGGGGTCGAGCTTGGCGATCAGCTCGTCGAGCCGCGCGATTCGGCGGCGGAGGGAGTCCTCGACGACGCTCCGGTCCGCGAGGTGCAGGAAGAGGAGCGCGCCGTAGAGCGTCTGCGCGACCGGTCCCTCCGCGTCGAGCTGGCGATGCAGACCTTCGCGGAATTCGGCGCGGCCTTTTTCGGTAATGCGGTAAATCGTCCGCATACCGCCGCGCGCGACGCGCTCCTCGGCAACCGCCGCGATCAGCCCCTCCTTCTCGAGCTTCCGCACCGCATAATAAAGCGTGCCGACGTCCACATCTACGTAGCATTCGACCATCGCCGCCTCGAGCCGGCGCTTGATCTCGTACGGATGGAAATCGCCGCGGTGCAGCACGCCGAGGATGAGCATTCTTGCGTTCATAGTTTAATTAAACTAATATGATTCAAATAAGCAAGCACGGAGGACGGCCATGTGGCGGACAGTCGGAAGCATCGTCGCGGGATTGGTGGCGTGGGCCGTCGTGGTAACTATCCTCAATTTCGGCCTGCGCGCGGCCATCCCCGGCTATCACGCCGCCGAAGCGACGCTGCAGTTCACGCTGGCGATGAAGATCGGGCGTCTGGCCGAAGCGGCCCTGACCTCAGTCGCGGCGGGCGCCGTCGTCGGCCGGATCGATCCGTCGCGAAAGTGGGCGCCGTGGGCGGTCGGACTGATCATCCTCGCTTTGTTCCTCCCCGAGCACATCAAGCTCTGGAACAGTTTTCCGGTCTGGTATCATTTGACCTTCCTCGTGCCTGTGGCGCCTTTGCTGGCGCTCGGCGGATGGCTCGTTCGAAATCGCGCCGCGACGAGATTGGCGACCGCGAGCGTTAGCTGAAGATCGACAGCTTCAAAGGCTCGCTTTCGCCAAACCAGATTACATGCCGGGTGTGATCGGCGAGATCGTCGCCGGTGCTCGCATGGGCGAAGATGGTTAGCGGTCCGCGATTGAGCGTGAGCCATTGCGCGACATCGCCGAACAGCTCGGCCGGAACCGTCAGCTGACAGCTTCCGCGCGGATGCGGGCCGACGGGGACGAGATGGAAGTGCCCGGCCGCGACCTCAAACCGCGCCTGGGCCGCCGCCGCGAGATTCTTGGCCGCATCCACCTCTTCGGGATCGTAATAGATGTGCGCGTGGAAGTTCAGGATCGCCGGTTCGGTCATCTACGCTCTCGCTCAAGCCTGGCTGGGACGGCGAGACTCATCGACGGTTGCTTACGTCGCGGCAACTTCCTTTTCGTTGGTTGCGGTGAGGGCGAAGGCGAGCAGCGGAAGCGACAGCGCATACGCATATTGAGTGAGAGTGACGCCGATATTGAACGGGAACCAGATATCGGGAACGCCCAGACGCGAAATTTCATTGATGAACAAAGCGATCGCGACCACCGCCATCGTCGCCAGTGCCAGCAATTTGCGCTCGCCAAATCTTAATATCCGCGCGGCAATCAGCACGAACAAGACGATTGAGACGTAACGGCCGATGGAATCCAATGCATGGACATGGGTGGCAACGGCAACAATTCTCATCGCCCATGCGCCGAAGGCGGCCAGCAAGACGAGGCGCCGTTCGCGGCCGTCGGTCCACTCGTTCCAGGCGGCGGTCCAGGCCAGCATCGCAAGCGGCGACCACAAAAAAGCATTCAGCCGGCCCAGCGTGATTACACCCACCAGGTCGGTCCAGGACGCAATCGCATTGCCCAGCCTGAGGAAGCCGGTTGCCACGAGAGCGACCGCCAGCCACCTCGCAAAGCCCGGTCTGGCCGTCGAGCGCGCGACGACGAGCGCGATTCCCGCGAGCAGGAACATCATGATCGGTAGCGCCGCCTCGACGACATAGCCGGCGATGGTTCGATGCCACTGGGCGCGGTAAAGCTCGTGACCGAATGAGGCTTCCGCCAAGGTCGGAGCGCTCCTCAATCCGCCGCTTTGATCGTCCCGCGCGTAACCGGGCAGCATGAACGTCCTGATCGCCAGGACCCCGTCATGCTCGCCCGCGGACCGGGGAACGTTCGTCAGGAACGGGCGGACGCCGACGATCCTGGGATCATGGCCGATCCTGCCGATGCCGCCGAGAGGCTTGCCGTCCCAGAACATCTCGTAGCCGTCGTTGACCATCGTCGGACCGAGCAGGACCATGTCGCCCTGGGGCGGCAAAGCGACACGGCGGCGATACCAGCCATAACCCTCGAGGTCGGGATGACCGCGGGCGCGCCAACCGGGCAAATAACCAGGAAGCCCGACGTCGCCGTCGCGATTGTCCGGTTTCGAGATGAGGACGATGCGATCCCACTTCCGGTCGTCCGTGCGGGGATCGGCCCATCCCGGATTATCGCCGGGATGGAAGCGCCAGACCCCGTCCAAAACCAGGGCCGGGCCCGCCGGGTCCGGCCGGCCGCCGATCGCGAGCACCGCGACGACCGACGCCAGCATCGCCAGGCACAGGATGCAGTAGGAAAGGCACAGCCGTTTGGACAATTCGCTTCTCCACACAAATTGCCCGGGCAATGCTGGATTTGGACATTGGGGCGGATAAATCTCGACTGTACCGGCTAAAGCTGTTTTACTGGTACAGTCAATGGAGTTTATGTGGAATGACCGCGCCCCTTCACCGTCCCATTTCCGAGATCCGGTTGGATGGTGGCCGCTTGTGCATCGACTTCGCCAACACGATCCACGACCGGTTCGCCGGGGACGTCGAGGATTATATCGCAACCCCTGAACGCTATGTGGAATGGGCCAGGCGTTGCGATGCGATCGGCGCCGGCGAAGGCACCGATATTTTGCATGGCGATGCGGAGCGCGAACGCCTCATGGCGGACGTTCGCTCGCTAAGGGACGCCACCTACCGCCTCTTGTCGGCATGGGTGGACCGCGTGCCGCTTCCCCAAGGCCCGTTGCTCGTCGAAAATCATTGGCTCATCCGTGCTTGCCAGGGCCAGTCCCTCACCGAAAACGGCCTCCTCGCTTTGCACGTGGAACCGGGCGACCTCCGCACGCCTCTCAAGCGTATCGCCCTCGATCTTGTGGACACGATCGCGGACGCGCGCGCCGGCAAGCTCAGGCTCGCGCGCTGTGCCAATCGAAGCTCCTGCGGCTGGCTATTCGCGGACACCAGCAAGAACGGGCGGCGAAAATGGTGCGCGATGCAAACCTGCGGAACGCTCAGCAAGATGGCTACACGCCGAGGCAAGGGATTGGCGTCCGCGATACCGTAAGTGCGTCCCATCCGCAAAAGGTACGGAAAGAACGGCGTTTCGGTCGAGACGCCTCTTGGTGCGTTTGCTGGAAGAGGCCGTAAGTGCTGGCTGGGGCGGCAGGATTCGAACCTGCGAATGCCGGTACCAAAAACCGGTGCCTTACCACTTGGCTACGCCCCAGCAGGCGTTCTCCGCACGGTGGGGAGAGGCCGCGCTTATACCGGCCAGCTTTGGAGTTGAAAGGGGAGATGGGGCGGCGGGCGGCTTGGCGCTATAGCTTATGCTCATGACCGGCGCCGTCGCCCTTCTTCGCGGAATCAATGTCGGCGGGCACCGGCGCGTGCCGATGGCCGAGCTTCGCGCGCTGGCCGAGCAGATCGGGCTTGCGAATCCGCGGACCTATGTGGCGAGCGGTAATCTCCTGTTTGGGACGGACAAGCCGGCCCAAGATGTGTCCGCCGAGCTGGAACGCGCGATCGAACGGCGGTTCGGGTTCGCGGTCGATGTGATCGTGCGGACGAGGTCTGAGTGGCAAGCCCGTCTCCAGTCCAATCCGTTCCAGGCCGTCGCCGACGAGCAGCCGAAGTGGGTCTGGATGTTCCTGTCCAAACAACCGCCGCGAAGCGAAGCGGCCGTGGAACTCGCGGCGGCCGCTCTCGCTCTCCGCGTAGAGCAAACAGGTGACGCGATCTGGGTTCATTTCGCGGAGGGCGTTTCGACGAAAATCCTGACGATCAAATGGGACCGGATCATCGGCTCCCCGTCGACCTCGCGGAACTGGCGGACGGTCGAGACGATCGGGCGGATGCTCGACGAGGGTCAGATCGGATAATCGCCAGGTTCTCCGGCGACCGTGATCCAGCGAAGTTCGGTGAAGAAGTCGATCGCCGCCTTGCCGCCGAACCGGCCATAGCCCGACGCGCCGGTGCCGCCGAACGGCATTTGCGCCTCGTCGTGAACCGTCGGTCCGTTGATGTGGCAGATGCCGGACCGCACGCGGCGAGCGACGCGCAGACCGCGCGCCACGTCGCGCGTGAAGACGGTTGCCGCCAGGCCGTAGGCGCTGTCGTTGGCGACGCGGATCGCTTCTTCCTCGTCGGCCACCCGGATGATGCCAACCACGGGGCCGAAGCTTTCGTCATGGTAGAGGCGCATGTCGGGCGTGAGACCCGCGAGGACGATGGCGGGCCCGCCGGCAAGCTTTCGTGCGCCTTTGGCGATCGCGTCGTCGACGAGCGAATGCACATCCGCCTCGGCTCTGGTGTCTACCTGCGATCCGATCGCTGCATCGGGCATGCTCCCGGTCTTCTCCGCGAAGCGGCGCGCGAATTCGTCGGCAACCGCGTCGACGACAATGATCCGCTCGGTGGACATGCAGATCTGGCCTGCATTGAGGAAGGCGCCGAACGCAGCGGCTTTCACCGCTTCGTCGATGTCGGCGTCCTCGAGCACGATCAGGGGCGCCTTGCCGCCGAGCTCGAGCAGGACGGGCTTGAGGTTTTCCGCCGCGCGTTTCGCGACGATCCTGCCGACCTCGGTCGAGCCGGTGAAATTGATCCGCCGGACGAAGGGATGATCGATCAGCGCGCCGACGACTTCCGCCGCGTCGGCCGGATCGTTGATGACGAGATTGACCACGCCCTTCGGAAAACCCGCGTCGGTGAAGCATTGGACAATGAGTCCGTGCGTGCGCGGGCATCGCTCCGACGCTTTCAGGATTACCGCGTTCCCGCACGCCAGCGCCGCTGCGACGGCACGGCAACCAAGAATGACCGGCGCGTTCCACGGCGCGATCCCGAGCACCACGCCGACCGGCTCGCGCAGTGCGAGCGAAAGCAGGCCCGGCTTGTCGGACGGGATCACGTCGCCGGTGATCTGCGTTGTCAGCGCGGCGGCTTCGCGCACCATCGCCACGCCGAGCATCACGTTGAAACGTGCCCAGGGTTCTGAAGCGCGGAGCTCCCCGGCCATGAGCGACACGAACTTGTCGGCACTCGCCTCGATCGCATCCGCGGCACGGTTGAGCAGCTTGCGCCGGGCGTTTGGCCCGATCGCCGACCAGGATTCGAACGCGGCCGCCGCGGCTTCGACAACGGCATCGATGCTTTGCTCCATGGTGCGCCCGCTACAGACAAGCGCCCGAACGCGCCACTCCGGCGTCAATCCCGGGTGACATTCGCCGTTTCGGAGCAAAGCTTCAGAGCTTTGAATACAGCCGTTTGCTAACCGCGCGGGAATGACCGCCCGGAACGCCTCGCGCGCGCACAGGCCACGTGAGTTGCGACGCCAGGTAGTTGTTCCGGCGCGCATGCGCATGGGCGCCTTCTGGTCGGACGCGTGCATCCTCAACGTCTCGTCGCGCGGATTGATGATCAGGGCGAGTCGTGCAGCCCAGCAGGGGAGCGTGATCGAAGTGTGGCGCGGCGATCTCGTGATCGTTGCGCGCGTCGTGTGGCGAAGCGGGGTCCGGGCCGGCCTTCAGGCCGAGGACCGCGTGCCGGTCGAAGAGATCATGATGATCGGCCAGTCGCCCTCGCTCCAGCTGATTGCGGGCGAGCGACCTTCATACGAACGGCGCAAGCGTCCGCGTACTCATGAGCAAAGTCGATTCCGCGCAAAGGCGCTCGAATTCGCGAGCGTCGCAGCGATCGCCGCGTGCCTGGCCGGCGCCGCGGCGATCACGATGGAGAAAGCGCTCGCACGGCCGCTCGCGATGGTAAGCTTCGCGCTCGGGAACTGAGCAACGCGTCACTCGCTACGGCCGAAACCCCACGCTATGCGGGGCGGCATGAACCCGATTTACGAACAGATGCGAACCAGCGTGTTCGAGCGCATGTCCGCGCTCGCGCAGGAGCATGGCGCCGTCAATCTCGGCCAGGGATTTCCCGATTTCGGTTGGCCGGACGAGATTCTGGATGTGGCCGCGAAGGCGCTCCGTGACGGCTCGAACCAATATCCGCCATCGCGCGGGACGATGGCGCTGCGCGAAGCGATCGCCGGTCATTACCAGCGTCATTTCAGCCAGCAGCTCGGCCCCGATTCCGTCTGCGTGACCAGTGGCGCCACCGAGGCGCTCGGCTCGGCGATCCTTGCGACGGTCGAGGCGGGGGACGAGGTGATTATCTTCACGCCGGCCTACGACAGCTATTCGCCGATGATCCGGCGCGCGGGAGGCACTCCCGTTGAGATTGCGCTCGGCCCGCCCGAATGGCGCATCGACCGCGGTTCGCTGGAAAGTGCCCTCAGCGGCAGGACGCGGGCGATCCTGTTCAACAATCCGCAAAATCCGACCGGGCGGCTGTTCGATGCCGAAGAGCTGGAGATCGTCGCCTCGGTCGCCCGGGATCGCGATCTCATCGTCATCAACGACGAGGTGTGGGAGCATGTGGTGCTGGACGGCGCGACCTTCACGCCGCTCGCGACTCTGCCGGGCATGGCCGAGCGGACGATCAAGGTCGGATCAGCGGGCAAGATTTTCTCGCTTACCGGATGGAAGGTTGGGTGGATGGTCGCCGCGCCGGAGCTGGCCGCAATCGTCGCCCGGGCTCACCAATTCCTGACCTTCTCGACCGCGCCGAACCTTCAGGCGGCGGTCGCCCACGGGCTGGAACGCGGCGATGCCTGGATGCAACCGATGCGCGACCGGTTCCAGGCTTCGCGCGACCGGATGACGATGGGACTGCGCGACGCCGGCTATTGCGTCCTCGATGCAGCTTCGACCTACTTCCTTTGCGTGGACCTGGCCGCATCGGGGATCGGCATGGACGACGAGAGCTTCGCCACCGCCGCGGTCGAGCGTGCGGGGATAGCGGTCGTCCCGCTCTCCGCCTTCGCCGAGCTCGACCCGCCGCGTCGCCTGGTCCGGCTGTGCTTCGGCAAGAAGGATGAGACGATCGACGCCGGTGTTGCCGCGATGGCGAGGGCGAAGGAGATGCTGTCATGACTCCCGCCGACGACGCGCGGCAACTCCTCGACCTGTTCGGCGTGCAGTCCGCGGGCGGGATCGTAAGCCATTCGCCGATCGACGGAGCAGCGATCGGGCATGTGACCGTGGGCGATCCGGAAGTCGCTTGTGCCCGTGCCGCCGATGCATTCCTCAAGTGGCGCAGCGTTCCGGCGCCGAAACGCGGTGAGTTGGTTCGCCTGATTGGCGAGCGGCTGCGTGAGGCCAAATCCGTGCTCGCGCAGATGATCACGCTGGAGGCAGGCAAGATCCGCCAGGAGAGCCTGGGCGAAGCTCAGGAGATGATCGACATCTGCGATTTCGCCGTGGGCTTGTCGCGCCAGCTCTACGGCCTGACCATCGCGAGCGAGCGGCCGGACCATCGCATGATGGAGCAATGGCACCCGCTCGGACCGGTACTGGTCGTCAGCGCCTTCAACTTCCCCGTTGCGGTCTGGGCGTGGAATGCCGCGCTGGCGCTGGTGTGCGGCAATCCCGTCATCTGGAAGCCGAGCGAAAAGACGCCGCTCTGCGCCGAGCTGGTGATGCAGCTGGTGCGTCACGCGATGCGTGACTTCGACGGGGCACCCGAAGCGCTGGTGCAGGTCGTTCAGGGCGGCCGCGAGATCGGGGAGGCCCTGGTCGACGATCCGCGTGTAGCACTCGTCTCCGCGACCGGCTCGACCGCAATGGGCCGCGCCGTTGGCCCGCGAGTCGCCCAGCGGTTCGGGCGGGTGCTGCTCGAGCTCGGCGGCAACAATGCCGCGATTGTTTGCCCGTCGGCCGACCTCGAGCTCGCCGCGCGCGCGATCCTCTTCTCCGCCGCGGGGACAGCGGGCCAGCGATGCACGACGCTGCGGCGCCTCATCGTTCACGAAAGCGTGGCCGATCCGCTCGTGGCGCGGCTGAAGCAGCTCTATGCGGCGGTGAAGGTCGGCGATCCCAGAAACGCCGATACGCTGATCGGGCCGTTGATCGACGAAGCGGCGTTCGACGCGATGAGAAGGGTGCTCGGCGACAAAATCGAACGAATCGATGCGATTCCCGGAGGATATTACGTCAGGCCGGCGCTGATCGAAGTCGGAGAGCAGGATTCGACGGTGATGCGCGAGACGTTCGCGCCGATCCTTTACGTGCTCCGTTATCGCGAGATCGACGAGGCGATCGCGCTCAACAATGGGGTTCCCCAAGGCCTGTCGTCGTCGATTTTCACCAGCGATATCAAGGAGTCGGAGCGCTTCCTGTCGGCGACTGGCTCGGATTGCGGGATCGCCAACGTGAACATCGGCCCGTCCGGCGCGGAGATCGGTGGGGCGTTCGGCGGCGAGAAGGAAACCGGCGGCGGCCGCGAAAGCGGGTCCGACGCCTGGCGTGCTTACATGCGGCGGCAAACCAACACGATCAACTACGGCAACGAGCTACCCCTCGCTCAGGGAATCCGCTTCGACGTCGCCCCATAGCGCGAGCGGTTCCTCGGCCATCATTTTCGGCCAGGCCAGGCGGAACTTGCGCTTCCACTCGATCAGGACATCCGGATTAAGCGGCTGCGAAATCAGGAATCCCTGGCCGACGTCGCATCCGAGCTCGCGGACCATCCGAAGCTGCTCCACAGTCTCGATCCCTTCGGCGGTCGCGGTGAGGCCGAGTCCGTGGGCGAGTTCGACAATCGACTGGATAATCAGGCGGCAATCGCGCGAGCGGCTGACGTCGGCGACGAATGCCTGGTCGATCTTGAGCTCGGTGAAGGGCAGCTGGCGGAGCTGCATCAGCGTGGAATAACCCGTGCCGAAATCGTCGATCGCCAAGCCGATCCCCTTGATCCGGAAGCGGGTCAGCGTGTCCATGAGCTTGACCAGCGGCTGGGTCGCGCCCTCGGTTAGCTCCATGACCAGCCGGTTCGTCGGCACGTCGAGCGCCCTGCACATCCGCTCCACCAAATCCGGAAAATCGAGATGCTGCAGGCTGAGGGCCGAGATGTTGAACGCGATGCAGGTGTCGAGCCCCTCCTCGCGCCAGTCCAGCCACTGCCTCAATATCGTGCGCAGCCCCCACAGGGTGAGCTCGTCGATAAGCCCGTGCTCTTCGGCGAGAGGGACGAAGCGCGACGGCTCGACCGCGCCGAGCTCCGAATCCTCCCACCGGACGAGCGCCTCGACACGCATGAGCGCCCCGTCGCGCATGGAAACGGTGGGCTGGTACATCATGTGGAGCTGCTGCTTCCCGAGCGCCGCGGCGAAGGCGCCGAGCAGCTGGTCCTTGGGGGTGCGACTCACAGGACCAGCGTCGTCCTCAACTGACTGAGCATCGCCTGGAGTGTCTCGAACCGCACCGGCTTTTCAACCGGACCGGCCATGTTGAGCCCCAGCGCCTCGCCAAGACGAAAAGCCGATTCGAGGACACGGCGGTCGAAGCCGCTGACGATCAGCACCGGCGCCCGATAATCCTGCTCCGCGAGGAACCGGATGAGCTCGACTCCGTCCATTCCCGGCATTCCGAGGTCGAGCGCTACCATATCGGGCCGGTCCGTCATGAATGCCTGTCGGAATTCGTCATCCTGCTCGGCGATAACGGGGTCGAATCCGCTCTCCCTCGCGGCATCGGCGAGGAATTCGGCGAGCGTCGGCTCGTCGTCAATCAGCAGCAGGCGCGGCTGCGGCATCCAACTCTCCCCGCGCACGGCCTAGGCAGCATCGGGGCTGCAAATCAACTGGAAGAAACGCTCTTTTAACCACGCTGTCCATAAAGTCCCATTTTGGCGCGACTTGCGCGCCGTTGAGGGTGCTCGAAACCGCATGTTTGCATCGCTCATCCGCCGCAAATCGGCGGCCATCACGCAATCCGGCGGCGAACCGAGGTTCGAGTCGACCACCGTATCGCTGTCGACGGCGGTCCCGCGGCCCGTCGACCGCCGCGAGGACGAGCGAGTCCCGGCGATGCTGAGAACAGGCAAGCTGGTCGACTCGGCGGGTGGCCAGCAGCTGATCCGAATCAAGAACATGTCGGCAGGCGGGGTGATGGCGATCGTCAGCCGCGTTCCCGAAGTCGGGGACCGAGTCGAGCTCGAACTGTCCTCGCAAAAGATTCCGGCTGGCGTCGTGTGGACCCGAGGCGACGCCGCAGGCCTGAAATTCGACCAGAATGTCGACCTTGGAGAGCTTCTGGCCGGCCGCAAGCCGCGCCACGGGTTTCGGGCACGGCCGCCCCGGCTGGAGATCGCCTGCAAAGCGTCGGTGCGTGTCGGCAAACTCTATTACAGCGTCGACGTGCGCGACATCTCGCTCGGCGGCATGAAGGTCGAGCCGATCGAGGAATATTGCGTCGGCAAGAATGTCGTCGTGGTGGTAGAGAGCCTTCGCCCGATCAAGGGCGAGGTGCGCTGGTATTCGGATCGCAAGGCCGGGATCGTGTTCGACAAGCCGCTCGAGTTCGACGAGCTCGCCGAATGGGTCGGCAAGCGGCTCGAGCTCGCGAGCCTCAAGGCGTCTTACAAACAGGGCTGATCGAGGCCGGTCGCCCTGAACTTGTTTCAGGGCCCATTCTCGATTGCCCCCGACATCTCCGGAATGGATGCTGAATCAAGTTCAGCATGACGGTTGGTGCAATTTCCGATCCCGGCACCTATCTCCTCCTCAACAGATGAAGGAGAAGCCATCATGGCCGAAGACGTCGCGGTATTTGCCGGCGGATGCTTCTGGTGCACCGAAGCTGTGTTCCTCGATGTGATCGGCGTGAAGTCGGTGGAGAGCGGCTACACCGGCGGGCACACGGCCAATCCCACCTACAAGCAGGTCTGCAGCGGCGACACCGGCCACGCGGAGACGATTCGGATCACCTTCGATCCGGACGTCATCCGATACGACGATTTGCTCGACATCTTCTTCGCGACTCACGACCCGACGCAGCTCAACCGGCAGGGCAATGACATCGGCACTCAATATCGCTCGGCGATCTTTCCGCGGGATTCGGAGCAGGAGAAGAAGGCGCGAGAAGCGATCGGACGTGCCAACCAGGAGCTTGGCGGTCGCGTGGTGACGACCATCGAACCGAAGGGCGAGTGGTGGCCGGCCGAGGACTATCACCAGCAATATTGGGAAGGCGAAGGGCAGCGGAACCCTTATTGCATCGCCCACATCCCTCCCAAGCTCCAGAAGCTCAGAAAGAGCTTCCAGGCGCGAGCGAAGAGCGCAGCCGCTACGGCATAGCTGCGGCGCGGCGAAGTCGGTCGTTGATCGCGGCGCCGAGGCCTTGCGGCGGGACCGGCGCGACCGCGATCCGCGACGCCTCAGACGCATCAGCAAAGTGCAGCAGGTCGAACAGCCGTGCCGCTGCTTCGACGAGGTCACCCGACGGGCTCAGATTCACGTCACCCTCAATTGAGCCAAATCCCATCAGGAATTCGTCATTTTCAGCCGCGTCTGCGTTCAGCCGAAGCGGTTTCGACGGGGCATAATGGCTCGCCATTTGGCCGGGCGCTTCGATGGCCGAGCCGGTTTCCATCTCCGCCTCAACCTCGATCGGCCCGCGTCTAAGGAGCCGGAGGGAACCGCCCGCAGAGGCGACGATGGTCGATTCGATCCCGCGCTCCGTCGGACCGCCGTCGATCACCGCCGGAATTCGGCCGCCAAGGCTCCGTAGCACATGCTCGGCGCGGGTTGGGCTGATTGAGCCGCTGGCGTTGGCAGAAGGGGCGGCGAGAGGCTGGTCCGAGGCGCGGAGCAGCGCCTGCATCGCAGGATGATCCGGGACGCGCAGCCCGACGGTCGGCAGGCCCGCGGTCACGAGCGAAGCAATGCCCGCATGCGGCCTGAGGGGAACAACCAGCGTCAGCGGTCCCGGCCAATGCTTGCGCGCGAGTTCCAGCGCCTCGTTGCCGAACACGCCGATCCGCTCCGCTGCCGCGAGATCGGGAACATGCACGATCAGGGGATTGAAGTTTGGGCGTCCCTTGGCCTCGTAGATTCGCGCCACTGCCTCGGCATTCGTGGCATCGGCGGCGAGGCCGTAGACCGTTTCCGTCGGAACAGCGACCGGCTCGCCGGCAACGATCAGCCGCGCGGCTTCGGCGATGGCTTCGTCGGTGAATGGGAGGACTTTGGTGTTCGTCATGCTGGATGATTTCGGTGACAGTTTACTTAATTCGCTGCCAGACGCCTTGCAGCTCAATTGCGTCCGACCGAATTAAGCAAACTGTCACCGAAATAGTCAGGCGCGTTCGCGGTCGAGCAGTTCGGCGGGATCGATTCCGAGGCGGCTCATTCGCGCGCGGATCTGCGGCCATTCTTCTTTGAGGAAACGATTGCGTTCGGAATCGCTGAGCCGGGCCCTTGCACCCGCGGCGACGAACATGCCGACGCCGCGCTTGACGACGATCAGCCCCTCGTCCTGGAAACCCTGATAGGCCTTGGCCACCGTCAGTGGATTCGCCTGCTCCTCGGCGGCCAGGGCGCGGACGGAGGGGAGCGGGTCGCCGTCCGTATATTTTCCGGCGAGGATCGCATCGGCGATCGTCTCGCGAAGGCGGACATAAACGGGCTTTTCGTGCGGTCTTCCGAGCGTCATGCTGTCATAATACACCGGATCGCGAGAAGTTCAACCTTATCCTCCCCCGGCTTTTCGGGGGAGGGGGACCATGCGAAGCATGGTGGAGGGGTCTTGCTGCCTAAGAAGACCCCTCCACCGCCTTTGGCGGTCCCCCTCCCCTGCAAATGCAGGGGAGGAAATTAAACCGGCGGCGGCCACTCTCGCCGAACTTCGTCCAGCGCGGGACGGTCGCGTTCCTGGAGCTCGCGCGAGGGCTGGCCGATGAAGATGAAGCCGGCGATCCGTTCGCCGGGCCCACAAAAGGTCTCGCGCACGCGCTCGGAATAAGCCCGCCATCCCGTCACCCATCCGGCGACATAGCCGAGCGCGTGCGCCGCAAGCATAAGATTCATGCCGGCGGCGCCGCACGAAAGCTGCTGCTCCCACACCGGAATCTTGTGATTTTCGACCGGAGCCGAGACGAGCACGACGAGCGCGCCGGCATAATGGGCGAATTCATGTTCCTTCTCATGCTTGGCGACCGACGCGCAGGGGTCCTCCTCGGCCAGCGCCTGCCGGAGCACCACCTCGAAGGCGTCGCGCCGGTCGTCGCCGATGGTAACGAATCGCCACGGGTGAAGCTTTCCGTGATCGGGGATTCGCACCGCAATGGTTAGAATGCGGTCGAGCTCTTCCGCACTGGGACCCGGACCAACGAGCTCGCGCGGCTTCGCCGAACGGCGGGTTTCGAGGAGCGACAGGGTCGACGAACGGTCATTCTGCATCGACCGAGGCGCATAGCGGCGGCGGGAAAGGTCAACAATCGGCTTCACAAGCCGGATTTGGCCGTTACGGTCACGTCCCGGACGCGCGACGAGCGCGAGGGGAGAATTTGATGGTTGATACGCCCGCGGTCGAAGAACCGACTTCGTCCGACACGAGCCACGTCAATCCGGCGGAAAAGCGAACCTGGTTCGGCCATCCGCGCCAGCTTGCCCGATTGTTCTCGACCGAAGCATGGGAGCGGTTCGGCTATTACGGCATGCGGGCGCTGCTGACGCTCTATCTCACCCGGCACTTCCTGTTCAGCGACCGCGAGGCGACCGGCCTCTATGGCGGCTATACCGCGCTCGTCTATCTGACGCCGCTGGTCGGCGGCTATCTCGCGGACCAGTATCTCGGCTCCAAACGATCCGTGAAGTTCGGCGCGATCCTGATGGCAATCGGCTACTTCACTTTGTGCTTCGGCGGCGAAACGGCGAAGCCCTACGCGATGATCGACGGTCAGCGTTACGAAGTTCAAATCAACAATTATCAGGACCGCCCGACCAGCGGCAACGAGACCCGCTACGTCGTTGCCGGCGACCAGCGGCTCGCGATCCAGGGCAACAAGGACGGCAGCGTGTCCCTGAGGGCTGCCGACGGTTCGGTCGCCCGAACGCTTCCGAAAGGCAGCTTCGAATCCGGCGGCCAGCGCAATCCCTTGTACGTCATGATCATGCTCTTTGCTCTGTCGCTCGTTTCCATCGGTAACGGCTTTTTCAAGCCGAACATCTCGACAATGGTCGGCGCGCTGTACGACCAGGGCGATCGCCGACGCGATGCCGGCTTCACGATCTTCTACATGGGGATCAACCTCGGCTCGATCTTCTCGCAGCTGCTGTGCCCGTTTCTTGCCGATTTATACGGCTGGTGGGCAGGCTTCGGCTTGGCCGCGCTGGGCATGCTCTGCTCCTGGTGTTTGATCCAGTTCGACGGAGGAAGGCTTGCCGGCTACGGTGAACCGCCCGGACGCGAAGGGCCCGACCGCGCGCTGATCATCTACATCTGCGCGCTTCTCGCGGTACCGATATTCTACTTCCTGTTCGTCAATCTGATGAACGCGCCGGAAGCCGCCGAGGGCGCCGGATTCATCGGCTATATCGTCGCTCTGCCGCTCATGGGGAAACTGCTGTTCGGCTCGTTCCTGATCGGCGTTCCGGCCATCCTCATCTGGTCGTATGCAAAGGGCAGCCGGGTCGAATTTCAGATGATGATCGCGGCGATGGTGCTGGTAACGTTCAACGTCGTCTTCTGGACCCTGTTCGAGCAGGCGGGATCCTCGCTCACCCTGTTCGCCGATCGCAACACCGATTTGCATGTCATCGGCGGGCTCAGCATGTCCGCGCCGCAGACGCAGAACTTCAATCCGCTCTCGATCGTCATCTTCGCGCCGCTGATGAGCATTCTCTGGGGCGCGCTCGCCAAGCGCAATCTCGAACCGTCGATCCCGGTCAAGTTCGCGATCGCCCTGATGGGCGTCGGCGCCGGCTTCCTGTTCCTCGTTTGGGGGACGAGCTTTGCCGGACCGGATTTCAAGGTCGCAATCTGGTGGTTGGCGGGCCTCTACCTCATTCATTCGCTTGCCGAGCTGTGCATCTCGCCGGTGGGTCTCAGCATGATCACCAAGCTGTCCATCGCCCGGATCGTCGGGCTGATGATGGGCGTCTGGTTCCTGTCGATAAGCTGCGCCCAATATTTCGCCGGCGTGGTCGCCCAGGTCGCGAGCGTCCAGACCGTCGGCGGCGAGGTCACCAACCTCGCGGTGTCGATGCACACCTATGTCGGCGTCTTTTCGACCATCGGCTGGGTCGCGCTAGGTATCGGCGTGTTCCTGCTGATCATTTCGCCACTCATCAAAAAACTCATGCATGGTGTCCAATAAGATGCGGAAAATCGCACTCGCAACGATCATTCTCCTGGCAGGATGCGCCACCACGTCGCCGCCGGAACCGGCAGTCCAGATCAATGAGAATCCCTATCCGTCGACCTATCACCGCTATCCCGGCGCCCTGACGGTCATTCGGCACGCCACGGCGTTCACGGGCGACGGGCAGCAGATCAACGATGCCACATTGGTGTTCGGCGACGGCGTGATCAAGGCGATCGGCGGTCCCGAGCTGGCGTCGCCCGCGGGAGCGGTCGAAATCGACGGAACCGGCAAGTTCGTAACGCCCGGGATCATCGACGTGCACAGCCACCTCGGCGACTATCCGTCACCCGGAGTCACCGGCAATTCGGACGGCAACGAAGCGACCGATCCGGTCACGCCGGAGGTCTGGGCCGAGCACAGCGTCTGGCCGCAGGACCCGGGCTTTTCGAGGGCGCTGGTCAACGGCGGCGTGACGACGCTTCAGATTCTGCCCGGCTCCGCCAACCTGTTCGGCGGCCGCTCGGTCGTTCTCAAGAACGTGCCCGGACGGACGGTGCAGGAAATGAAATTTCCCGATGCGCCCTATGGTTTGAAGATGGCGTGCGGCGAAAATCCGAAGCGCGTCTACGGATCGAAGGGCAAGATGCCGTCGACGCGCATGGGCAATATCGCGCTCGCCCGCGAAACCTGGATCAAGGCCAGGGCCTATAAGCGCGAGTGGGACAAATATGAGGCCAAGGGCGGCGACATGCCCGAGCGCGACCTCGCCATGGACACGCTGAAGGGCGTGCTCGAAGGAAAAATCCTGATCCACAATCATTGCTACCGTGCCGACGAAATGGCCAACATGATCGATATGTCGAAGGAGTTCGGCTACCACATCGCGTCGTTCGAGCATGCGGTCGAAGGCTATAAGATCGCCGATTTGCTGCGCGACAACAACATCTGCGCGTCGATGTGGGCCGATTGGTACGGCTTCAAGATGGAAGCCTATGACGGGATCAAGGAGAATATCCCGCTAGTCCACAATGCCGGCGCATGCGCCATCGTTCACTCCGACGACCCGAACGGAATCCAGCGGCTGAACCAGGAAGCGGCGAAGGCGCTCGGCGACGGCATCCGCGCGGGCATCCCCAATCTCTCCGAAGCAGTCGCCTGGGAATGGCTGAGCCGCAATCCGGCGAAGGCGCTCGGAATTCTCGACAAGACGGGGACTTTGACCGCAGGCAAGGGGGCCGATGTCGTGCTGTGGAACGGCGATCCGTTCAGCGATTATTCGCGGCCCGAGCGGGTGTGGATCGACGGGGCGGAAATGTACGACGCCAACGATCCGAAGAAGCGGCCGGTGAGCGACTTCGAGCTAGGCCAGCCCGGCGAAGGAGACGTGAAATGATCCGCCGGATCGCCGCCGCGCTGCTGGTCGCGGCAGCCGTGCCCGCGGGCGCCCAGACCTTTGCCATCGTCAACGGCATCGTCGCCAAGGGCGACGGTTCCGAGCCCATCCAGGGCGGCACGGTCGTGGTTCGCGACGGGCGCATCGTCGCCGCCGGCGCGAATGTCGCCGTGCCGAACGGCGCTCAGGTCATAGACGCGACCGGCAAGTGGGTCACGCCCGGCATCGTCGCGGGTTTCTCAAGGCTCGGTCTCGCCGACGTCGACCTTTCGGCCGAGGGCGCTGACGACACGAGCGCGGATGGGCCGTTCAATGCCGCGATGGATGCATCCACCGCGATCAACCCGCTCGACACGACGATCGCGGTCAACCGCGCCGACGGAGTCACGCGCGCGCTGGTCGTGCCGCGGGCGGGCGAGAGCATCTTCGGCGGACAGGGCGCGGTGATCGACACCGGTGCCGACATGGACGCCGTCACGGCCGCGCGGAAGTTCCAGTTCGTCGAGCTCGGCCAGACCGGCGCTGAAAAGGCGGGCGGCTCTCGCGCGTCATCGCAAGTGTTCTTCCGCAACGCGTTGCGCGAGGCAGCCGAATTATCGGGAACCGACCGCCCGATCGCTGTCCGGCGCCACCGTAGCGAGGACGTGCTGTTGACCCGGTTCGACGCGGCGGCGCTGTTGCCCGTCCTGCAGGGGCAGCAATATCTGCTCGTCCATGTCGAGCGCGCTAGCGACATTCTCCAGGTGCTCGATCTCAAGCGCGAATTCCCGTCGCTGAAGATCGTGCTGGTCGGCGCGAGCGAGGGCTGGCTCGTCGCGCCGCAGATTGCGAAGGCGGGCGTCTCCGTGATCGCGTCGGCGGTGAACGATCTGCCGGCGAGCTTCGAGCAGCTTGCCGCGACCCAGTCGAACGTGGGCCGGATGCGCAACGCCGGCGTCGACGTCTCCATCGGCATGATCGACGACAGCGACACGCGCAACCTGTTCCTGGAACGCCAGTACGCCGGCAATCTCGTCGGCTTGCAGCGCATCCCGGGCGCGGCTGGCGTCAGTTGGGGCGAAGCGCTGGCGATGATCACCTCGCGCCCCGCCGAGGCGATCGGCATGGGCAAGGAGATCGGCAGCCTCGACGGCGGCCGTCGCGCCGACCTGGTCATCTGGTCGGGCGACCCGCTCGAAGGATCGAGCGCGGCCGAGCAGGTGTTCATCGACGGCGTGAAGCAGCCGCTCGACACGCACCAGAGCCGGCTGCTCGAACGCTATCGCAGCCTGCCGCGTACGGATTTGCCGAAGGCCTACCGGCACTAGCCCTGTCATTGCGAGGAGCGGAGCGACGCGGCAATCCAGCTGGATTGCTTCCCCTTGCCTTCGCAAGGGTCGCAATGACGGGTATGTCGCAGCCATGACCCGCAAATTCTTCGGCACGGACGGGATCCGCGGCACCACGAACGCCGAGCCGATGACCGCGCAGACGGCGCTTGTAGTCGGCATGGCGGCGGGGACGCATTTTCTCCGCGGCGATCACCGGCACCGCGTCGTCATCGGTAAGGACACGCGTCTGTCGGGCTACATGATGGAATCGGCGATGATCGCCGGCTTCACCAGCGTCGGCATGGACGTGGTGCTCCTGGGGCCCATGCCGACCCCGGCTGTGGCGATGCTGACGCGCTCGATGCGCGCGGACCTCGGCGTGATGATCTCCGCCTCGCACAACCCGTACGCCGACAATGGAATCAAGCTGTTCGGGCCCGATGGCTACAAGCTCAGCGACGAGGACGAGCGGGCCATCGAGCGGCGCCTCGAAAAGGAGCCGAAGCTCGCCCGGCCCGAGCTGGTCGGACGCGCCCGGCGGATCGATGACGCGCGCGGCCGCTACATCCAGTTCGCCAAGGACACGTTTCCGGAGCACCTGCGGCTCGACGGACTCAAGATCGTCGTCGATTGCGCGAACGGCGCGGCGTACCACGTCGCGCCGGAAACCTTGTGGGAGCTGGGGGCCGAGGTCGTTCCGCTCGGGATCGCGCCCAACGGCCTCAACATCAACGACAATTGCGGCTCGACGCACCCCAAGCTGCTTCAGGAAACGGTAATCGCCAGCGGCGCCGACATCGGCATGGCGCTCGACGGCGATGCCGACCGGCTGATCGTGTGCGACGAAAAAGGGCAGCTGGTGGACGGCGACCAGCTGATGGCCCTGATCGCTCTCGGTCTGCAGGAACGCGGCGCGCTGAAGGGAGGCGCGGTGATCGCCACGGTCATGTCCAACCTCGGCCTCGAACGGAAGCTCGGAGATGCGGGCCTCAAGCTCGTGCGGACCGCGGTTGGTGACCGCTATGTGCTCGAAGAAATGCGGCGATCGGGCTGCAACGTCGGCGGCGAGCAATCGGGCCATATCATCCTCGCCGATCACGCGACGACCGGCGACGGGCTGGTTGCCGGCCTTCAGGTCCTTGCATCGCTGGTCGAGGCGAAAGCGCCAGCCAGTACGCTCCTCCGCCAGTTCGAGCCGCTTCCCCAGCTTCTCAAGAACGTCCGATTTAACGGCGGCACCGAGCCGCTTGAGGTGGATAGCGTCAAAAAGCGCATCGCCGCCGCGGAGGCGGAGCTGGAAGGGCGGGGCCGCCTTCTCATCCGCAAGTCCGGCACCGAGCCGCTGATCCGGGTCATGGCCGAAGGGGAGGACCGCGCCGTCGTGGAGCGCGTCGTCGACGACATCTGCGAGGCCGTTCAGTCTGCGTCGTGAACCCTTTCTTTGGAATTGACGGCGCAACGATGTCGCCGTGCACATGGACAATTTCGCCCCGGAAAGCGGGACGAAGGCGGATTCAATGACGAATCCCGCCCGGATCCTCATTGTCGCCGGCTCCGACTCCGGCGGCGGCGCGGGGATTCAGGCCGACATCAAGACCGTGACGATGCTCGGCGGGCACCCGATGACGGCGATTACCGCCGTCACCGCTCAGAACACGCTCGGCGTCAGTGCCGTCCACCCGGTGCCGGCCGAAATGATCCTCGCCCAGATGGACGCGGTGATCGGCGATATCGGCGTCGACGCGGTGAAGATCGGCATGATCGGCAGCGCCTTCGCGGCGAAGCAGGTCGCGGTGCGGTTGCAGGAGCTGAAGGCCAGCCAGCCGGACCTGCCGATCGTCTTCGATCCGGTGATGGTCGCGACCAGCGGCTCCTCTCTCGCGGACGAGCAGACCGTCGCGGCCTTCGGGCGCCTGATGGACGTAGCGACGATTGCCACGCCGAACCTCCCGGAACTGAAGCGCCTGACTTCCGAAGAGGACCCCGTCGCCGCGGCGCTCCACCTGGTCGGGCAGCATGGCTGCGCGGTGCTCATCAAGGGCGGGCATGAGGAAGGCGACGCGCTCGCCGACGCGCTCATCGAAGAAGACAATATGACGAGCTGGCAGGGCCAGCGGATCGACACCGCCAACACCCATGGGACCGGCTGCACGCTGGCGAGCGCCATCGCTTTCTTCCTCGCCGAAGGAAGCAGCCTCGCCGATGCGGTCGCCCGATCGCGCGAGTTCGTCCGGGTCGCGCTTTACGAGGCGCCAGCGCTTGGTCACGGCGCCGGTCCGATCGGGCAGGCGGCCGTACGCCTCGACGTGGGCGCGGGTCCGCGGCTCAACCAGGTGACTGTCACCGGCACCGATTACGAGCGCTCGGTCGAGTTCTACCGACGGCTGGGCCTGAAGCAGATTATCGCCAATCCACCCGATTATGCGCGATTCGAGACCGCGGGCGGCGCGACTTTCTCGGTACAGATCGACCCCGAAGAGAAAATCATCGCCACCACCGCAATCTATCTCGAGTGCGACGATCTCGATGAGCGGGTGGAGCAGCTTGCCCGCGGCGGAATCCCGTTCGAGCACGGCCCGAGGAACCAGCCCTGGATGTGGCGCGAAGCCCGCCTCCGCGACCCCGACGGCAACATCATCTTTCTCTACAAGGCCGGCGAGGCAAGACGCTTCCCGCCGTGGCGAGTCAGAGAAGGATAGGATTCACACGAAGACACGAAGGTAAGAAGGACACTAAGGGGTAGTGCTCTTCATCGCGATCTTCGTGTCCTTCGGGCCTTCGTGTGAAAATATCGACTTTTCCACAACTTCTGCCGTTTGATCGTATGGACGCGCGGCGTCGCAGGGGTGCAAGACTGCGATTCAAATGCCGCGGCGTTGTTCCTTCAAGCTTGAGATCGATTTTCCGCAACCGCTGGCGGGGGTGGACGAGGCTGGGTGCGCGCCACTGGCGGGCCCCGTCGTCGCTGGCGCCTGCATCCTCGATCGCAATAAATTCCCGCGCGGGATCGACGATTCGAAAAATCTGCCCATCCAGAAGCGCGAGGCGCTCTATGCGAAGCTCGTGAAGTGCAGCGCCTGGGCGGTCGGCGTGGCGACCGTGGAGGAAATCGACCGAATCAACATTTACTGGGCGCGGATGCTGGCGATGAGCCGCGCGGTCGAAGCGCTGGGGTTGGAGCCCGCCTGGGTGCTGGTCGACGGCAACGCCACCCCGCGCTGGCAGCGGCCGTCGAAAGCGATCGTCGGCGGCGACGCGAAATGCCGCTCCATCGCGGCGGCCTCGATCATCGCGAAAGTGACCCGCGACCGGATGATGGCAAATTATGCGCGCGACTATCCCGGCTACGGCTGGGACCACAATCGGGGCTATCCGACGCCCGACCATCGGCGCGCAATCAACGACCTCGGCCTGACGCCCCTCCACCGCCGAAGCTTCGGCCTGGTCCGCGAAATCGAGACCCGAAAGGCGCAGGCTGAGCTCGTCTTCGAAGGAATCCGCGAAGGCGAGTCCTTTGAGTCACACACACCAGAGGTTGAGTCCGGGCGTATGCCTGTGACTCAAGATGTTGTGCAAGAGCCGCGCCCGGCGGCATAGCCGTAGCGCTTTCTTAAGCGGCGTTAACCCTTGTTTGCTTGACCGCGAGTCCGGCCTGACTCACCTTCGCTCCCAAGTAAGGGGGCCGAAGGATTATGAATCTAATCGCCCGCGTCGCGGAGCCGAGGGCAGCGTTGCGTCCTCCGCGCCAGGTCAAGCGCGAACTGCCGCTGGATACGATCGTCCAGGGCGACTGCATCGCCGAGATGGCGCGGCTGCCCGACAAGTCGGTCGACATGATTTTCGCTGACCCGCCGTACAATCTGCAATTGGGCGGCGACCTGTTCCGGCCGGAGGGGGGCCGGGTGGATGCGGTCGACGACGA
The DNA here is from genome assembly GCA_035701045.1 of Sphingomicrobium sp. GTDB lineage: Bacteria > Pseudomonadota > Alphaproteobacteria > Sphingomonadales > Sphingomonadaceae > Sphingomicrobium. The sequence continues at coordinate 65,288 of DASSOB010000011.1, read as the reverse complement.
TTGGGACAAGTTCGAGAGCCTCGCCGCTTACGACGATTTCACCCGCGACTGGCTCGCGGAGGCGCACCGCATCCTCAAGGACGACGGCACGATCTGGGTGATCGGCAGCTATCACAACATCTACCGCGTCGGCGCGCTGCTCCAGGACGAAGGATACTGGATCCTCAACGACATCGTCTGGCGCAAGTCGAACCCGATGCCGAACTTCCGCGGGACGCGCTTCACCAACGCCCACGAGACGCTGATCTGGTGCGCCAAGGACGAGAAGGCGCGATACACCTTCAACTACCACTCGATGAAGGCCTTGAACGACGACCTCCAGATGCGGTCAGACTGGCTATTCCCGATCTGCGCCGGCGGCGAACGGGTGAAAGGCGAGGACGGGGGAAAGGCGCACCCGACGCAAAAGCCCGAGGCTTTGCTCTACCGAATTCTCCTGGCCTGCACGATGCCAGGCGACGTGGTTTTGGACCCGTTTTTCGGGACCGGCACGACGGGCGCCGTCGCGCGCCGCCTCGGCCGGCGCTGGATCGGGATCGAGCGCGAGGCCGCTTATCTGAAAGTCGCGCGCGAGCGCATCGCCTCGACCCTGCCACTCGACGAAAGCGCCATGCGGATGATGCCGGACAAAAGGACGCAGCCGCGCGTCCCGTTCGGCATGCTCGTCGAGACCGGACTCGTCCCAGCGGGCACGTCGCTCACGGACGCGAAGCGCCGGTGGACGGCGGTGGTGCGCGCCGATGGATCGATCGCAAGCGGCGCTCACGCGGACTCGATTCACAAGGTCGGCGCAGCACTGCAAGGCGCACCGTCATGCAACGGCTGGACCTTCTGGCACGTCGCGGAGGGTGACAGGTTGAGGCCGCTCGACGTCTTGCGTCAACAGCATCTCGCCGCGCTATAGCGCGGACATGCGAACCCTCCTTCGACCCACCGGCTTCGTCGATTCACCCTTTGGTCACGACGGCAAGGTCGCGCGGCTTACCGGCGGGCTGAACTGGTTCGGGGCGGTCGAACTGATCGCCGTTGAGGGGCACAAGCGCGTTTCCGCCGAGCTCGTGCCTGTCGAGGGCATCGAAGCGCGGTTCGACGACGCCATGGCCGGCCAATGGAGCGCGCTGACCGGCGCGCGCGGGCCGCTGCATCTTGGCGAGCGGACGATCCGGCTCGACCAGCCGCAGGTCATGGGCATCGTCAATGCGACACCGGACAGCTTTTCCGACGGCGGTCAGTTTGCCGATGCCGCAGGCGCGGCAGAGGCCGGTGCCGAAATGGCGGCACAGGGCGCCGCGATCATCGACGTGGGCGGAGAATCGACGCGCCCCGGCGCGCAGGCCGTTTGGGAGGGCGACGAGATCGAGCGTATCGTTCCAGCCATCCGGCAATTGGCTGCCGGCGGCGCGGCCGTGTCGGTCGATTCGCGCAAGGCTGACGTCATGACGGCAGCCATCGAGGCGGGCGCGCGCATGATCAATGACGTTTCGGCGTTGACCTATGACGGGCGTTCGGCGGGGATCGTCGCAACTTCGCAAGTTCCGGTGGTGCTGATGCATCATAAGGGCGCACCGGAGGTGATGCAGGACGACCCGCACTATGACGACGTGCTCATCGAGGTCTATCTGTGGCTCGAGGAGCGGATTGGCGCAGCCGAAGATGCAGGCATCGAGCGCGAACGGATTTTGATCGATCCCGGCTTCGGTTTCGGCAAGAAGCTGGCCCACAATCTCGAGCTGATGAACGGCCTCGCCATCTTCCATTCGCTCGGTTGCCCGATGGTCGTCGGCGCCAGCCGCAAGCGCACCATCGGCGCGCTCTCGGGCGAAGCGCCGGCCGACAAGCGTCTCGGCGGGAGCATCGCCTTCGCGCTCAAGGGCGCGGAGCAGGGTGCGCAGATCGTCCGCGCCCACGACGTATTCGAAACGGTGCAGGCGCTCCGCGTCTGGCGCGGAATGCGAGATCAGGCACTGACTCCGCGGACGGCCTAGATGGTATAGCCGCCGTCGCTGATGAAATTCGTGCCGGTGACCGTCGCGCAATCGTCAGACAGCAGGAATGCAATCTGGGCGGCGATTTCCTCGGGCTTCGCGTAGCGCTTCAGCGGCGTCGCCATGGCCGCCATTTCCGCGAACGCGGTTTCGCGGCCGACCTCCTCGGCACGATCGGCGAACATCGGCACCGCGTCCCAGATCGGCGTCTCGACTCCGCCGGGGGCCATCACGTTCACCCGGACGCCGTCCGCGGCGCCTTCTTTAGCGGCAACCCGCGCGAGCTGGATCGCTCCGGCCTTCGACGCGGCGTAGGCAGCGGTTCCGCGCTCCGCCTTCACGCCGGATGCTGAGGCCGTCACCACGATCGAACCCGCCCCAGTCGAGCGAATCGCCCGCATCGCCGCCTGGAGCGTGAGGAAAGCGCCGTCGAGATTGACGCTCATGATCCGCCGCCATTCGTCGAACTCAAGCGTGTCGATCGGTCCCGCGGACGCGATTCCGGCATTGACGACGGCATGCGACAGTCCGGTCAGGTCGGCTGCCCGCCAAAGCGCCGGATCGGCCACGTCGCCGATGATGATGGCCCGCTCGCACGGCAGGCTGAACGCGAAGTCGCGGAGCTGCTCTTCATCCCGATCAACGAGGATGAGCTTGCGCGCGCCGCTGCTTGCCAGGCGAGTCGCCACGGCCGCCCCGATGCCCGAAGCCGCGCCCGTTATTAGGATGGTTCGATTGTCGAATTGCATCGCGAGGCCATAGCCGCCTCGCCGCGGCGTCTCTAGGCCGGAGTGTCGCTCGCATTCACGAGCCGGCCGCCCCCTTGCGAAGGCACCTCAGAGTGCGCGACTGGTGGGGCGACTTCATGATTCCCTATGCACCAATCGATACGCTGAAGTCCGTCGCGGCCGACATCTGGATCGTCGACGGATCGATCATCCGCTTCGGTGTCGGGCCGTTCCGCGCGCCATTTACGACTCGCATGACCGTGGTCCGGCTGAACGACGGCGGATTGTGGGTGCATTCGCCGATCGAGGCCGGCGAGGCGCTGTTTGCGGCGGTCGAAGCGCTGGGACCGGTGCGCTTCCTGATCGCGCCCAACCCCATTCATTATTGGTGGATTCCGCAATGGAAGGCGCGATTTCCGGAAGCCGAGTTCCATGCGGTTGAAACGCTGAAGACGCGGGCCAAGCGTCCTCTGCCGGACTTCCACGAGCTAGGCAGCGACGCTCCCGGCGGTTGGAGCGAGATTATCGACCAGCTTCTCGTCGAGGACGGCTGGTTCAGGGAGGCGGTCTTCTTCCACAAGGAGTCGCGCACGCTGATTCTGGCCGACCTCATCGAGAATTTCGAATTGTCGCACGTTCATGGCCGGTTTCTGCGATTGCTTCTGCGACTCGGGGGCGTGCTCGATCCCGATGGCAAGATGCCGCGCGACATGCGCTTCGCCTTCCGCCGTCATCGCGAAGGCCTGAAAGGCGCGGTCGAACGGATGCTCGCCTGGGATCCCGAGCGCATCATTCTCGCGCACGGTCGCTGGTACGATCGCGACGGCGTCGCCGAGCTGAAGCGCGCGTTCCGCTGGCTGCTGTGATTGGCGGCGGCGCTCAGGCCGCGGTGTCGATCCCGAGGTCGCCGAGCTTGCGGTAGAGAGTCGAGCGGCCAATCCCGAGGCGCCGCGCGACTTCTGTCATGCGACCGCGATAGTGGCCGATGGCGAGGCGGATGACGTCCGCTTCGATGTCTTCCAGGGGCCGCAAATGGCCGTCGGTCGTATAGAGCGTCACGCCGGGCGCGCCGGCCATCGCTTCGTCGCTCCGCGCCTTGCTGATCTTCGGCGCGAAATCGGTGCGGCGGCCGGAATAGCGGCTCTGGATCGCAATATGCGGGAAATGTTCGGCGGTCAGCGAGCTTCCGTCGCACTGGAGCGCCGCGCGGAACAGGACGCCGGCGAGCTGCCGGACGTTGCCCGGCCAGCCGTAGCGCATCAGCACGGAAAGCGCGTCGTTGCCGATCGAGAGGGGCCTCAAGCCCGTCTGTTCCGCCAGGCGGTTGAGCAAATGCCGCGCCAGCGCCGGAATGTCGCTGCTGCGTTCGCGAAGCGCCGGCAGGTTGACCGTCGTCGCGGCGATCCGCTCCTTCAGGCCGGCGTTGAAATCATCAGGCAGCGCCCGGCTGCTGGTCGCGATCACTCGGACGTCGACCGAATAGCTGCCGTTGAGGCCGACCGGCCGCACCTCGCCAGTCGCGAGCATCCGATCCAGCCGCTCCTGCGTGTCGGCGGGCAGCGCAGCGACTTCATCGAGGATGAGCGTTCCGCCGTCGGCCTGGACCAGCTTTCCGGTCTTGGCGGCGAACGCGCCCGGAAAGGCGCCCTTGTCGTGGCCGAACAACTCGCTGTCGATGATGTTCGCGGCAATCGCCTTACAATCGATCGACAGCAGAGGGCCCTTGGCGCGGAGGCTGGCGGCGTGGATTGCGCGGGCGACGGTTTCCTTACCGGTGCCGGGCTCGCCGAGGATGAGGACGGGAAGACGGTTGCGCGCCGATTTCGCGGCGACCGCGAGGGCGGAGCGGAATTCGGGCGCGGCGCCGATGAGCTGTTCGAGCGCCAGCGGCGGCGCAAGCTTTTCGGAAACCGGGGCGAGCTCTCCGGCGGCGCGGCGCCGGTCCGAATTGGCGGCGAGGGCTTCGATCAACCGCTCCGGTGCGACCGGCCGGACAAGGAAGTCGGACGCGCCCGCGCGCATCGCCTCGACGGCGACCGAAACCGTGTCTCCATGCGACAGGACGATGATCGGAAGGGTTGCCCGCTGCGCGCGCAGGCTCGCGATCAGTTGTGGCCCCTCTCCGGCGTCCCAGGAGCCGATGAGGGCAGCCTGGACTTCGCGGCCGCGGGGACCTTGGAGCAGGGCAATGGCGGCTTCGCCGTCGGCGGCGCCATCGACGCTCCAGCCCGCGCGGGCGGCGATGGCGGCGATCAGTCGCCGCTCGTCGGCGCTGGACGCGAGCAGCAAGAGCGAGCGTGTGGGTTCTTCGCGCATTTCCGGCATTTCGCGCGCAGTCTACGCGCACAGCGGTAAAGGGGGCCTTAAGGCCCGATTCGCGGGGCTTGGGCACCGCCGTCCGGCTTGTTATGGACGACCCTGAAGACCCAACAGGAGAGAGATTCGAATATGGCCGAAGAGGAGCCGCTGCTGGTCAGCCCGCCAACCCAGGACGTCGCCGTGCACGTGCACGATTACACGCGCTTCACGAAGATGATGAAGTGGGGCGCGCTGACTTGCCTGGTTATCGGCCTTATCGTCCTCATCATCTTGTATTAGCCCGCCGCCGCCAATGAAGATCGCCGTTCTCAAGGAGGAGCCGGGGGAGACGCGCTGCGCCGCGATTCCGGAGACGGTGAAGAGATTCGTCGCGCTCGGCGCGGATGTCGCGGTCGAGAACGGCGCGGGCGCGAACGCCGGGATCGGCGATGCGGATTTCGAATCGGCGGGCGCGAGCATAGGCAGCCGCGCCGATGTGCTGAAAGGCGCCGGAATCATCCTGTGCGTGAGTGGGCCCGACCCCGCTTCGCTGAAGGGCGCCGAAAAGGGCGCGCTGCTCGTCGGGGCGCTCGACCCACTGCGCCGACGCGACGCCATCGGTGCCTATGCCGCTGCGGGGCTCGAGGCGCTGGCGATGGAATGGATGCCGCGAATCACCCGAGCGCAGTCGATGGACGTGCTCTCCTCGCAGTCGAACCTGGCCGGATACAAGGCCGTGGTCGACGCGGCGGCCACCTATGGCCGCGCCTTCCCGATGATGATGACCGCCGCGGGGACGATCAGTCCCGCCAAGGTGTTCGTCATGGGCGTGGGGGTCGCAGGCCTCCAGGCGATCGCGACCGCCAAGCGCCTTGGGGCGCAGGTCAGCGCGACGGACGTCCGATCAGCGACCAGGGAGCAGATCCAGTCGCTCGGCGCCAAGCCGATCTTCGTCGAGAATGTCGCCGGCATCGAGGGTGAGGGCGCGGGCGGCTATGCCACGGAAATGTCCGAGGAATATCAGAAGGCGCAGGCCGAGCTGGTGTCCGGCCACATCGCGAAGCAGGACATCGTCATCACCACCGCGCTGATTCCCGGCCGGCCGGCGCCGCGCCTGATTAGCGACGCCCAGGTCGCGACGATGCGGCCGGGCAGCGTCGTCATCGACCTCGCCGCCGAAGCGGGCGGCAATGTCGAGGGCACGGTCGCCGGAGAGACGGTCGAGAAGCACGGCGTCCACATCGTTGGCGCATCGAACCTCGCGCGCGGCCTCGCGGCCGATGCCTCGGCGTTGTTTTCGCGCAACCTCTACAATTTCCTGAGCGCGTTCTGGGACAAGGAGCAGGCGCGCCCCGTGCTTCCCGATGACGACGAGATCGTGAAGGGCATCCGCCTGACTCAAGGCGGCAAGATTGTGAACGAACGACTCGCGGCCGCCTGACGCCGGTGAGCACGCCCGACATCCTGGTCATCGGCGGGGGGATCGCCGGTCTGTCCGCCGCGGCGGCGCTCTCGCCCCACGCGCGAGTCACGGTGCTCGAGGCCGAGGAGCAGGTCGGCTATCATTCGTCCGGCCGAAGCGCGACCATGCTCCATTATGCCTTGGGAGACCGGCTCGTCCGTGCGCTGACACTGGCGAGCAAGGCCTTCTTCGACGATCCGCCGGAGCATTTCACGGACACGCCGCTGGGGAGGCGAATGCCAGTGCTCGTTCACGCGCGCGAGGACGAGCGCGAAGCGCTCGATAGGCTCGACTCGGAAATCTCGGCATTCGCTCAGATGGAGCGGCTCGATGCGCAGGGCGTTCACGCGCTCTGTCCGCTGCTGAAAGACGATGCGCTCTACGGCCTTGCCGACCACGACGCGATCCGCCTCGACGCGCACGCGATGCTCCAGGGCAATCTGCGCGCGCTGAGAAGCAACGGCGACGAGCTTCACACCGGCGGGCGCATCAACCGGATCGAGCGGCGCGACGGCGCGTGGCATGTGGCGAGCGAGAAAGGCGAACGCTGGTCGGCGCCGATCCTGGTCAATGCCGCAGGTTCATGGGCGGACTTGGTCGCGAATCTCGCGGGTGTCCCTCCGCTGGGACTGGAGCCCAAGCGGCGGACGATCATCACCTTCGACGCGCCACCGGGCACGGACCTCGATTCGCTGCCGTTCGCCAAGACAGTCGGCGACGAGCTCTATTTCGCGCCGGAGAGCGGGCGGCTGTTCGCCTCGCCGATGGACGAGGTGCTTAGCGAGCCGATGGACGCCCAGCCGGACGAATATGAAGTCGCGCTCGCGGCTTACCGAATAGAGGAGCGCACGACCGTCGAGGTGCGGCACATCCATAGCCGATGGGCGGGTCTTCGGACATTCACGCCGGACCACCATCCCGCCGCCGGCTTCGCGCCGGACGCGGAAGGCTTCTTCTGGCTCGCGGGGCAGGGTGGCTTCGGGCTGCAGACGTCGCCGGCAATGGCGGCGGTGACGGCGGCGTTGATCGCGGGACAGCGCTGGCCGGTCTCCGGCGTCACTCCGGACGAGCTAAGCCCCGCGCGCTTCGTCCGGCAACCGGCATAGATCGACCCAGCGTTCGGCGACCAGACCGAACAGGCGTTCGGTTGCAACTTCGACCGAGGTGTTGAGCGAGCCGCCGGCCGGGTAGACGATGTCGAACGCCTTGAGCGACTCGTCGAGATAGACGGGCAGGGGAGTCTTGAGGCCGAACGGACAGACTCCGCCGACCGGATGCCCCGTCAACTCGCACGTTTCCTCGGGTCCGAGCATCCGCGGCCGCGCGCCGAATTCGTCCTTGCACTTGCGGTTGTCGAGCCGCGCATCGCCGCGCGTGCAGAGGAGGAAGAGATGCTCGCCCGCGCGCACGGCGAGCGTCTTCGCGATCCGCCCTGGCACAACATCGAGCGCCTCGGCGGCGGTTGCGACGGTCGCTGTCGTGCCTTCCATCTCGATAATCGGCAGGTCGGGCGCGTGCTCCGCAATCCAGCGGCGAACCGATTCCGCGCTCATCTCTTTCCCTCCCCTGCATTTGCAGGGGAGGGGGACCAGCGCAGCTGGTGGAGGGGGTCTTCTTGAACGCTGAAAGACCCCTCCACCACACTTCGTGCGGTCCCCCTCCCCTCGAAAATCGAGGGGAGGATATTTACTCCCCAACCAAATGGAGCGCGATCTCACGCTCCGGCGTGCTGCGGCGGTGCTCGAACAGGAAGATGCCCTGCCAGGTGCCGAGTGTGAGGCGTCCGTCGCGGACGGGAATCGACAGCTGTGTGGCGGTGAGGGCGCTGCGGAGATGCGCGGGCATGTCGTCGGGTCCTTCTTCGTCATGCTCGTAACAACCGTTTTCGGGCGTGATGCGCGCGAAATAGGCTTCGAGGTCGCGCCGCGCGGCCGGAGCCGCATTCTCCTGGATGATCAGCGAGGCCGAGGTGTGGCGGGAAAAAATCGTTAACAGCCCGTCGCGGATTCCGGTCCCGGTCACCCAGGATTCGACGGAATCGGTGATTTCGTGAAGCCCCGCGCGACTCGCGCGAATCGCAAGCGAATGGCTTTCCTGGCGCAGCATGGACGGGCGCTAGCGCACGGTTCAAGCGAGCGCCAGCGGCCTGATTCTATCCGGCATGCAGGCAAGACAAAGGCACCCGCTACGCGAGCGAGCGCCTTCTAAGTCTTTGATTTCGCGGTCCAGTTACGAAACTGGCGAAGGCCTTTAGCCGTTGCCTCCGCCCGACGACCAGCCACCACCCATCAGCCAAGTCCAGAAGCCGCGTCCGGCTTTTGTCTTCTTCATTTCCAAGTCCCCGTTTCCAACTACGATTCGACAGATGGAGGGACTATTAACCTTAATCGACATGGTTAGCAAATGATTCACCAAAGCGGCGAACAGCTCGCCTCTACGGGCAGAAGCGCTCAGAGTTCAGTGAGACTTTTGACGGATCGGACTAGGCGCGGCCGGCCACAAACCGGCGAGGAATTCAGGCTGCGCTACGCTTGCGCTGGGACGCGACCCGCTTTGCAAGATGATCGAGGCTCATCGGCCGTCCGATTGCGAAGCCTTGAGCGATGTCGCATTTCATTTCGCTCAGCAAATCGAGAATGTTTTGCTCCTCCACCCCCTCGGCGACGACCTTGCGGTCGAGCGAGTGGGCGAGGCCGATGGTCGACTGGACCATCAACCGGTCACTGCGATTGTCGACCATGCCCCGAACGAAGCTCTGGTCGATCTTGATTTCGTTGGCGGGAATCTTTTTCAGATAGTCCAGGGTGGACAGGCCGGTGCCGTAATCGTCGATCGAAATGATCACGCCAAGGTCGCGGAGGCGCGCGATCATCTCCAGCCCCTCACCACTTCCGGTAACGGCAGCCGTTTCAGTCAGCTCCAGCGTCAGATGCCGCGGCGACAGGCCGTGGCGTGCGAGCAACGCGGATAGGCGCAGCGTGAAGCCCTTGTCCGACAGCAGCCGCGCAGACAGATTAACCGCGATGTTGAATTCGGTACCGCGCTTGTTGATCTGCGCTGCGGCGGCGACCGCTTTCTCGAGCACGAAGTCGGTCAGCTTGCCGATCCGGTCGTGCTGTTCCGCCGCTCCCACGAACTCGCTCGCCGCGATCGGGCCTTTCTCAGGGTGGGTCCAGCGCGCAAGCGCTTCTGCGCTTGTGATCCGGCGCGTCGCGATGTCGAGCTTGGGCTGATAGGCAACCCATACCTCGCCGCGGTCGATGGCTTCGTCCAGCTGGCTCAGCATCGACAGGCGCCAGGACGCGTCCCGCAGCGTGTCGGGGTCGTGATATTTCCACTTTAGTCCGTCATGCGCAGCTTCGTCTGCGGCGACGAGGGCGCTCGCGAGGCGGCTCGCAGCTGAACGACCGCTTCCGACCTCCACGCCGAATGAGATGGAAAGATCGATCGACAGCTTCCCCACGCGCGCCGGATTGCGGAACATTGAGTAGAGAGCGTCGAGATGGTTACCGAACGGCGCTTTGGGGTCTTCGAACCAAGCGAAAATTCCCCCGTCCCCTTGATACAAGATGCGCTCCGGTCCCCCGACGCGCAGTTTCGACACGATTTGCTCGGTCAGTTGGTGCTCGCTGTCACCTGCAAGCGTCGCTGCGATTTCCTCGTAGTTCAGCACACGCGCGGCGATCAGGGCTTGATTGCGGCCATCGCGATTGGCTCGAAGCGCGTTGAGGTTCGGCAGATTCGACACGGGATCGACGAAGCCGCGCACACGGTATCGTCGCCAAGTGAGTGCGCCGGCTACCAACATGAGGATGAAGATTCCGGGAGTCACATCGACGAAGATGAGATTGGCTTCCAGGAACGCCGGAACGACGAGCAGTACCGCCAGTCCAGCCGCAAAGCTGAAGATTCGCGACACTAGGCGCTTACGCGTAACTCCGAGAGCAGCGGCAGCCAGTCCGAAGGCCAGGGACAGTGGCCAGCCGAAGTCGACCGGCCTTCCTTCCTTCAATGTTTCGGCTGCGATGGCATGGACGTGTGCACCGAATGCTTTGCCATACCCGGGGATGAAATAGGTATCGCCGACCACATCGGTACCGATACCAATGATCACGTCTTTGCCGGCAAGCTGCCTTGCGCCAATTTTGCCGGTTAAAACGTCACCCGCTGAATAAGAGGGGATGCTCCGCGGGTCGATCGAGTAATCCACGGGAAAGTTCGAGTCCGTTTTCCCTTGAACGTTTGCGATCGCCGCAGCGAAAGACGGGGCTGTTCCTCCCCGAATGGTCGCAGCATAGGGGACGTCCCACACTGCGTTCTGGTAATTGTAATAGAAGCTTGCAGCGCCGAGATTTGCGTGGGCTGCAAACATTGGAAGCGGAAGGTCCTGGACTCGCTGAGGCGAGCCGTTGGCGCCAATTTTCGATCGGACGAACAGCGTTACCCGTTTTGAACGGCGAATCGATTCCGCGAATGCCCGGTCATCACGCGGATTGGACGTGAACGAAAAATTGATGTCGAAGAAGATTCTCTTGGCTCCCTCGGCGGTGAGCCGGTCAACTAGCTCCCCATCTTTCCGTCTCGGCCACGGCCAGTTGCCGATCTCCCGAAGTGAATGATCGTCGATGAGCAACAGTACAATGTCGCCGCTGGCTTTATGCTTGTGGAAGCCGTTGCGCGCCACGCGTAGCCAGTCTTCGGCGATTTCGCCGAATCCGATCAGTCCAAAAATCAGCCCCGCGATCGCCGCCCACAGAAGCAGCTTCCACGATCTCCGGTCGGTCTTGGCGGATTTGGCGGTCAACACCCGCATACGCATGCGCGCGAAAAGGTTAGGAAAGCGATAACCTCGTCGCATTTAACGGCGTCCCGGAAGTCGGGGTCGTGAATGCCTCTGTCCTACAGCGGCGTTTTGTGCATGACTGTCGCCCGATGCATTCGCAACAATCGTCTCGCCGCAGCCATGTCCGACCCGTTCGCCTCGCGTGCGCGCACGCGCACGCGCACGCTCGCGCGTACGACCGCTGCGTTTGCTGCTTTTCGCGCGATTAAGGAGGATCGATGGACTTCATTTCCATCCTGTCGATTTTCGTTCTGGCCTGCTTCGTCGGCTATTACGTCGTCTGGTCCGTCACGCCGGCGCTGCACACGCCGCTGATGAGCGTCACCAACGCAATCTCCTCCGTGATCGTCGTGGGTGCGCTGATCGCCTCGGCGGCGAGCGGTCATGCCAGCTCCAAATGGCTCGGTCTGATCGCGGTCGCGCTGGCCAGTGTGAATATCTTCGGCGGCTTCGCCGTCACCCAGCGCATGCTCTCGATGTACAAGCGGAAGGAGCGGAAGTGAGGGGCGCTACTGAAAATCCTCCCCGGAACGGGGAGGGGGACCGCGCGACAGCGCGGTGGAGGGGCCCCACCTCTCCGCCGCTTCGACCGTGGGTCCCCTCCACCATTCCGCTTCGCTCCATGGTCCCCCTCCCCGTGCCGGGGAAGAATTTGGCGGGAGGCCACCATGCCTGAGGCCGCAGCACACGCGCAGCCGGCCTGGGTGCTGCTCGCTTATCTGATCGCGGGCGTCTGCTTCATCCTCGCGCTCCGCGGGCTGTCGAACCCCGAAAGCAGCCGCAGAGGCAATCTCATCGGCATAGTCGGCATGGCGATTGCCGTGGTGACGACGGTCATCACGCACGCCCCGGTCGACACGATGCGAACGGGCATCGACGCTTACAATGTCAGGATAGATGGCCGGACGGCTCTCGAGATGCTGGCCGCCATCCTCATCGGCGGCGGGATCGGGTTGGTCATCGCCCGCAAGATCCAGATGACCGCGATGCCGCAACTGGTCGCGGCGTTCCACAGCCTGGTCGGCATGGCGGCGGTGCTGGTCGGTGCCGCGGCCTATCTCAACCCCGAAGCGTTCGGCATCGCTGTCCGGATCACCCCTATCGCCTCGCCTTCGTTCGTGAGCATCCTGCCCGTCAGCCGGATCGAGATGGGCCTCGGCGTGGCGATCGGTGCGATCACCTTCTCGGGCTCGGTAATCGCCTTTCTGAAATTGAACGGCAACATGTCGGGCAAGCCGATCCTCCTGCCGCTGCGGCACGTCATCAATTTCGGCACGATGGCCGCGATCCTCATTCTCATCGCTTACTTCACGCAAGATCAGGGTCCGTGGGTATTCGGGCTCATCGTTGCGCTCAGCTTCGCAATTGGCTTCCTGCTGATCATCCCGATCGGCGGCGCCGACATGCCGGTCGTGATCTCGATGCTGAACAGTTACTCGGGCTGGGCAGCGGCGGCGATGGGCTTCACGCTGCACAACACGGCGATGGTCATCACCGGCGCCTTGGTCGGAAGCTCGGGCGCGATCCTCAGCTACATCATGTGCCGTGCGATGAACCGCAGCTTCATTTCCGTGATCGCGGGAGGATTCGGCGCGGTTGCGAGCAGCGGCGAATCGGCGGCGATCGACCGCCCGTACAAGCGCGGTTCGGCCGAAGACGCGGCTTTCCTGATGAGCCAGGCCGAGCAGGTGATCATCGTCCCCGGCTACGGCATGGCGGTCGCTCAGGCGCAGCACGCTGTCCGCGAAATGGCCGATTTGCTCAAAGCCAAGGGCGTCGCGGTCAAATATGCGATCCACCCGGTCGCCGGGCGTATGCCGGGACACATGAATGTGCTGCTGGCTGAGGCGAACGTGCCCTATGACGAGGTATTCGAGCTCGACGACATCAACAGCGAGTTCGCGCAGACCGACGTCGCTTACGTTATCGGCGCGAACGACGTGACCAATCCCGCGGCGAAGAACGACAAGAGTTCGCCGATCTACGGAATGCCGGTGCTGGATGTGGAGAAGGCGCGGACCTGCCTGTTCGTGAAGCGATCGATGGGTGGCGTCGGCTATGCCGGCATCGACAATGAGCTGTTCTATCGCGACAATACGATGATGCTCCTTGGCGACGCCAAGAAGATGACGGAGGAGATCGTAAAGGCGCTCGGCTGAGCGGTTTTCCGGCCGTTCGACGAACAATCCGCCGCGTTCATCCGGATCGGGCTAGCGCACTGCCGCGCGATCGAGCAGCGAGCGCCTGAGACCTGTAGAACAGTACGGGAGAAGCGTGATGCGGATCGGACTCATCCTTGCCGCGGCACTTCTGACTTGCGCGGCCGTTCCGGCAACGGCCGAACCCGCCGACGCAACATCGGCCGTCGCGGCGCCCGATCGAACCGCCGCGATGCGCGAGCTCGACGCCTATCGCAAGCCGGCCGCGGTGCTGCAGTTCCTCGGCCTCGAGAAGGGCGATCGCGCGCTCGATCTGTTTGGCAGCGGCGGATATTACGGGATGATCATGGCTCGCGGCGTCGGTCCGCAGGGCTCGGTCGACAGCTGGGAATCCGAGAATTTCGTCAGCGAGACGACGCGGAAGAATTGGGAGAAGCTCCACGGGCTTGTGCCCAATCTCCGCCTGATCGTTAGCCCGGCTGCGCACATCAAGCTGCCGGAAAACACCTATGATTTCGTGATGTTCAACCTCGATTACCACGATCTCTACTGGCAGAGCGAAGAGTATAAGTTCCCGCGCATGGACCCGCGGCCGTTCGTGCGTGCGCTGTACCAATCGATGAAGCCGGGCGCCGTTCTCGGCGTCATCGACCATGTCGCCAACCCAGGCGGAAACACGCGCGCCGTCGCCCAGGCGTTGCACCGGATCGATCCGGCGGTGGTCCGCAAGGACTTCGAAGCGGCAGGCTTCGTGCTGGAGGCCGAATCGCCGCTGCTCCGCAACCCGGCGGACGATCACAAGAAAATCGTGTTCGACCCGTCGATCCGCCGGCACACCGACAAGATCGTCTATCGCTTCCGGAAGCCCGCCTAGGACCTCATTCTAAGCCGGTCGCGGCAGGTGGATGTCGGCGATCATGCAGCGGACGCTTCCGCCGCCGACCGTTTCAATGGTCGGGATGTCCGCGTCGACCAGCTCGCCGAAACTTTCGAGGAGTCGTAATTGCTGGGGTTTGAAGCTGCGTCGCGCCGTGGAGGAGAGGGCGATCGCCGGGCCGTCGCGTCCGCTCAGCTCGATCAAGTTGCAGGCGAACTGGCCCATCTGCTCATAGTCGACTTCTATGAGCGTCCGCCCGCTCGCACCGATTTCGGCGATGAGGCGCTCGCGATATTCCGGGACGATCGCCTCCGTGCAGAGCATTGCAAACCGCGCACCGAAGCTCATCGCGACATTGGTGTGATAGATTGGGCGGCCCGCGCGATCGCGCGCCTCGAATATCAGCGTCGACCAGCCGAGCCGCTCGTCGAAGTCGGCGATCGCGGCCGCGTCGGTTCTGGGGCTGAGATTCGCGTAAGCCCGGCGCCGCGGCCGGTCGAGCACGAGACTGCCGGTGCCTTCGAGGAACTCGCCGTCCCGCTCGTGGATACTGAGATCTACCGCTCGTCGGACCCCGAATCCGTGGCTCGCAAGCAGCGCCTTCAATCCCTCGGGATTGCGCTCAAGCCGTCGAGCCGCCGTCGCCATCGGGTAGAGCACCATCGTCCCATCGGCGTGGAACGTGACCCAATTGTTCGGAAACACCGCATCCGGCTTTGGCGGGTCAGGCGTGTCGTCGAGGATCAGCACCTCGACTCCCGCGTCGGTCAGCCGCTGTACGACGCCGTCGAATTCGCGAAGGGCGGCGGTTAGATCGGTGTCCGGCTCTGCATGGGCGAAGACGTTCGACTCGGCCGCCTCGGCATGAAAGCCGAAGCTCGCCGGCCGCACCATCAGGACCGACCCGCTCGTTTGCGCTTCACCGTTCATCGGCGCTTTTTGGTTCCTCGGCCACTCTGTTGGCAAGCTATTCGACATTGCGCCGGTACGGCGATTAATTTCTTGGTAAACCAGATCGTTACCACTTGCTGGAGCAGAGAAGTTGCAGGACAGTCGCCGCGGGGCAGCGCCCGATTCCACCGAATCGGGCGAACGGGAGCGGGGAAGGGGTGTAAGGTTGCGTAAGCTTGGCATCGTCGGGGGTACGAGCTGGTCATCGACCGCCTTGTACTATGATCATATCAACCGCGGGGTCGCTCAGCGGCTCGGCGGCCTGCACAGCGCCCGGCTGGCGATCGAAAGCCTCGACCTCGCTCCTATCGCCGAGATGGAGCATGCCGGCGACTGGGATGGCGTGTCCCGCGTGACTCTTGAGGCGGCGAAGCGGCTCCAGGCGAGCGGCGCGGACGGCGTGCTCATTGCCTCGAACACCGGCCATAAGGCCTATGATTTCGTCGCGCCGCAGCTCAATATCCCGATGCTGCACATCGCCGATGCGACCGCCGATCGGCTCGCGGCCGACCGCCGCACGCGCGTGGCGCTGCTCGGCACTCGCTTTACGATGACGGAGCCGTTCGTCCGCGCGCGCCTCGAATCGCGCGGCATCTTGCTCGCGCCAATCGATGCAGCCTCGATGCGGGAGGTCGACCGGATCATCTTCGACGAGCTCGCCGCCGGCCGCGTGGTCCGCGACAGCCAGCGCAAATTGAAGACGCTCATCACCGAGCTCGCCAAGAAGAAGGTCCAGGCGGTCATCCTCGGGTGCACCGAGCTGGTGCTCGCCGTGGACGCTCGCGCCAACGTCCTGCCGGTCTACGACACCACCGCAATCCACGCCCGCGCGGCCGTCGACTGGATGCTCGCAGAGGAAGAAGAGGCGAGGGCGGCGGCCTGACCACTCGCGCCAGCTGCCGCTAGTGTCTATCTCGGCGGCGTGACCAAAGCCGACCGTCCCGATCATCCCCGTTCGTCCGAGCGCTTCAACGAGGAGCAGGCGACCTATGCTGTGCGCGGGGCGGACCAGCCGGACCTCGAGAAGGGCGTGGCGGCGATCCGCGAGGTGCTGAAGACGCTTCCGCGCCGGCCCGGCGTCTATCGTATGCAGGATGCGCGGGGCGACGTGCTCTATGTCGGCAAGGCACGGGCGCTGAAGAACCGCGTCACCAACTACACCCAGGTCGCCAAGCTGCCGAAGCGGCTGCAGCGGATGGTCGCGCAGACCCGGTCGATGACCATCGTTACGACGCGTACCGAGGCAGAGGCGCTGCTGCTGGAGGCGCAGCTCATCAAGCGCTTCCGGCCCGCTTACAACGTGCTGCTGCGCGACGACAAAAGCTTTCCCTTCATCCTCCTGCGCGAAGATCACGCCTTTCCGCGAATCCAGAAGCATCGCGGCGCGCGGCGCATCAAAGGGCAGTATTTCGGTCCGTTCGCGAGCGCCGGATCGGTCACCCGCACGCTTAACGCGCTTCAGAAGCTTTTCCTGCTAAGAAGCTGTTCCGACAGTTATTTCGATAACAGGTCGAGGCCGTGCCTGCTCTATCAGATCAAGCGCTGCTCGGCGCCCTGCGTCGGGCGGATCAGCGAGGAGGAGTATGGCGAGCTGGTCGGCGAGGCGAAGCAGTTCCTTGCCGGCAAATCGACCGGCGTTCAGTCGCGCCTTTCGCGGCTCATGGCCGAGGCCGCCGAACGACAGGATTTCGAGCTTGCCGCCGTCTATCGCGACCGGCTGCGCGCGCTGACGTACATCCAGGGCAGCCAGACTGTGCACGCCGAAGGACTCGGAGATGCCGATGTGTTTGCGCTCGCGTGCAAGGGAGGCACCGTGTCGATCCAGGGGTTCTTCATTCGCGGCGGGCAGAATTGGGGTCATCGGGCCTTCTTTCCGGCTCATGTGAACGACGTTCCGGAAGCTGAAGTCCTTTCCAGTTTTCTCGTCCAATTCTACGAGGACATGCCGCCGCCGAAGCGCATCCTGCTGGATCGCGAGCTTGGCGATGAGGAGCTGCTCGAACAGGCGCTGTCGGAGCGCGCCGGACGGAAAGTCAGCATCGAGCATCCCCAGCGCGGCGCGCGGCGCAAGCTCATCGACCAGGCGAAGCGCAATGCGGAGGAGGCGCTCGATCGCCGGCTCGCGGAAACGACCACCCAAGGCAAGATTTTGCGCGAGCTGGCCGACACGTTCGAGCTTGCCGATGTGCCGAAGCGCATCGAAGTCTATGACAACAGCCACATCATGGGGACGAATGCGACCGGAGCGATGATCGTCGCGGGACCCGAGGGCTTCCGCAAGAACAGCTATCGCAAGTTCAACATCAAGCGGCCGGAGACGCAGCCGGGCGACGATTTCGCGATGATGCGCGAGGTTCTTGAGCGGCGCTTCGCCCGGCTGGAGAAGGAGGACCCCGACCGGCAAAGCGGGGAATGGCCCGACCTGCTGTTGATTGATGGCGGCAAGGGGCAGGTGTCGGCGGTCTGCGAGGTGCTCGAGGATGCGGGCGTCCACGACGTGCCGGTGGTCGGAGTCGCCAAGGGGCCGCATCACGGGCGCGAGGGTCGCGAAGTCTTCCACTTGCCTGGCGGGCGCGAGATCACCCTGCAGCCGAACTCTGCTTTATTGTTCTATCTCCAGCGCCTGCGCGACGAAGCTCATAGGTTCGCCATCGGTACGCATCGGGCAAAGCGGGCGAAGAGCCTGACGACCTCGACGCTGGACGAGGTTCCCGGAATCGGTCCGACGCGCAAGCGGGCGCTGCTGATGCATTTCGGCACCGCGCGGGCGGTGAAAGGCGCGGCGCTTGACGACCTCGAGAAGGCACCGGGCATCAGCAAGGCGACGGCGCGGCAGGTCTATGATTATTTCCATCCGATGGGTTAGCCTTTCTCGATCCTCCCTGCGAGCGAAGCTCGTGGGGAGGGGAACCAGCGCAGCTGGTGGAGGGGTAAATGGCCCCTCTCCTCACCCCTCCACCATTGAATCTTCGTTCGATGGTTCCCCTCCCCATCGCAGGGCGATGGGGAGGAACTGATGCGCTTCACCACGCCCGCCATCGTCTGCGCTCTTCGAAGCCACGGCGAACATGGCGCGGTCGTCCGGCTGATGACTCCCGGGCACGGACTTCAGGCCGCCTACGTCCGGGGCGCGCGCGGTCGTCGAATGCGGCCGATGCTCATTGCCGGCAATGTCGTCGAGGCGCAGCTTAGCGCCCGCACGGATACGCAGCTTCCCCAAGGTGTGATCGAGCTGGTCCACAGCCGCGGGCCGCTCCTCTCCGAGCCGTTACCGGCCTCGGCCATCGAATGGGCGACGGTGCTGACCGCGACGGCGCTGCCGGAGGGACAGCCCTATCCGGCGATTTTCCTCGCGCTGGAGGGGCTTCTCGATGCCATCGAAGCCGCGCCTTCGGCGAGCGGATGGGGCGCGGCGCTCGTCCGCTATGAGCTGCTGCTGTTGTCCGAACTCGGCTTTGGCCTCGATCTCGAACGCTGCGCCGTCACGGGCGGCAACGACAATCTCGTCGCCGTCAGTCCGAAATCCGGGCGCGCCGTCAGCGCCGCCCAAGCCGAGCCTTATGCAGGCAAGCTCCTGCCGCTGCCGAAGTTCGTGCGCGAAGGCGGACCCGCCGGCTGGAAGGAAATAGCCGACGGCCTGGAGCTTACCGGCCATTTCCTCGCCCGCGACCTGCTCACCGACCGTTCGAAGCCGCTGATCGAGGCCCGCTCGCGGCTCGTCGAACGAATGCGCCGGGCGGGCGGCCTAGCCTAGTTGTGCGGTTTTCGGCGGTTGCTAAGGTGAATGCGTGACCATCGACACGCTCGCCATGCTGTTTCCGAATGTCGCGATCACCCGCGGCATTGCCGTTCGCGTGGCGGTCAGCTTCCTTGCCGAGCAGTCGGACCCTTCGTCGAACCGCTGGTTCTGGTCGTATCACGTTCGGGTCGAGAACGGCTCGGACACCGCAGTTCAGCTGCTGTCGCGCAGCTGGACGATCGTCGACGGCCGAGGGACGATCCACGAGGTAGTGGGGGAGGGAGTCGTCGGGGAAATGCCCCTGATCGCCCCCGGGGCCAGCTTCGATTATGTTTCGGGCTGCCCGCTGGACACGTCGAGCGGGGCGATGAGCGGAAGCTACCGGATGGTCGACGAGAATGGCGCCGCCTTCGACGTGGAAATCCCGCACTTTCAGCTGCTCAGCGCCTGACGCATGGAGCCAGCGGCGCGCACCGTTGTCCTCGCCGCGAACAGCATCTGGAACATCACCAACTTTCGAGCAGGGCTCGTGCGCGGGCTTCGGGAGGCGGGTTATACGCCCGTTGCACTCGCTCCGGCCGATCGCGAGGGTTCGGCGCGGCTCGAAGAACTCGGGATTAAGCTCGTCCAGCTGGAGATGGATCGGTCGGGGCTAAATCCGGTCGCCGACCTGCTGTTGCTGATGCGGTATCGCCGTGCGCTCAAGCATCTCAGCCCGTTCGCGTTCCTCGGATTCACGGCGAAGCCAAACATCTACGGGGCGATGGCGGCGTCCAGTCTCCGGATTCCGGTAATCGCCAATGTGAGCGGGCTTGGGACCGCGTTCATGCGGCGCGGCCCTCTGCAGCGGATCGTTTCCCTTCTATACCGGAGGGCATTCCGCCGGGCGTCGACCGTTTTCTTCCATAATCCCGACGACAGGCGCCTGTTTCTCGACCGCGGAATTGTCCGCGAGGTCCAGGCGCGGCTGCTGCCGGGTTCGGGCATCGATCTCGATCGCTTCGCACCGGCGCCGCTTCCGTCGGGCGCGCCGATCTTCCTGCTGATCGCGCGCCTGCTGGGCGACAAAGGCATCCGCGAATATGTCGCCGCCGCGCGCATGTTGCGCCCGCATCTGCCATGCGCGCGTTTTCAGCTTCTCGGCGGGATCGACGAGGGGAACCGGACTTCGATTGACCGGCCCGAGCTAGAGGCCTGGCGTGAGGAAGGCGTGATCGAATATATGGGCGAAACCACGGACGTGAGGCCCTTCATTCGTGAAGCAAACGCCGTCGTCCTTCCATCCTATAGCGAAGGACTTCCCCGCTCTTTGCTCGAAGGCGGTGCGATGGGAAGGCCGCTGGTGACAACGGACGTACCCGGATGCCGCGAGCTGGTCGTCGAAGACGTGAACGGATTCCGGTGCGAAGTGCGCAATCCGGGTTCGTTGGCCGACGCGATGCGGCGGCTGGCCGACCTTCCCGACGAGCGCCGCGCCGCGATGGGGGCCGAATCGCGGCGAAAGGTTCAGGAAGGATTTAGTGAGAAAGTGGTAGTGCGCGCCTATCTGGGGGCGCTCGACAGTCTCGGAAACGTTTGACCCAAGGATGGCATGGTCGGTCTCTCCTCTCGACGGAATCGCGGCCCGGCGGGCGCTCGGGACTGGCGCGCCTATGTGATCGGCGACGTCCACGGCCGTCTGGACTTGCTCGACCAGCTGCTTGCGAAAATCCATTCCGAGCTGGACCGGCATCGGACGGACAAGGCGCTCATCGTCTTCGTCGGCGATCTCATCGACCGCGGCCCTGCTTCGGCACAGGTTGTAGAACGGCTCCGGACCTATCGCCGGGACAACGTGCGCACCATGTTCCTGCTCGGCAATCACGAGGAGGTTCTCCTCCGGATCCTCGCGCGGCAGACGGGACTCGTTGCCAAGTGGCGTTCGTTCGGCGGGTCGGAATGCCTGGAAAGTTATGGGGTCGATGCGCAACAGTTCGCCGGTCAAAGCGAGCGCGAGGCGTTGGACATCGTCGGGAAGGCCATTCCGGACGAGCATCGGCAATTCCTCGGGGAGTTCGTCGATACATGCCGCTTCGGCGATTATCTGTTCGTCCACGCGGGCATTCGCCCCGGGATCGAAATCGACCAGCAGCGCCAGTCGGACCTCCGCTGGATTCGAGAGCTATTTCTGCTCGACGACAGTGACCACGGCTTCGTCGTCGTCCATGGCCACACGATCAGCCCCGAAGTGGAGGTCCGGCGAAACCGCATCGGAATCGATACGGGCGCCTATCGGACCGGCGTCCTTACAGCTTTGGCCATCGACGGACCGCGCAGGTGGTTTCTCGATACGCGGTTATCGGTGGATAAAGAGGTGACTGGAATTCATTGATTTAATTCGGTTTGGAGGGTACCGGTTTGGAGGCTGGATGTAGTGCGCCAGGGGGAACGAGCGTATTGGTTCGCGAGAAATGATCGTGTCCCCTGCACAGGTCCGGGAGCTTCTCATCCCAACCGCAGTAGTTGCCGCAGCATTGCTGACGGTGAGCTGTGCCGACACACGTGGAGGCTCGATTCCCTACGACCGGCCCCTGGCGATGCCCGACGCGCCGAAGGTTCAGACTCTGGATGCGAACTACCGGATCGCGCCGCTCGACAGACTGACCATCAAGGTCTTCAAATCCGACGAGCTTTCCGGAGACTATGACGTCGATCTTGCCGGGCACATTTCGCTTCCGCTCGTCGGGGAAGTCGAGGCGGTGAATCTCACCACCGCGCAGCTTGACGACGAACTTACGCAAAAGCTGGGGCAGAAGTATTTCGAGCATCCGGACGTCAGCGTGGCGATCAAGGAATCGACCGCGCATGTCGTCACGGTCGATGGCGCCGTGAAGGAATCGGGGCAATTTCCGGTCGCGGGGCCGGTATCGCTGATCCAGGCGGTCGCGATGGCAAAGGGCACGAGCGACGATGCGAATGCCCGGCGCGTCGCGGTGTTCCGGATGATCGACGGCAAACGCCAGGCAGCGGCCTTCGACCTGACGGCCATCCGGCGCGGCAATGCGCAGGACCCGGCGATCTATCCCGGCGATATCATCGTGGTGGACGGATCCAAGGTCAAAGCGTTCCAGAAGCAGCTGTTCCAGAGCTGGCCGTTGCTGTCGGTCTTCAGGCCATTCTGAGCGCGGGCGGCGACGCAGGGGGTAGGGCAAGGTGAACAACAGTCTGGCCGTCCCGAACGAAGGACCCTGGCCGATCGCCCGTTACGACGCGGACGCCGGTCGCCGCGGCCAGCGCAGCTATGCCGCGACCAACATCCTCGATTTCGCGACGCTCGTGCGGATCATCCACCATTGGCGCTGGCTCGTGCTGGGCGCGGTCGCGCTGGGACTCGCCGGAGCCATATTGGTGACGCTCCTCACCACACCCGTCTATCGCGCCTGGGTCACGCTCCAGGCCAATCCGCCGACTTTCCAGGTAACGAGCGACAAATCGGGCGACGCCGATTTCACCACCCGGGACGCGTACGACTTCGTCGCCACTCAGGTGGGCCTTGTCGGCAGCCGCAGCGTCGCTGAAAGGACCGCGCAGGAGCTCAATCTCGCCAACAATGCAGATTTCGTGCCGCAGGACGCGGATGCATCGAGGCGGCTGAATGAGGCGACGATGCTTGTCTCGCGCGGATTGAACGTCGTTCCCCCCGAAACGGGCGAGCTCATCAAGTTCAGCTACGATTCGACGTCGCCCCAGTTGGCGGCGACGATTGCGAACGGGGTTGCCGACAGCTTCATCAACACGGCGCTTCAGCGGCGGTACGAATCCTCGGCCTATGCCCGAAAGTTCCTCGAGCGCCAGATCAACAAGACCCGCGGCGATCTCGAACGTTCCGAGCGTTCGCTCGTCGCTTATGCGCAGGCGCAGGGGATCATCAACACTTCCACCGATGCCGAAGGCAAGTCGACCGGCGATACGGGTTCGCTGCAAGGCGATTCCCTGATGAAGCTCAACGACGCGCTCGCCGTGGCGACCGCCCGCCGGGTAGCCGCAGAAGGCGCCTATCGGAGCGAGCTCGCGACAGGTCCGACCGAGGATGTCGCGGCAAGCACGCAGGCATTGCGCCAGCAGCGGGCCCAGCTTCAGGCCGAATATCAGCAGAAGCGCACCTATCTGAAGCCGGACCACCCCGACATGGTCGCCCTCAGCTCGCAGATCGAGGAACTGGACAAGCAGATCGCGAAAGCGTCGGCGGTGACATCGTCCGGCCGCACCAACAGCCTGTTGGCGGACTATCGCGCGGCCCTGTCGGCGGAAAATGCGCTGAAGGCGCGCGTCGCGAACCTCAAGGGACAGGTGCTGGACCTGCGCGGCCGGAGCATCAAATACACCATCCTGCAACGCGACGTGGATACGAACCGCGCGCTCTACGATGCGCTGCTCCAGCGCTACAAGGAGATCGGCGTCGCCGGCGGAGTTGGCGTGTCACCTGTGTCGATCGTCGACCGGGCGATCGCGCCTTCGCTTCCGTACCGGCCGAACCTGTTCCTGAACCTGATTCTCGGCCTCGGGCTCGGTGTCGCCTGCGGAATCGCCGGAGCGGTCGGGCTCGAGTTCCTCAACGACACGATCAAGAGCCGGGAGGACGTCAGGAAGAAGCTCGCTTTGCCGTGCCTCGGAACCGTTCCCAAAACCAAGGCCAACGACGCGTTCGTCGAGAATCTCAAGGATCCCGCGTCGATGGTGTCGGAAGCCTATTCGGCGATCGTCGCGGCGCTTCGCTTCAGCACCGAAGGGGGGATGCCGAGAATGTTGCTGATTACCAGCGCTACCTCGGGCGAAGGCAAATCCTCGTCGGCGCTGGCGCTCGCGCAGAATTTCGCGCGGCGCGGCGTGCGCACCTTGCTCATCGATGGGGACTTGAGGAAGCCGGCGTTCAGGGCGTTGAGCACCGACGTGGGCCTCAGCAAGCTGCTGACGACGGACGAGGCGCTGGCCGAGCACGCGGTCGAGACCCAGCATCCCGATCTCTGGCTGCTCGCAAGCGGGCCGTTGCCACCGAACCCAGCGGACCTCCTGTCGACGGGGCGAATCCGCAAAATCATGGCGGAAGCGGAGGCGGAGTTCGAGCTCGTGGTCATCGACGGTCCGCCGACGCTCGGGCTCGCCGACGCGCCTTTGCTCGCGGCGGCGGCCGGCGACGTGTTGCTCATCGTCGAGAGTGGAAAGACGCGGACCCGGGGAGCGATCGAGGCCCTGAACCGGCTGGAGGCTACCGGCACTCACGTTCTTGGAGTCGCGCTCACCAAGTCGACCGATTCGGGCGCCGCTTATGGTTATGGGCGCTATGGCTATGGCCACGGTTACGGCTATGGAAAGAGCAGGATGAACCGGACCGAAATTCTGATGATTCCGCAGGCCGGTGACGAGCAACCGACCGACGAAGCGGTTGAGGAGTCGGACGCCTGAGAAGGGCGGCGACGCAGCGAGTCCGGTGATCGCGCGCCGGCTCTTCGTGATCCTCGTGGCGCTGCTGCTCGCGGTGCAGGTTGTCAGGAATTCGGTGGTCGAGGCTTTTTCGCAGACGCGCCCGGTCACGGCGGCGCATATCTGGCCGGAGCATCCGTCCGTGGAACTATCGCTCGGCATGCTGGAGATCGGGCGCGCCACGCGCGAACGAGCGAGGATTTCGTCGTCGGTCTTCGCGATCATCGACGATGCCGCGCGCAAGGCGCCGCTGGCGCCCGAGCCGTACATGGTCCACGGGGTAGAGGCGCAGCTTGAGGGCCGTTCCGCTCAGGCGAAGCGCGATTTCACGACCGCACAGTGGCGCGACCCGCGGTCGCTGCCCGCGGCTTACTTCCTCGCCGACTATTATTTCCGCTCTGGCAATCCCGTCGAAGGGCTGAAGCAGACGGCGATCCTCGCGCGCCTGTCGCCTGGCGGGGTCGGCGCGGTCGCGCCTTACCTCGCCGCCTATGCGCAAGCGCCGGCCAATTGGCCGCGAATCCGGCAGTTGTTCCGCAGCCAGCCCGGAGTCGAGGACGGCGTGCTGGCGGCGCTCGCCCGCGATCCCACCAATAGCGAGGCAATCCTCCAACTCGCCGGTCCGGCGCATCGTAACGCGGGTAGCGCGTGGTTACCGATACTCCTCGACGGCCTGGTGGATGCTGGCCAATATGCACGGGCGCGCGCCATTTGGGCCTCGGTTTCCGGCGTGGCTGCCGGGCGGCAGACTCTCATCTATGACGCTTCCTTCCAGGCTAAGGACGCTCCTCCGCCGTTCAACTGGACCCTGACATCCTCGACGGTGGGCCTTGCCGAGCGCCAGCGCGGCGGCCGCCTTCATGTTCTTTTCTACGGTCAGGAAGATGGCGTGCTCGCGAGGCAGCTGTTGCTGCTCCCGTCCGGGACCTACCGGCTGCGCTTTAAGTTGGGCGCGGGCGGCACGCACCCCGAATTGCTGAGCTGGTCCATCCGGTGCGACAAGGCCAAATCCGCGCCCGCCGGCGTCCACGTCGATACCGCCGCCACGCGCGGCTGGAGCTTCGAGGTGCCGCAGGATTGCCCGGCGCAATGGCTGGAGCTGTCGGGGCGCTCGCCGGACATCGCGCAGCAATCGGATGTGAAGATTGGCACCCTCAGGATCGAGCGGAGCAACGGACGTGCTTAGCCGCGTGAGCCCGGCGATCGCGCCCGCCTATCTCTTCGCCTGCCTGGTCCTCGGCGGAAGCGCGCAGGGCATCTGGCAGAACATGGCTTTGCAGCTTGCGGGCATCGCGATCATCGCCTGGGCCGCCGCCGCGCCGTCGAGCGAGCCGTTGCTTCGGCCGGCACGCCAGCTGCTCGTCCTGGCGATCGCCGCCATCCTCGTCACCGCCCTGCAGCTCACCCCGCTGCCGTCGGAGATCTGGCCGCGCCTGGGTCCGCGCGCCGCCATCGCCGCCGGCTATGAGGCGATCGGGCTTTCCGTTCCGCCCATGCCGCTGTCGCTGACTCCTTATGCCTCGTTCGATGCCCTGCTCGGGTTTATTCCGCCGCTCGCGATTTTCTGCTCGATCGTCCGGTTGAAAGCATACCGCCCGAGCGGGCTCGCGATCGCCCTGATTGCGGGAACCACGGCCGGCGTTTTGCTCGGCGCACTCCAGGTCGCGAGCTCCGGCTCTGGCCTCTCCCACTGGTATCTTTATCGCGACACGAACGTCGGCGTAGCTGTCGGTTTCTTCGCCAACGCCAACCACATGGCGACGCTGCTTGTGGTTACATTGCCCTTTGTCGCAGCCATCGCCGCGTCGTCGGAGCGGGCGAGTGTGCAACGCTATTCGGCAATCCTGGCGGTGTCGGCGGGTCTCGGGCTGATCCTGCTGGTCGGGATCGCGCTCAACGGTTCGCTTGCCGGCTATGGGCTCGTCTTGCCCGTGCTCGCCGCGAGCGCGCTCATTCTCCTGCCGCCCGGAGGCCGTTTGCGGCCGTGGGCGATCGTGCTTTCAGGCATCCTGGCGATCGCAGCCGTGGCCGCCCTCCAGGCGACGGCGATCGGCAGTGGCAAATTCGGCCAGGGTGCAACAACCTCGGTCCAGTCGCGCGAAGACATTCTTCGAACCACGAGCGACGCAATCGGCGACTATTTTCCGTTCGGCTCCGGCCTCGGGTCGTTCCGGCAGGTCTATCATCTCTACGAGCAGCCGGAGCAGGTCACGACCACCTACGTCGTCCACGCGCACAACGATTATGCCGAATTGATACTCGAACTGGGTCTCGCCGGAATCGTGTTGATCCTGCTGTTTCTCGCCTGGTGGGCGGTCGCGGTCTGGAACGTGTGGCGAACCGCGGAGGCAGGTCCCTTCGCCCGTGCCGCGGCGATCGCTTCGGCCGCCATCCTGGTCCACAGCCTGGTCGATTTTCCGTTGCGCACGGCGGCGATCGGCGCCTGCTTCGCGATGTGCCTTGGATTGCTCGCGAGCCGCCGTGCGCCGCTGGTGGAAGATTCCGAGCTTCGCCCCGCGCGCCACGTCATAATCCGCTAATGGCCGCGCCAATTCGCCGTTTTCCGAGGAGCTGACCCCTGCACAAAATCTGGGAAGCCGTCATCGCGGCCATGACGACGTGGCACGAAGGCAAGCTGTTCATCGAACATGCGGTGAACGTCAGCCACGATTCGCTTCACGTCATTATCGGTGTGCTGCTGTGGCTGGTCTTCGCGCTTCTGACGCGGAGGCCGCTGTCGTCCTGGATTCCGTGGCTGTGGATTTTCGCGGTCATCCTATGGAACGAGACGGTCGATTTGTGGACCGAGCAATGGCCCGACCCGGGCCAGCAATATGGCGAGGGCATCAAGGATCTGGTGATGACGATGTTGTTGCCAACCGTGCTGATGTTGGTGCTGCGTTGGAAACCGGGGCTGTTTTCGAACGGAGGTCGAAAGCGGCATCGATGAAGCGGTGCGCTAGCCCTAGCGAGCGACGCCCTCCGCTTCGCTTCGGAGCCCCGTGCTCGGCAGTCCCCCGGACTGCCTGTGCGCGTGGCTGGTGAGCCCAGCTGGATTCGAACCAGCGACCTACTGATTAAAAGTCAGTTGCTCTACCGACTGAGCTATGGGCCCCCTGACATTCAGGTGCGCGGGCGGCGTTACAATTGCGGGCGGCCGCGGGCAAGGCGATGGGCGAGATGGCGAACGGTTGTCGTGCCTTCAACCCGCCAGCCTGGCGCGATGGCGGATAGCGGCTGAAGCACGAAGCTGCGTTTCGCAATTTGCCGATGCGGAACGGTGAGGCGCCGCGACCGGAACTTGCCGCCGCTCCACAGCGCGATGTCGAGGTCGAGCACGCGCGGGCCCCAGCGGCGGCCGCGGCGGCGGCCGAAGGCGCGCTCGATCCCCTTCAGCCTCCGCAGCATCTCGGGCGGTTCGAGGTCGCTTTCGACGATCGCCACCGCATTGGCGAAGTCGCGGCCGGCGTTGCCGTGCGCCGGATTGAGGACGATCGGCGACGCGTCGAACAGGCCGAACTCCGCGTCCAGACGCGCGATCGCCGCCTCGACCACCTGCGGCGGGCGGCCGTGGCGGCCATGCGGGCGATTGGAGCCGACGGCGATGGTGTAGAGGTGGGGCACGGTTGCGCCCATATCCTCCCCTGCCTTTGCAGGGGAGGGGGACCAGCGAAGCTGGTCTTATCGAACGCTGCAAGACCCCTCCACCGCCTACGGCGGTTCCCCTCCCCTCGAAATCGAGGGGAGGATAAGATCGGTCAATGCTCCAACCCGCCGACCTCTCTCCCATCCCGCGGGCGGAAGCGCCGCGCGACTGCCCCTTGTGCCCCCGGCTGGTGCGCTTCCGGCACGAGCTCCGCGCCGAGCACCCCGATTGGTGGAACGCACCGGTGCCGGCGTTCGGCGATCCCGATGCCTGGCTGGCGATCGTCGGTCTGGCGCCCGGCAAGCACGGCGCGAACCGCACCGGACGGCCGTTCACCGGCGATTATGCCGGCGAGATTTTCTATTCTACGTTGCTGAAGTTCGGCCTCGCGGAAGGTGTGTATCGCGGCGAGCCGGACGACGGCGTGAAGCTCGCCGGCGCGATCGTGCTCAATGCCGTCAAATGCCTCCCGCCGGCGAATCGGCCGTCACCGCGGGAGATCGCGACTTGCAGTCATTATCTCGAAGCCGGTTTGGCGAATTTGCCCAATGTGCGGGTGGTGATCGCGCTCGGCCAGATCGCCCATGCCAGCGTTGCGCGTACGCTCGGCTTACGGTCCAAGGCGAAATTCGCGCACGGAGCGGAAGCCGCCGCGCCGGACGGCCCAGTCCTCCTGTCGAGCTATCATTGCTCGCGGCAGAACAGGAACACTGGAAGGCTAACGCGCGAGATGTTCCAGAAGATTTTCAAAAGGGCATTGGTGCTTCGCGATGAGTGACGAGATCCGTACTGAAAGACTGCTGCTTCGGAGGGCGATGCACGCGGATACTGCTGCGATGCACCGGATCATGAGCGATCCGGTCGCGATGCGTTACTGGTCGACTCCGCCTCACCAAAGCTTCGACGAGACCGAGCGATGGATAGCGTCCATGATCGCGGCCCATCCCTTGCGCGACGATTTCATTGTCACGCTGGACGGGGAGACGATTGGAAAGTTCGGCGCGTGGAAGCTTCCGGAATTCGGCTTCCTCATCGACCCCGCGCATTGGGGGAAAGGCTATGCGAGCGAAGCGATGGCGGCGTTTATCGAGCATCGACGCGCGCTCGGTTCGACCGAACTGATCGCGGATGTTGATCCACGAAATGTATCGTCGATCCGGCTGCTCGAACGCTGCGGTTTCGTCGAGATCGGTCGTGAAGCGGGAACGTGGCAGATCGGCGACGAGCTTTGTGACAGCGTCTGTTTTCGGCTCGAGCTGTAGCTCAAATATCCTCCACCAGCCGCCCGTAAAGCTCCGGCCTGCGATCTCTGAAGAAGCCGAACGCCGCTCGGTGCTTTTTTGCCGCCGTGAGGTCGAGCGTCGCGACCAGCACGCCGGTCTCTTCGGCGCCGAACTCCGCCAGAAAGTCCCCACGCTCGTCGCAGATGAAGCTGTGGCCGTAGAAGCGTTGACCGTGCTCCGTACCGATGCGGTTCGCCGCCACCACGGGGACCACATTCGACACCGCGTGGCCGATCATCGCGCGGCGCCATAGCCGTGACGTGTCGAGATCCGGGTCGTGCGGCTCGGTGCCGATTGCGGTCGGGTAGAAGAGGATGTCGGCGCCCATCAGCATCATCGCGCGCGCGGCTTCCGGATACCATTGGTCCCAGCAGACGCCGACGCCGAGCGTCGAGCGGTGCGGACCGTGCCACACCTTGAAACCGGTATTGCCGGGGCGGAAGTAGAATTTCTCCTCGTAGCCAGGCCCGTCCGGGATGTGACTCTTGCGATAGACTCCGGCGACCTTTCCGTCGGGGCCGATCATCGCGAGGCTGTTGTAATGATGCGGGCCCTCGGCTTCGAAGAAGCTGGTCGGGATCCAGATTTCGAGTTCCTTCGCCAGCTCCTGCATCGCGAGCACGGATAGGTGTTCAGCGGTCGGCCGTGCGCTGGCGAACAGGCTCTCGTCCTCGACGCGGCAGAAGTAAGGGCCTTCGAACAGCTCGGGCGGGAGGACGACTTCCGCGCCTTTGGACGCCGCCTCGCGCACAAGATCGCTCACGGCGCGGATGTTCGCGGCCGTATCGTCCGTGAAGGCGAGCTGGAGCGCTGCGACGGTGAGCTTGGTCATGGACGGCGCATGTAATCGGTCGCTTCGGCGATTGCGAGCGAAGCGCGCTTGTCCAAGCCGGAGGCTGCAGGCAGGAAGCGCGCGATGATCGCACCCGAAAAGCTTGCCGCCTTCGCTATGATGTCGGCAGCGGCCAGCCTGGTCCCGGGACCTTCCATGCTGTTCGTCATGGGCCAATCGATCTGGCGCAGCGGCCGCTCGGGCGCAGTGGCGCTTGCCGGCGTGCAGTTCGGCTATATCTGGTGGTGGGTCCTCGCGGCGCTCGGGCTTGGGACGCTGGCGGTGACCTATCCTGTCGCGCTGCATCTCCTGGCGTTCCTTGGCGCCGTTTATCTCGCGTGGCTCGGCCTCAGCGCCTTTCGCGCCGCCAGCCATGCGAAAGACGCGCGGCCGCGCGCCCAAAAGACCTCGGCTCATGCGTTTCGAGACGGAATCCTGGTGGCGATGAGCAATCCCAAGTCGCTCGTCTACATCGTCGCATTGTTGCCGCCGTTCGTGGACGCGAGGAGCCCGGTCGTGCCGCAGCTGGTGCTGCTCGCGATCGTCGCCATGCTGATCGACGTGATTCTCGGCGCGGTTTACATCCTCGCGGGGAACGGCCTTGCGCAGGCCATGAATCGCAGGACCACCCGCGCCTGGCTCGACCGTGTGGTCGGAGCGATCTTCCTGCTTATCGCGATCGCAATTCTTGCCGACCTAAGTCTTGGCTGACGTCTAGGCGGGCACTTGCTGGCTGACGCAGTGGAAGCTGCCGCCGCCGGTCAGCACATGATCGGCGCGGAGGCCGATCGCCTTTCGTCCGGGGAAGAGCGCCTGCACGACGTCGACGGCCGCGCGGTCGTTGGGCGCGCCGTACTGCGGCACCACAACCGCCGCGTTGCCGATGTAGAAGTTCATGTAGCTCGCCGGGATGACGTCGCCGTCTTCGTCCGTGACGCGTCCGGGCGAGGGGAGGGTGACGATGTCGAGCTTCGCCGAGCGCAGGCGCCGCGCGGCGTCCTTATAGACGGTTTCATTTGGATCGTCTTTTGCCGCGGTCGGGATCGCCACGCGGCCGGGCGCCACGAAGCGCGCGAGATTATCAACGTGGCCGTCGGTGTGGTCGTTGAACAGGCCCGAGCCGAGCCAGACGACGCGCTCGAGCCCGAGGTCGCGCTCGAGCCGCTGCGCGATTTCCTCGCGGGTCAGCGTGTTGCGGTTGGGATTGAGCAGGCATTGCTCGGTCGTAAGCACGGTACCCGAGCCGTCGCCGTCGATCGCGCCGCCTTCGAGCACCCAATCGGCCTTGTCGAACGCGAAGCCCGCGCGTTCGGCGAGCCGTGCGCCAATGTCCTGATCGCCCTCGAGTTCGTATTTGCCGCCCCAGCCGTTGAAGCCGAAGCCCTGTGCGCGGCGATTCCTCCCGCTCCCGAGCACGATCGGCCCCGTATCGCGCAGCCAGATGTCGCCGAACGGTTCGACGATCACCTCGGCGAAGGACGCCAGCTTGCGCGCGCTTTCCGCCGCGCCTTCGTGCGCCGCGACCAGTCGGACGATCTCGCCCTTGCCGTTGGCGTGGACGGCTTCGGCAAAAGCCGCAACCTCGCGTTCGGCCGGCTTCAAATCGCCCAGCCACAGCTCGGGATCGCTCGGAAATCCGATCCACACCGCTTCGTGCGGCGCCCATTCGGGGAGCGGCGGCTGGGTCATTCGGGCGGCGCTAACAGGCGCATCGGAAAGCGCCAAGACGGCATCTTGCAATCCTCAATCGAAACGGCACTATGTAGCTGCGGGGAAGGGGGAATTATGAGATTGCGTCTCGGTCTGCTCGCGTCCGCGAGCCTGTTCGTTGCCGCGCCGGTTTTTGGTGCAGACGCGTCGTTGATCGCCGATGCGAAGGCCTTCGGTACGCGGCCGAGCGCCCAATCGGTGGACATTTCGCCGAGCGGCAAGGAAGTCCTGACGATCGATCCGGGCAAGGGCCCGCTTTCGATTCTCACGGTCGTCGATCTCGCGTCGGGGGCGCAGCGCTCGATCCTCAACAGCAACGCCGATCCGGAAGCGCTCTACTGGTGCAAATTCGCGTCGGATTCGCAGGTCGTGTGCAAATATGGCGGAGTCACTTACGTCGACTCCGACCTGATCCCGTTCAGCCGCCTGTTCACGATCGGCACTGATGGAAAAGGGATCAAGCCACTCGGCCAGCCCGCCCATTTCTCCGAAGAGGGGCTTCGCCAGTTCGACGGAGAGATCCTCGACTGGCTCCCGAAATCGCCCGGCTCGGTCTTGATGGAACGCGAATATCATGCCGAAACTGGTACGACGGGAACGCACATGGGCGACACTCGAAGCGGCATCGGCGTCGACCGGATCGATCTTTCCACGCTGAAGCCCACGACGCTCGAGCCGCCGCGATCGTGGGCATCGGACTATATGAGCGACGGCCGTGGCAATGTCCGGTTGCTGGCGAGCGCCGAGAAGAGGGGCAGCGACCTCACCGGCGTGACCAAGTGGCGCTACCGGACGAAGGATTCTTCCGACTGGAAGACGTTCGGCGAATATGACGTCCGCGACAATTCGGGTACGTATCCGCTCGCCGTCGATGCCGAGTGCGACTGCGCCTATGTGCTCCGCAAGACGAACGGCCGCGACGCGCTCTACACGGTAAAGCTCGACGGGAGCCTGGCGACCAAGCTGGTCGCGGCCAATCCGCAAGTGGATATCAGTTCGGTTGTCCGCTTCGGTCGCGGCCAGCGCGTGATCGGCTATTCCTACACCGACGACCGCCGGCGCACCGTCTATTTCGATCCCGAATTCTCCACGCTCGCGAAGGCGCTTGCCCAGGCAATTCCGAAGCAGCCGCTGATCAGCTTCGCGGAAGCGAGCGCGGATGGGTCGAAACTGCTGATCCTGGCCCGCGGCGACGCCGACCCCGGCACCTATTATTATTACGACAAGCTCAATCACCATCTCGATGAGGTCGAGCGGGTCCGGCCAGCGCTCGAAGGGCGGACGCTCGCCTCGGTCCGGACGATTTCCGTCAAGGCATCCGACGGCGTGCAGATCCCGGCCTATCTGACGCTTCCGTCGGGCAGCTCGGGCAAGAACCTTCCGGCCGTGGTGCTTCCGCACGGCGGCCCGAGCTCGCGCGATGCGTGGGGTTTCGACTGGCTTGCGCAATTCCTCGCCGCGCGCGGCTATGCCGTGATCCAGCCCAATTATCGCGGGTCGGCGGGTTATGGCGACCAATGGATGGGCGCGAACGGGTTCCAGGATTGGCGAAAAGCCATCGACGACGTCACGGACTCGGCACGCTATCTCGTCGCGCAGGGCATCGCCGATCCCAAGCGGCTCGCGATCGTCGGTTGGTCCTATGGCGGTTACGCCGCGCTACAATCCGCGGCGGTCGAACCGACGCTTTACAAGGCTGCGGTCGCAATCGCGCCGGTCACTGATCTCGCGATGCTCAAGGATGAAGCCGAGCATTATACGAATTCGCGGCTGGTCAAGGATTTCGTCGGATCGGGCCCGCAGATCGTCCAGGGCTCACCGCTTCAGCGCGCGTCGGAGATCAAGGTACCGGTGCTGATGTTCCACGGCGACATGGATTTGAACGTCGGCATTGCCGAGAGCGACAAGATGGTTGCCGCGCTCCGCGCCGACGGCGACGACGCGTCCCTCGTGCGCTTCAAGGGGCTCGACCACCAGCTCGACGACACGGATGCGCGGATCGAAATGTTGACGAAGATCGGCGAATTTCTGGAGCGAACTATCGGCCATTGATGCGCGGATGGGGCCGCGCATCGGTACGGGGGGATTGAACGGGGAATATTATGAAATTGCGTATCGGTTTGCTTGCGTCCGCGAGCCTGTTCGTTGCCGCGCCGGTTATCGGCGCCGATGCGTCGCTGATCGCCGACGCCAAGGCGTTCGGCGCGCGCGATGCGGTGATGATGCCCGATCTCTCCGCGGATGGGTCCAGCGTGCTCTACATCACGCCCGGACCCGGCCGAAAATCGGTGGCCGTGGTTGGCAATCTGGACACCGGAAAGTTCACGCAGGTGGGGGCGTCCGACGGCAATCCGGAAGCTTTCCGCTGGTGTCATTTCACCTCGATGACCCGCGCGGTGTGCAAGATCACCGCCAACACCGCGAGCAATGAATTTCGGGTGCTCGGATTCAGCCGGCTGGTTTCGCTCAACATGGACGGATCCGACCTCAAGCAGCTGGGCCAGAGCGATAGCTTCTACGATGCATCGATAAGGCAATTCGACGCAGAAATTGTCGATTGGCTCGACGGCACCAACAACAAGGTCCTTCTCGCGCGCGAGTACGTTCCGGAAGAAGGCAAGATCGGTTCGCTGGTGGTGCGGACGAAGAAAGGACTCGGAGTCGACCGGATCGACGTTCGCTCGGTGACCGGCGACAGCGTCGAAAATCCACGCGACGGTGTCGGCGGCTACATGAGCGACGGCCACGGCAATGTCCGGCTGATGATCATGCCCGAAATCGCGACCGGGTTCACCGGCTATCTCTCGGGCAACGTCAAATATCTCTATCGGACCGCGGATTCGCGCGATTGGCAGCCGCTGTCCGAAGCCAAGTACGACGAGTTCCAGCCGCTCGCGATCGATGCGGACAGCAATGAGCTCTACGCACTGAAGAAGCTCAACGGACGCTCCGCGCTCTACACGATCAAGCTCGACGGCAGCATGTCGGAGAAATTGGTGGCATCGAACCCGCGGGTCGATATCGACGATGTCGTGCGGCTTGGAGATGGACAAAAAGTGATCGGCTATACCTATGCCGAGGACAAGAGGTTTACGGTCTATTTCGATCCGGAGTTCAAGGCGCTGTCGACGTCGCTGTCGAAGGCCTTGCCGCAGCTTCCGCTGGTCGAATTCGTCGATTCCAGCCACGACGGGCAAAGATTGTTGATCCACGCCGGAAGCGACACCGATCCCGGGCGCTATTATGTTTTCGACCGCGCCAAGAAGTCGCTGACGCCGGCGATGGTTGATCGGCCCGAGCTCGAAGGGCGCACGCTGGCGTCGGTGAAGCCGGTCACGATCACCGCGCCCGACGGCACAAAAATCCCGGCCTATCTGACGCTTCCGCCGGGCAAGGCGGCGAAGGGACTCCCAGCGGTGATCCTGCCCCACGGCGGTCCAAGCGCGCGCGACTATTGGGGCTTCGACTGGCTCACCCAGTTCCTCGCCGCCCGCGGCTATGCGGTGCTTCAGCCCGAATATCGTGGCTCAGCGGGGTTCGGGGACGCCTGGCTGAACGAGAACGGGTTCAGGAACTGGCGCACGTCGATCGGCGACATTGCGGCGTCCGCCAAGTGGCTTGCCGCCGAGGGCATCGCGGACCCGCAGCGGATGGCCATCTTCGGCTGGTCGTATGGCGGTTATGCGGCGTTGCAGTCGGCGGCGACCGAGCCGTCGCTCTACAAGGC
The DNA here is from genome assembly GCA_035701045.1 of Sphingomicrobium sp. Lineage (GTDB taxonomy): Bacteria > Pseudomonadota > Alphaproteobacteria > Sphingomonadales > Sphingomonadaceae > Sphingomicrobium. The sequence goes on along the minus strand of DASSOB010000011.1, from coordinate 29,588 downwards.
GGTGATCGCCGTAGCGCCGGTCACCGATCTCGCGCTGCTCAAGGAAGAGGCGCGCAACTTCACCAACGGGCAAATCGTCGAGGACGAGATCGGCAGCGGTCCCCACGTCGCCGACGGCTCGCCGGACCGTCACGCGGCCGACATCGCGGCGCCTGTGCTCCTGTTCCACGGGGACCTCGATTCGAACGTCAATTTCGAGCAGTCGCAAAAGATGGAATCGGCGTTGAAGGACGCGGGGAAGGAATGCGAGCTGGTCAAATTCAGTGGGCTCGATCATCAGCTGGATGATTCTGATGCACGCACCGAGATGTTGACTAAGGCCGGAGAGCTGCTCGAAAGGACGATCGGCCGCTGATCGCTCCCTGGTGGCACAGGGCTATCGTTTCGGGTAAGCTGCTTCACAACTTTGGGGGTGTACGTGCTGTTGCGTCAGGGAAAAATCACATGACTGGCTGCAGGCACGTCATTGGCATCGTAGTCGCGGGATCGATGGTCTTTGCTTCAACGGCCGTTGTTGCCGCGGCACCGCGCACGTCGCCACAGATCGACCCGTGGGCAATCCTGAGCGTCTTGAGCGGTGGCGCATCGGCTTCCGCCATGTGCGGCGCGGCCGCTGTCGGCGCGGTTGCCGGCGCCATTGGACAGCCGTCGACCGCTGGCTGTGTGCTTCCGGCGATCGACGCGCCGCCGCCCGAGCCTGTCCCGACGGCGCCGCCACCCCAGCCGGCGCCGATCCCGCCGGCCCAGGTAGCATCGGCGGGTGGTGGCAGCCCGATGCTGATCGGTTTACTTGCCATTGTCGTCCTCGGGGGCGCGTTGGCCGCCGCGGGTGGAGGCGGCGGTGGTGGCGGTGGCGGTGGCGTTCCCAACAGCCCGGCTTGAGGAGGCGGTATTGCGGTCTCGCCCTGATCGGAAGGAAACGGCTTGATGAGTAGCTGGATTCTCGTTCGCTCAATGGCCGGATTGGCGATGGCGGCAATCGCGGGAGCAGCGTTCGCTCAGGCCTGGACACCGGCATCGGAGCTGGTCGGCCGGCCCCTCCAGGTAACGACCGCGGGGGTCACCAATACTCTTTATCTCGATTCGGGCGGAGCGCTCCGAATCATCACGCCCGGCGGGAACGCGGCCTCGGGCACGTGGACCGCGGTAGATGGGCAACTATGCCTCATCGTCGGGGCACAGCGCGAATGCGTGCCCTATTCCAGCCCGTTTCAGCCCGGGACGCCGAACAGGCTGACGAGTTCGTGCGGAGCGGCGGAGATATGGCTGTTGCCAGCGGCCAGCTCGCCGCCGGCATCCGGTCAGGCCGGCGCGCACAAGCGCTAGCTTGATCAGGAGTCGTCGCGGCCGCGTCTAGGGTGCGGCCTCGAACCGCTGATGAAGCGACTCGAGCGACGGGTCGTGCGTCAGGTCGAGATGAAGCGGGCTAACCGTCACATAGCCGTCGGCGATCGCTTCCAGATCCGTCAGATGACCCGGCGTTTGCACCATCGGCCCAAGTCCGAACCAATAATAATCGTAACCCCGTGGATCGGTGCGGTGGACAATGTGCAGGCGACCGTAGTCGCGGAGTCCCTGGCGGCAGACCCGGACACCTTTTACCTCGTCGGCCGGCATGGCCGGAAAATTGACATTGATGAGCGTCCGGCAGCCGGTCTCGAATTCCAGCAGAGGCGCCAGCACCCGCTCGGCCCAGGCTTCGGCCGCGGCGAACGGCACGGTGTCGCCCATTCCCTCGCGCGAATAGGCCTGGCTGAGCGCGATCGAGCGAACGCCGGCCAGCGCGCCTTCCATCGCTGCGGACACGGTGCCCGAATATGTGACGTCCTCGGCGAGGTTCGCGCCTCTGTTGACGCCGGAGAGGATCACGTCCGGCGGCGAATCCTTCATGATGTGCGCGAGGGCCAGCATGACGGAGTCGGTCGGCGTCCCGGTGACCGAAAACCGGCGGTCGTCGTGGCGCCGCAGCCGCACCGGAGTCGTCAGCGTCAGCGAATGGCCCGCCCCCGACTGCTCCTCGGCCGGCGCGACGATCCAGATGTCGTCGCTGAACCGCCGAGCAACTGATTCCAGGAGCTTCAGCCCGCGGGCGTTCACGCCGTCGTCGTTGGTGATCAGGATGCGCACCGGCGAAGCCTATGGGCGAGGCGCTGGAATGCTGCAACTGCACAAAGGCGCCGCCGAAAATGCGCCATATTCGCAACAGCTTGGCGATTTCTTCACTTGGGCCGCATCAGTCCTTGTTAACTTTTGGACCGCTATTTATAGGCCCCAGTCGGGGAAAGTCGGCTGTCCCGGTAAGTACCGGGAAAGTCAGCAGGAATTGCCTCCGGCTGCACCGCTGAGCAGGCCGCAGCCAGGCGGCGGCGTTCGGACTTCCGCGAGGGGCGCGGCAGTCCAGGTGCGGGGGAGGGATTAATGGCGACTGCTCTTGTCGATCTTTACGGCGGCGGCGAATTCGGGCCATTCGACCGGATCGTTCTTCCCGAGGGTTACACCCCTTCGGAAGCCGAAGAATTCATGTGCCCGGAGCATCGGGCTTATTTCCTGCGCAAACTCAATGGCTGGAAGCAATCGGTCATCGACGAGGCGCGCCAGACGATGGCCCAGCTTCAGGTCGATTCGCTGCGCGAGCCGGACCTCGCGGACCGCGCTTCGAGCGAGACCGACTGGGGCATCGAACTGCGCACGCGCGATCGCCAGCGCAAGCTCATCGCCAAGATCGATTGTGCAATCCGCCGCCTCTACGAAGGCGAATACGGCTATTGCGAAGTCACCGGCGAGCCGATCTCGCTCGCCCGGCTCGAAGCCCGCCCGATCGCGACCATGACCCTGGAAGCGCAGGAGCGGCACGAACGCATCGAACGCGTTTCGCGCGACGATTGAGGCGGCGCGGCGAGCGAATCGCCGCGCACAAAAAAATCGAGCTAGTGGGTCATGTGGCCCGCCAACTCGTCCTTCAGTTTCAATTTTTCTTTCTTCAAACGGTGGAGAAGGTCTTCGTCGGGGTGGGCCCGGTGCTCTTCTTCCTCGATGAGGGAATGAAGAGCGGCGTGCTTGGACTCCAGTTCCTCGACCATTGCCCTGTCCATTGGCGCGGCTCCTTTCGTCAGGCTGATGTCACATCTCCATACTAAATCACGAATCAGAGCGTTTGTCGCGCCTCAATGCGCTCTTCGGCGAGCGTGAGGAGCGAGTCGTCGCGGCGTGGGTGGCGACCGCAAATCCCTGACTCGGCGCGAGCGGCTCTCAATCGCGGTGCGATCAATTCGCCGGAGAGAACACGGGAATTTACCGGCGAAGGTTAACACTCAGTCCGGACTGGAGCGGTTTTAATCCATAATTAACAGATTTCACAGAAACTCGGCTCGTGGACAGGCCCGCTTGGACGGCGGGCAACAAGGGAGACCAGAGATGATCAACAAGGCGACATCGCGCGCAACAATCGCCGCACTCGCCGGGGGGCTGTTCCTCGTCAACGCCTCTGCCCAGGCGGCCACGACCACGAGCAACCTCAGCGTGACGGCGACCGTCACGGACAATTGCTCGGTTTCCACCGCTCCGGTGGCATTCGGGTCGGTCGACGTGCTGTCGGGTACCAATTACGACGCGACTGGTACCGTCAGCGTGACCTGCACCAACGGCACCGCATGGTCCGCGGCTGCCGGTCTTGGAACGGGCACGGGCGCGACCTTCGCGAGCCGCAAGATGAGTTCTGGCGCCAATCTGCTGAACTACAGCCTTTATACCGACGCCGGCCGCACGACGGTCTGGGGTGACGGGAGCGCGGGCACGGCAGCGGTCAGCAACAGCGGTACCGGCGCGGCGCAGAATTTCAGCGTTTACGGGCGAGTCCCGTTGGGACAGAGCGCCGCACAGACGGGCGCTTATTCCGATACGGTGCTGGTCACCGTTACCTACTGATCGGACCGACGGTGATCCGCGCACGTTCGTTCATGCTGCTGATTGCGGCGGCGCTCGGCCATGTGCCGGCCGTTGCGGGGTCGCTGCGCGTCGACCCCGTGCAGGTCGTCATCAACGATGATCGCCGCACGGCCGCCGTCAAGATCGTCAACGAAGCTTCGGAGCCGTCGACGCTAAAAATCTCGGCATACGCCTGGTCGCAGGTGAATGGCGTGGACCTTTATCAACCAACCGACGACCTCATCGCATCGCCGCCGATCGCCTCGATCGAACCGGGCTCGGCGCAGACCGTCCGGATAGGCTTCCGTCATCCATCCGACGCGAACCACGGAAGCTATCGCATTGTGATTGAAGAGATCCCGAAACAGAATGTCGCGGGAATCCAGGTCGCGCTCCGGCTCAATCTACCGCTCTATGCCCGGATCGAGCCGGGCCGATCGAGCACAATTGCATGGTCCGCTACCCGCAAGCCCGACGGCGCGTGGGTCGTGAAGGCAAGCAACCCGACCGATCGATTCGTGCGTGTGACTCCGGTGGACTTCTCGGCCGCGAGCGGCCTCACTTATTCCGACACAATTAGGCTCGGCTCTGTTCTCCCCCACAGCAGCCTTGAATGGACCGTCGGAAACGCACCTCGGGTGCTGAATAACGTGCGCTGGCGTCAGATTGCGCGTGGGGAGAACGAGCGTGAACGCCCGGCGCTGGCTTTCAAGGGCGACTAACGCCGCGCTCGCGGCACTGGCCGTGCTCCACACGTCGGCAGCATGGTCGGAGAGCGCTGCCGGAGCTGCCCTGCAGCCTTCGCTGGTGGTAATCACCATCAACGGACAGCAGCTTTCCGATCCGGCGATGCTGCTGCGGTCGAGCGACGGCGGCTTCTTCGCGCCGGAAGACGCGGTTCGCGCCTGGCACCTCGCGACTCTCGCCGCGGCTCCGCGTCTGACCTACGACAACCGGCAATGGCTCCGGCTCGATGCAGCGGGCATTCACCTCAAATTCTCCGAAAGCCAGCAGAGCCTGACGATTGACGCCGACCCTTCGGCCTTCGACCGGCAAGTGCTTCAGCCGCAATCGGATTCGCTGATCGGCATGTCCGCGCCGAGCCCCGGCGCCTATTTCAACTACGATACCTTCCTCGAATATAGCGGCGGAAGGCCGTCGGTGGCGGGTTCCTTCGATCTCGTTGGTTTCTCTTCGGCCGGTGTCGGCGAGGCCAATTTCATCGGCCGGTTCGGCCAGGGCGATACGCACCTGACGAGGCTGGACACGAACTGGACCATCGACCGGCCCGGGCAAATGGTCTCGATCCGGCTGGGCGACAGCGTCAGCCGCGCGGCATTCGCCATGACTCCCGTCCGCTTCGCCGGGCTGCAATTCGGCCGCAATTTCGATACTCAACCTGGCTTCATCACTTTCCCGCTGCCCTCCATCGACGGTAGCGCTGCTGTTCCCTCGGTCGCGGAAGTCTATGTCGACAGCGTCTTGCGTGAGAGCAGGGACGTCAATCCGGGGCCGTTCACGATCGACCAGGCTCCGGTGAGGAGCGGCGGAGGCACGGTCCAACTTGTCACGCGTGACCTTCTCGGTCGCCAGATCGTCACCACGCAACCCTATTACACCTCGACCGTGCTCTTGAGAAAAGGACTTTCTGATTTCTCTTACGAGATTGGTTTTCTTCGGAATAATTTTGGAACGAAGAGCGCGGATTACGGCCAGTTCATGCTTTCCGGACTGCACCGCTACGGGCTGAGCGACCAAGTTACCGTCGAGGGCGGGCTCCGTGCCACGCCCCGCATCCAGACGACGTCCGCGGCCGTTACCGCCGTCGCCTTCGACCTCGCCCAGCTCACCGCGTCGGCAGCCGTCAGCCACTCGCGCGACGGCACCGGGACCGCATTCGGGATCGGCCTGGAGCGGCAGGCGAACGGGCTCTCCTTTGGCGGGCGCGTCGAATATCGCGATTCCGGATACAAAGAGGCGGGCGAGCCGGAATCGCTTCGGACAAAGCTCGCCATCCAGGCATTCGCCGACGTGGACACGGGCTGGGGCAGCATCGGGATCAACTATTTCAGGCGCGAGAACCGCGACGGCCCGGGAGAGTCGCTGGCCGGCATCAACGCCAATATTCCCATCGCATCGCGTGCGAGCCTGCAGCTTTACGCGCGCAGAGCAGTGAGCGGCGAAAAAGCGACCATGGTGGGCACCTTCCTCGCCATGGCGCTCGGTCCGCGTCGCAGCGCCTCGGCGAACGCTGAATATCAGGATGGCCGGGTCGTGACCCGCTATTCGACGCAGCAGGATCTTCCCGTGGGTATCGGAAGCGGTTTCAGGGCGGCGGTCGAGCTGGGCGAATCGAAGTCGGTCGATGCGCAATATATGATCAACAGCGGATGGGGCCGGTACTCGGCGGAATATTCGCAACAGGGTTCGGCGGCGGGCATCCGGCTGAGCGCCGCGGGCTCCGTGGGATTCCTCGGCGGCAGCGCTTTCGCGGCGCGGCGTCTGGGATCGAGCTTCGCCCAGGTCCGGGTCGGAAATCAGGCCGGAGTCCGGGTGTATGCGGACAACCAGTTGATCGGCGAAACGGGCGAGGACGGCAAGCTGATGCTGCCCAGCCTTCGGCCTTATGAAGTGAACAAGATCCGCATTGACGATGCGGATTTGCCGATCGATGCGAAAGTAGGATCGTTCGAGACCGCAATTCGCCCATATGGCCGCACAGGAACCGTCGTCAGCTTCAACGTCGATGTCGAGCGCGGCGCCCTGATCCGGCTGGTTGACGAGTCCGGTCGTCCATTGCCCGACGGAGTCGATGTCAGTCTCGCCGGAAGAACCGAGCATTATACGATCACTTCCGATGGAGAAGTGTATGTTCCGGCGCTCGGTGCCCGTCAGACCGCCGTCGTGAATTGGTCGGGTGGTCATTGCTCGGTCGAGGTGCGGCTCCCGGACAATCAGGACCCGCAGCCGTTCATCGATAATCTCGTCTGCAGGCCGGAACGTTATGCGGCCCGCTAGCTCCTGCATGCTCGCGGCAGCCGCCGTTGTGGGTCTGTGCTGGCACTCGTCCGTCGCCGCCAAATCCTGTTCCGCGACCGCCACTGGCGTCAATTTCGGCAATTACGATCCACAGTCCGGCGTGCCGGACGATGCGCCTGGCACCCTGTCCCTCGAGTGCAATGGGGGAGGCCGCTCCGCCTTCGCAACTGTATCGCTGGGAACCGGAAATTCCGGGACCTTTGCGTCCCGGTCAATGGGAAATGGCGCCAGCTTCCTGCAGTACAACCTCTACGCCGACTCCGCGCGGACGATAGTCTGGGGGGATGGAAGCGGCGGTACGTCGACTGTGGATGTACCCGTCAATTTCGGCCTGGGCTCGCGAACGATTTACGGCCGGATCCCTTCGGGCCAACTGGTATCGGCGGGCACTTACAGCGACTTGATCGTGGTTACGATCGACTTTTGAGCGCCGCCACCAGTCGTTCGAGGTTTCGGGCAGGCCCCTGTTGTTGTAGAATTTTTAGCGATGAACGACGAACAACCGGCGTCCGTGGCGCTTCTCGAGATGCTGCGCGCGGAGCATCGCGAGCTCGACGAGCGCATCCAGGCGCTTTCATCCGAACCGACCGCCGATCAGCTCGAGATCGCCCGGCTCAAAAAGCGTAAACTCAAGCTCAAGGACCAGATCCAGCGGATCATCGATTCTGAGATCCCGGACATCATCGCCTGAGAGTAAACGTCCCGAACGGAGACATAATGAAGCCCGCGAGCGCCGGAAGCGCCGGTCAAGGCGTTTTCACGGGCAATGAACGGTGGCACTACCGGCATCATGGACGAATCGGACCTGTCGGGCCCCCAAGTGCGGATCACCTCGCGCCTGATCGACTCGCTTTACACCGAGGCGATGTTGCTGGCCGACGAGGCGCGGTCCTATTTCGACGACGCGGGTCGCGACGAGCGTTCGATCCTTCAGCCTTTCGCCAGGGTCGGCTTTGCCTGCGAATCATTGAAGGTGACGACTCGCATCATGCATATCGTCGCCTGGCTGCTCACTCAGCGGGCGATCGAATCGGGCGAGATCCCTGATCGCGGCGGGCGCCGCCCCGAACGGCGTCTTGGCCGGGCACAGGAAAGCGATGCCGCCGTGGTCGTCCAACTTCCCGAAGCGGCGCAAAAGCTCATCAATTCGAGCGCGGACCTCTATGCGCGGATCAAGCGGCTGGACGAGGGTGGCCTCGTCGCCGAGGAGCCGCCGCAAAGCCCCGCGCGAGCGTTGATGGGACGGCTCGAACGCGGCCTTTCAGGCGGACACGGCTGATAATCGCACTCTTGCGGCGGCATATTGCTCCGCGAGGAGATCGATGAATTCGGCGGCCGGGCGAACGCGGTCGATGATTCCGATGCCCTGACCCGATCCCCAGATGTCGCGCCAGGCCTTGCTTTTGGCCGAGCCTTCCGAATCGAACTTCATCGCCGTGGGGTCGACGCCGGCGAGATTTTCGGGATCGAGGCCGGCGCTTACGATCGACGAGCGCAGATAATTGCCGTGAACGCCGGTGAAGAGGTCGGTGTAGACGATGTCCGCCGCGCCGCTCTCGACGATGGCCTGCTTGTAGGCGTCCGGCGCATTGGCCTCTTCGGTGGCGATGAAGGGTGAGCCGACATAAGCAAGGTCGGCGCCCGCGGCCTGGGCGGCGAGAATCGCGCCGCCGTTCGCGATCGCTCCCGACAGGACAAGCGGCCCGTCGAACCAGCGGCGAATTTCCTGCACCAGCGCGAACGGCGACCAGCGGCCGGCGTGGCCTCCGGCGCCCGCGGCGACGGCGATGATCCCGTCGGCGCCTTTCTCGATCGCCTTGCGGGCGAAGCGGTCGTCGATGACGTCGTGGAGGGTGATCCCGCCCCAGCCATGCACCGCCTCGTTGAGCTCGACACGCGCACCCAGCGAGGTGATGACGATCGGCACCTTCCACCGCTCGCACACCTGCATGTCTTGCTCGAACCGATCGTTGGAGCGGTGGACAATCTGATTGACCGCGAACGGAGCGCCCGGCCGCGCCGGGTGGTCACGGTCCCAGGCGGCGAGCGCTTCTTTGATCTCGTGAATCCATTCGTCGAGCTGCGAGGCGGGCCTGGCATTCAGCGCCGGAAAGCTGCCGACGATCCCCGACGTGCATTGCGCGATCACTAGCTTCGGGTTCGACACGATGAACATCGGCGCGCCGATCGCGGGGATGCGCAGGCCGGACAGGATCGGCGGAAGGCTCAAAGGCCGTGATACTCACGATACCAGTCGACGAAGCGCGGGATGCCCTCCTCGATCGTGGTCGACGGACGGAAGCCGTGATCGCGCCCGATCGCCGTGATGTCGGCGAAGGTTTCCTTGACGTCGCCCGGCTGCATCGGTTTTGGGTCGAGCAGCGCTTTCCTGCCCGTCGCTTGCTCGAGCAATTCGATGACGCGTATCAGGTTTTCACTTCGGCTGTTGCCGATGTTGTAGAGCGCGTGCGGAGACATGCTACCGCCGGCCTTGACCGAGGTGTCGTCCGCCGGCGGGGAGTCGAGGCATGCGAGCACGCCGGCGACGATGTCGTCGATGTAGGTGAAATCGCGCCGCATCTCGCCGCCGTTGAACAGCGGAAGCGGCTCTCCGGCATAGAGCGCCTTCGTGAAAATCCACATCGCCATGTCGGGGCGGCCCCATGGGCCATAGACGGTGAAGAAGCGCAGTCCCGTGAGCGGCAGCCGATAGAGGTTCGCATAGCTTTCGCTCAGCAGTTCGTCCGCCTTTTTCGTCGCCGCATAGAGCGAGAGCGGATGATCGACCCGGTCCTGCACGCGGAACGGCAGGCTCTTGTTGCCGCCATAGACCGACGAGGACGAGGCATAGACCATGTGCCTGGGCGTCCGCGCACGCGCGAGCTCGAGCATGTTGCAGTGACCGACAAGGTTCGACTGCACATAGGCCTGTGGATTTTCGAAGCTGTAGCGAACGCCCGCCTGCGCACCGAGATGGACGATGCTGTCGAGGTCGACGTTCACCGTAACTCGATTGAGCGCTTCGGCGTCGGCAAAATCGACCCGCTCGAAGCGGAAGCGGTCGCCGAAGGCATCGTTCAAGCGGTCGATCCGCCTCTGTTTCAGGGCCGGGTCGTAATAATCGTTGAGGCTGTCGATCCCGACGACCTCGTCGCCGCGCTCGAGCAACGCCCGCGCAGTCGCCGCGCCGATGAACCCGGCGGCCCCCGTGACCAGAACAGCCATGGCGCGCCCATAGGGGCTGCCGCGATACGCGGAAAGCCCTTAGGAGCGATAGGATGGAGGGGACCTGGACCTTTGCGATCGACCGCGGCGGCACGTTCACCGACGTGGTCGCGCGCTCGTCGGCGGGGCGACTGAGAGTCGAGAAGCTGCTATCGGAAGATCCAGGCCGCTACGACGATGCCGCGCTGGAAGCGATCCGGCGCGTGCTCGCGGAGGAAGGTGGCGCCGTCGCCGAAGTGCGCATGGGCACCACCGTCGCCACCAACGCCTTGCTCGAACGCAAGGGCGATCGTTGCGCGCTGGCGATCACGCGCGGGTTCGGGGACGCGCTTCGGATCGGTTATCAGGCGCGCCCCGAAATCTTCGCGCGTCAAATCGTCCTCCCATCGATGCTCTACGAGCGCGTCGTCGAAATCGACGAGCGCGTGGGCGTCGATGGCGGGGTTCTGAAACTACTCGACGAAGCGCAGGCGCGCGAGGCGCTTGCCGCCGTTCGCGAAGCTGGAATCGACGCTCTCGCTATCGTCCTTATGCACGGCTGGCGGCACACGGCGCATGAGGAACGGCTCGCCGCGATCGCGCTCGAGCTGGGTTTTGCTCAGGTGTCGGTCAGCCACGAGGTCGCGCCGCTGATCAAGCTGGTCGGCCGCGGCGACACTACGGTGGTGGATGCCTATCTGTCGCCGGTGCTGCTCCGGTACGTCGATCGGGTTGCGGCTGGACTGCCGGATTCCACCCGCCTCCATTTCATGCAGTCGAACGGCGGACTTGCCGAGGCTTTTGCCTTTCGCGGCAAGGACGCGATCCTGTCCGGCCCGGCGGGTGGAGTGGTCGGTATGGTCTCCGCCAGCGAGCCGCACGGCGCGAGCCGCCTCATCGGTTTCGACATGGGCGGCACGTCGACCGACGTCTCGCACTACGCAGGAGCGTTCGAACTCGCCGACGAGAGCGTGGTCGGCGGCGCGCGAATCCGCGCGCCAATGATGCAGATCCACACGGTCGCGGCGGGCGGCGGGTCGATCTGCCGCTTCGACGGCATGCGCTTTCGGGTGGGCCCCGAAAGTGCGGGCGCGAACCCGGGGCCCGCTTGTTACCGCAAGGGCGGGCCGCTGACGGTCACCGACTGCAACCTGTTCTTGGGGAAGATCAATCCGGATCAGTTTCCAAAAGTCTTCGGGCCGGGCGGCGATCAGCCGCTCGATCCGGACGCGTCACGCGCCCGTCTGCAGGACGTCGCCGATCAGCTCGGCGGTGCGAAGGGTCCCGATGAAATCGCAGAAGGATTCCTGGAAATCGCCGTCGACAATATGGCGGCGGCGATCCGCAAGATCTCGATCGCGCGAGGCCATGACGTCACGCGATACACGCTGGCCTGCTTCGGCGGAGCGGGCGGGCAGCACGCCTGCCGGGTCGCCGACGCGCTCGGCATCGAGCGGATTCTCATTCATCCGCTCGCCGGCGTGCTGTCGGCCTACGGAATCGGCATCGCCGACGTGAAGGCGATCCGCGACGCGAGCGTGCTGAGGCCGCTGGGCGAGGATTTTACCGAAGCGCTCGCCGAACTGGAGCAACGCGCGCGGGATGCTCTGATCGAGCAGGGGGTGCGGGCGGAGCGGATCGAGCTTGGCCGCCGCGCGCGGCTGCGGACGGCGGGAAGCGACACCACACTCGAAATCCAGGTTAGCTCGGCAGAGCAAATGGGCAGCGAGTTTGCCGAGATGCATCGCCGGCGCTTCGGTTATGTGGATGATGGTGCGGAGGTCATTCTCGACGCGCTGGCGGTGGAAGCGCTTGGAAAATCCTCCCCGGAACGGGGAGGGGAACCGGCCGCGCAGCGGACGGTGGAGGGGCCCCACCGTGGAAGCGGCGGAGAGGTGGGACCCCTCCGCCATCCTTCGCCTTTGGCTCTGGATGGCCCCCCTCCCCGTTCCGGGGAGGAGCTTGTTGGCCCGGCACTCGTCTTCGAATCCACCTCGACCATTGTCGTCGAACCGGGCTGGAGGGCGGAGCGCGCTGAGGACGGCACGCTCGTGCTCACGCGCACCCTTCCGCTCGAACGCGCGAAAGCGATCGGCACGGACGTCGATCCGGTCCGCCTCGAGATTTTCAACAATTTGTTCATGGCGATCGCCGAGGAGATGGGAGTCGCGCTGCAATCGACGGCGACCAGCGTCAACATCAAGGAACGGCTCGATTTCTCCTGCGCGATTTTCGACGCGGAAGGCGCGCTGATCGCCAACGCCCCGCACATTCCGGTGCACCTTGGCTCGATGGGCGAGAGCATCCGAACGATCATCGAGACGCGCGGAACAGGGGCCGATGGGCGAGGGGTCCGCCGCGGCGACGCTTATGTGCTGAACGATCCCTATCGCGGCGGAACGCACCTGCCGGACATCACCGTGATCGTCCCGGTCTTCTATGGGGAGGAGGCGGAGCCTTCCGCCTTCGTCGCCGCGCGCGGGCATCATGCCGACGTCGGCGGGATCGCGCCCGGGTCGATGCCGCCAGACAGCAGAAGCATCGATCAGGAAGGCGTGCTGATCGACAATTTCCTGCTGGTCGACGAAGGCCATTTCCGCGAGGCGGAGATGCGCGCGCTGCTCGGCTCGGGCGAGTGGCCGGCACGCAAGCCTGACCGCAATATCTCGGACCTAAAGGCCCAGCTTGCCGCCTGCGTTCGCGGCGCGGAGGTGCTCGCGCAAACGGCGCGGGATTACGGACCAGAAGTCGTCGCGGCCTACATGCGCCACATGCTCGCCAATGCCGAGGAATCCGTGCGGCGCCTGCTCGGCCGCCTCGACGATGGCGAGTTCGACTATGCGATGGACAATGGCGCGCATGTCCGCGTGCGCATCGCCATCGACAAGGCCGCGCGATCCGCGACTTTCGATTTCACCGGCACAAGCGATCAGCAGCCGGACAATTTCAACGCGCCATTCTCGATTGTCCGAGCGGCCTCGCTCTATGTAGTGCGCACGCTGATCGACGACGCGATCCCGATGAACGACGGCTGCTTGCGGCCGATCGCTCTGGTCGTGCCGGATGGCTCGATGCTCAATCCCAAATATCCCGCTGCGGTCGTGGCCGGCAATGTCGAGACCAGCCAGGTCGTGACCGACGCCTTGTTCGCCGCGACCGGGCGGCTTGCGCCGAGCCAGGGGACGATGAACAATTTCACCTTCGGCAATGAGCATCACCAATATTATGAGACGATCGCGGGCGGATCGGGCGCGGGCCCGGACTTCGACGGCACCAGCGCGGTCCAGACTCACATGACCAACAGCCGCCTGACCGATCCCGAAATCCTCGAAACGAGGCTTCCGGTCCGGCTCGACCAGTTCGCGATCCGCCGCGGCTCGGGCGGGCCGGGTGCGCACAAGGGCGGTGACGGAGTCGTCCGTGCGATCACGTTCCTCGAACCGATGCGCGCCAATATCCTCGCCAATCGCCGCCGCGTCCCGCCGCGCGGTATCGCGGGCGGCGCCGACGCACAGGCAGGTCGTAATTGGGTCGAGCGCATCGACGGGACGATCGAAATGCTGAGCGCAACGGCATCCGCCGACATGCAGCCGGGCGACCGCTTCGTTATCGAGACGCCCGGTGGAGGAGGATATGGTTCTCAATTATCCTCCCCTGCATTTGCAGGGGAGGGGGACCGCTCGCAGAGCGGTGGAGGGGTCTTTTGAGCGTCGGCAAGACCCCTCCACCATGCTTCGCATGGTTCCCCTCCCCCAGGAATCTGGGGGAGGATAGATGATCAACTATTGGCCGCTGCTTGGGATCGCGCTGGTCGTCCTCGGCTTCGCGCTGCGGTTCAATCCGTTGCTCGTCGTCGCGGTTTCGGCGATTGTCACCGGGCTGCTCGGCGGGATGCCCTTCCTGAAGGTGGTGGCGGCGCTCGGGCACGGGTTCAACGAGAACCGAACCGTGACGATCATCTATATCGTCCTCCCGGTCATCGGAATCCTCGAACGATATGGATTGCAGCAGCAAGCGCGAAGACTGATTGGGCGGATGCGGAGCGCCACGACAGGGCGGCTGCTGGTCGTCTACATGGCCTTTCGTCAGATTTTCGCGGCGCTCGGCCTGACGTCGGTCGCCGGCCACGCGCAGACGGTTCGGCCGCTGGTTGCGCCGATGGCGCTCGCCGCTGCGGAGAAGGAGCATGGCGCGCTCGACGAGGAGACGAGCGAGCGAGTCAAGGCCATGTCGGCCGCGACCGACAATGTCGGCCTGTTCTTCGGCGAGGACATTTTCATCGCCATATCGTCGATCCTGCTGATCCAGGGCGTCCTCAAGACCTTCGGGATAGAGCTGACGCCGTTCGAGCTGTCGGTGTGGGCGATTCCAACGGCGATCTGCGCGTTTCTAATTCACGGGACGCGGCTCTTGTGGATGGATCGTCAGCTGAAAGCATCCTCCCCTCGAAATCGAGAGGAGGTTAAGCAGTGATCACCATTGAATGGCTTTACGCGCTGACGGGCGTGGCGTTCGCGAGCTTCGCTGTCGCGAGCATGCGCAACCGAGCCAACCCAAAGCGCTGGGGCAATGCCACATTCTGGGCATTGATGGCGCTCAGCTTCTGGTTCGGCGATTTGTTGGGCGACCTCGGCAATGGCGTGCTGGTGCTCGGGCTGGTCGGTCTTGCGGGCTTCCATTTGCTGGGTCGGAGCAGTGGGGAGTCGACGACTGTCGAGGAACGGGAGCGTTTCTCCGAGCGCTTCGGCAACAAGCTTTTTCTTCCGGCCCTGATCATCCCGTTCGCCGCTTTCCTCGGGACTCTGCTGTTCAGCTATACGCCGCTGAAGGACAGCGGGCTCATCGATCCGAAAGCGGTGACTCTCGTGCTGCTCGGCGTCGGCACGATCGCGGCGCTGATCGTCTGTTATGCCTGGCTGCGCCCCCCCTCGATGGCGCCGGTGGACGACGGCGGACGCCTCGCCGATGCGATCGGCTGGGCGTTGGTGCTGCCGCAGATGTTGGCGGCGCTCGGCGCGGTGTTCGCGGCAGCGGGCGTCGGCACCACGATCGGCGCGATCGCCGGCGACATCATTCCGCAAGGCAGCATCTTCCTCGCCGTGCTGCTCTACGCGCTCGGGATGGTCGTCTTCACGATGATCATGGGCAACGCCTTTGCCGCCTTCCCGGTGATGGTCGCGGCAATCGGCTTTCCCATCCTCATCCAGCAGGACGGGGGCAAAGCGGCGGTGATTGGCGCCGTCGGGATGCTGGCAGGCTATTGCGGGACGCTGATGACCCCCATGGCGGCGAACTTCAACATCGTCCCGGCGGCGCTTCTCGAACTCAAAAACCAGTATGGAGTCATCAAGGTGCAGATCGCGACCGCCATCCCTCTGCTCGTCTGCAATATCCTGATCCTCTACATCGCGGGGTTCCACCTGTGACGAAGCTGGACTCCGGCCTCGCTTCGCACATGGCGCAAATTGCGCTCGGCCATGTCGCGAAGGAATATCCGCACAAGCTCGACCATGTGCTGCTCGGCGACGAGGATGCGCTGCCGCCGCGCGTGCTCCACCCGATCTTCTTCGGAAGCTTCGACTGGCACAGCTGCGTCCACGGCTGGTGGACTCTGCTGACGCTGAAGCGGCTGTTTCCGGAGATCGCCGAGGCGGAGGCGATCGCGCGGTTCGCCAGCGAGAGCTTCACGCCGGAAAAAGTCGGCGACGAACTCGCCTACCTCAATCGCCCTCTCAGCCGCGGCTTCGAACGACCCTATGGCTGGGGTTGGCTCTTGTACCTGCATCTCGAGGCCACGCGCCACGACAAACCCTGGGCGCGCGAGCTGGAGCCGCTCGCCCGCGCCTTCGCGAAGCGTCTCGGCGACTATCTCGCGGTCCTCACGTACCCGATCCGTGTCGGGACGCATTTCAACACGGCCTTCGCCTTTATCCTCGCGCTCGAGTGGGCGGACGAATTCGATACTGATCTCGCCGGGCAAATCCGCGATCGCGCGCGGCATTGGTTCGGGGCGGACCGCGACTGCCAGGCGTGGGAGCCGGGCGGCGACGAGTTTCTGTCGCCGGCGCTGATCGAAGCCTTGTGCCTGGCGCGCGCGCATCCGGCGCTGTTCCCCATCTGGTTCGAGCAGTTCCTGCCGCATGTCGTCTCCCGGCAGCCTGCGACCTTGTTCACGCCGGCGATCGTCAGCGATCGCAGCGATGGGAAGATCGCGCACCTCGACGGCCTCAATCTCAGCCGGGCCTGGTGCTGGCGGAGCGTGGCGCCGCTGCTTCCTGCCGGCGAGAGGAGCATCGCCGACGATGCAGCGGACGAGCATCTCGCCGCGGCGATGCCGCACCTGTCAGGCGATTACATGGGCGAGCATTGGCTCGCGAGCTTCGCGCTGCTCGCGCTGCTGACATAAGTCACGTCGCACAGCGGCGCCGTCTGAAGCAGCGAATCGCCGCCGAGCGTCGAATAGAGCGCAACGCGATTCTGCGCCGCCGCGAGCTTGGTCTGCACGAGGACGCGCTGCGCCGCATAATAGGACCGCTGCGCGTCGAGGTAATTGAGATAGCTGTCGATACCCTCGCGGTAACGCGCCTCTTCCAGTTTCGCGACGTCGGCCGCTGCGGCTTGCTGCCGCTCGGTCGCGGCTAGCTGTTCATCCATGGTTCCGCGTCGGGCGAGGGCGTCGGAGACTTCGCGGAAAGCAGTCTGAACCGCGCGCTGGTAGGTTGCGAGCGCCGCGTTGCGCTGCGCTTCGGTCAGCCGGACGTTCGCATGGCCCGCGCCAGCCTGGAAGATCGTGTAACTGGCATCCGCTCCCGCCTGCCAGCCGAACGCGCCGCCGGTGAACAGGCTGGTGAGCGCCGAGCTGGCGAAGCCGAGCAGGCCGGTGAGGCTGATCCGCGGGAACAGGGCCGCGCGCGCCGCGCCGATGTCAGCGTTGGCGGCGCGCAGCTGATACTCGGCCTGGACTACGTCGGGGCGGCGCAGCAGGACGGCGGAGCTGACGCCAGCGGGCAACTCGTGAATCGTCGCGCCGGCTTCGTCCAGCGACGCGGGCAGGAGCGAGGCATCGACGGGCCCGCCAACCAGCAGTCGCAACGCATTGACGTCCTGCGCGACGAACGTCTTTTGCTGCGCGAGGTCGGCCTGCGCCTGGCTCAATATCTGCTCGGCCTGGCTGAGGTCGGTACGCGGCGCGACCCCGCCTTCAAGACGTAGCCGTGTGAGCCGGACGCTATCCTGTGCGGAAGCGGCCGTTTGCTCCGCAATGCGCAGCAGGCTCGTATCCGCCGCATAATTCAGCCATGCATTCGCGATGTCGGCGACCAGCGTCAGGCGCGTAGCTCGAGCGCCGGCCGCGGTCGCGAGATATTGCTGGAATTGCGCGTGGGTGAGGGAGCGCAGCCGCCCGAAGAGGTCCAGCTCGAAGCTCGGGATGCTAAGGCCAGCCTGGTAATTTGCGCTCGTGCCCGAGCTGGAGCCCGAGCCAGATCCGCTTCCCGACCCGTTGCTATTGTTGTTTGAGCGGTCGCCGCTCACCGTCACGCCCGCGCTCACGCCAAGTTGCGGAAATTGCTGCGCGCGTTGGATTTCATATTGCGCGCGCGCGGCGTCGATGTTGGCCGCGGCAATCATCAGGTCGCGGTTGTTGACCAGCGCCTGGGCGATCAAGGTCTGAAGCCGCGGATCGGCAAAGATTTGCTTGTAGGTGACGGCCGGAAGTCCGGCCTCGGATTGCGCGAGATAGGCATCGCCCACGGGCCAGGACAGGGGGATGGCGGGCTCGACGCCGTCCAGCTTCGGCTCCATCGAGGCGCAGCCCGTCGCCAACAGCGCGAGCAGCGCGGCGCTCCGCTTCATGCCTGGGCCTCGCGGCGGCGGCGGATGCGTTCGCGGATCGCAATCACACCGTCGCGGACGCTTCGCCGGACAAGCACGAAGAAGAGCGGGATGTAGAAGATCGCGAGGATCGTCGCGGTCAGCATTCCGCCGATGACCGAAGTGCCGATCGCGATCCGGCTGTTGGCCCCGGCGCCGGTCGAAAGGGCAAGCGGCAGGACTCCGAAAATGAACGAGAAGCTGGTCATCAGGATCGGCCGGATACGGATTTTGGCCGCTTCCACCGCGGCATCGATGATTCGGCGGCCCTTCCGCTCTTCCCGCTCGGCGAATTCAATCATCAGAATCGCATTCTTCGCCGCGAGGCCCATGGTCGTGAGCAGCCCGATCTGGAGATAGACGTCGTTCTGGAGCCCGCGCAGCGTGACCGCGAAAATCGCGCCGACTAGGCCGAGGGGAATGACGAGAAGCACCGCGACCGGGATCGACCAGCTCTCGTAAAGCGCGGCGAGGCACAGGAAGACGACGAGAAGCGAGATGGCGTAGAGCAGCGGCGCCTGCCCCGATGACAGCCGCTCCTGATAGGATTGGCCGGCCCAGGCGGTACTCGTGCCCGGTATCTGGTCGGCGAGCTTCTGCATCTCGTCCATCGCTTCGCCGGTGCTGACCCCGGGCGCCGGCTGCCCCTGGAATTCGAACGAAGGCACGCCCTGGAAGCGCGACAGGCTGCTCGGGGTCGTCGCCCAGCTGGTCGTCGCGAAGGAGGAGAAGGGCGCCATCTCGCCCGTCGACGAGCGGACGTACCATTGGCCGAGGCTCTGCGGATCGGAGCGGTAGGGCGCGTCGCCTTGCACATAGACGCGCTTCACACGGCCCTTGTCGATGAAATCGTCGACATAGGTCCCGCCCCAGGCGGTCGCGAGCGTATTGTTGACCGCGTTCTGGTTGAGACCCATCGCGGTCAGCTTTTGCTGGTCGACGTCGATCTTGAGAGTCGCGACGTCGGGGAGGTCGCTGATCCGGACTCCGGTCAGCTTCGGATCGGCGTTGGCCATGTCGAGCAGCTTGTCGCGCGCCGCGGAGAATTGCTCGCGGCTCATGCCCGAGCGGTTCTGGAGCTCCATCGTGAATCCATTGGATTCGCCGAGGCCGCGGATCGCGCCGGGAACGAGGACGAAGACCTGCGCGTCGCGAAGATTACGAAAGGCTTTCGACGCGCGTTCGACGATCGCGTCGGCGCTGTTCTCCTTGCCCTCACGCTTGCTCCAGTCGACGAAGTTGATGAAGCCGCGGCCCGTGTTCTGGCCGCTTGCGCCGCCTCCGCCTCCGCCAGCCACGGTGAAGAGCGTCTGGATATTTTTGCTTTCGTGCTCCGCGAAATAACGCTCGACCTGCCGCTGCACCTGCTCCGTGCGATTCTGCGTCGCGCCGGGCGGAAGTCGGAACTGGACCTGCGCGGCGCCCTGGTCCTCGGTCGGGAGAAACCCGGTCGGGAGTCGGTAGAACATGATGACCAGCAGGAGGCAGACGAGCGCATAAATGCCGAGCGCGAGCCACTTGCGGTCGATGACCGTGACGATGATTGAACGATAGCGGACGACGAACCGATCGAACCCGCTATTGAACCAGCTGCTCGCGCGGTGAATGCCGTGCTGGATGGCCGGATGGCGCCGGGCGAGCCACGACGGCGGCGTTTTTCCTTCCGCGCTTCTCTGGTGAAGCACGGTCGAGGTCAGCGCGGGGCTGAAAATCAGCGCGATCAGCACCGACAACACCATCGCCGAGATGATCGTCAGCGAGAATTGCTTGTAGATGATTCCGGTCGAGCCGCCGAAGAAGGCCATCGGCAGGAAGACGGCGGAGAGCGAGAGCGCGATCGCGACCAGCGCCGTCTGGATCTCGCGCATCGATTCGATCGTCGCTTCCTTGGGCGTCATGCCCGGATTCTCGTGAAGTAATCGCTCCACATTCTCGACGACCACGATCGCATCGTCGACCAGCAGGCCGACGGCGAGCGTCAGCCCGAACAGAGTCATCGTGTTGATGGTGAAGCCGGCTATGAAGAAGACGGCGAACGTGCCGAGCAGGACGACCGGGATCGCGATCGCCGGCACCAACAGCGCGCGCCAGTTCTGAAGGAAGACGAAGATTACCAGAATGACGAGGACGATCGCCTCGAACAACGTCTTGGCGACTTCCTCGACCGACAGTTTGATGAAGTTGGTCGTGTCGAACGCATAGGCAAAATGGATGCCTTCGGGGAAATTTTCCGACAGCTGCTCGACGCGCTGCTTGACCAGCTCCGCCGTTTTGAGAGCGTCGGCGCCGGGCGCGAGCGAGATGGCGATGCCGGCCCCCGGATGCCCATTCACATGGGTGACCGAGCCGTAGCTCTCCGCGCCGAGTTCGACGCGCGCGACGTCTCCAATACGCACGGTCGCTCCGCTCGGATCGGTCTTGAGCACGATGTTGCGGAACTGCTCGGGCGTTTCCAGCTTGCCCTGCGCCGTCACGGTGGCGTTCAGCATCTGGTCGCCGGGTTGCGGCAAACCGCCGACTTCGCCGGCCGCGACCTCGGTATTCTGCGCCTCGAGCGCATTCACGACGTCGCTCGGCATCAGCTTGAATGCCGCCAGCCTGTTCGGATTGAGCCAGATGCGCATCGCGTGCGGCGCGCCGAAGACGTTGACGTCGCCAACCCCCTCCACGCGCGACAGCGGGTCCTGGATGTTGGACGCGAGATAATCCGACACGTCCATGTTGGTGCGCTGGTCGGTCGAATCGTATACCGAAACGATGAGCAGGAAGTCGGGGTTGGACTTGGTTACCCGGACGCCCCGCTGCTGAACCTGTTGCGGAAGGCGCGAAATCGCCTGGCTGACCTGGTTCTGCACCTGCACCTGCGCGACGTCCGGGTCCGTGCCCTTGGCGAACACCGCCGAAATGCTGACCGATCCGCGCGAGCTGGATGAGGAATCGAAATAGAGCAGGCCGTCGATCCCGACGAGCTGCTGCTCGATGATTTGCGTGACGCTGTTCTCGATCGTTTCGGCGGACGCGCCGGGATAATTGGCGCGGATGTTGACCTGCGGCGGGGCGATGTCGGGATATTGTTCGATCGGGAGCGAGAAGATTGCCCCCAGGCCGCCCAGCATGATGACGATCGCGATAACCCAGGCGAAGATCGGTCGTTCGATGAATATCCGGGACAAGGTTCAGTACCCGCCCGAGCCTGCGCCCGAATCCCTGTTTGCGCCACGTCCGGAGTTGCCGCCCTTGCCGCTTCCGCCAGACTTGCCGGGAGTGAGCGGTTGCGGCGCGCTTTGAGGCACGGGCTCGATCGCCGCGCCGTTCCTGAGGTTCCCGATGCCTTGGGTGACGACCTTTTCGCCCGGCTTGAGACCGGAGGTTACGACCCAGTTATCGCCGTAGGTCCGGGTGGCGTTGACGTTTCGCCTGATCGCCTTGTTCCCGGCGCCGACCACGTAAATATACGCCTCGCCGCCGATGTCGCGCTGGACCGCCTGTTGGGGCACCAGGAAGACGTTCGGGTCCACCGCCTGCGTGAAGAACGCCTGGACGAACATGCCCGGCAGCAGCATCCCCTGTGGATTGGGGAATTGCGCGCGCAGGGTGACGGTTCCAGTGCTTTCGTTGGTGATGATTTCCGCGAACTTGACCGTCCCGGTGTAGGCGTAGTCGCTGCCGTCATCGAGCTTCAGCCGTACCTGCGTGCTTCCGGGCATCACGCCGCCGGAGGACAGGGCTTGTTTCAGCGCCAGCAGGTCCGCGGCCGATTCCTGCATGTCGACATAGATCGGATCGACGCGGGTAATCACGGCCAATGGATCGGCCTGGTTGGCCGTCACAAGTGCGCCGACGGTCACGAGCGACCGGCCAATTCGCCCGCTGATCGGCGCCGGAATGCTGGTGTAGTGGAGATTGATTTGGGCGGTCCTGAGCGCGGCAGCGTTCTGGGCAACGCTCGCTCGCGCCTGCTTCGCCTGGGCGAGAGCGTCGGTATAGTCCTGCTTGGAAATGGCCTGCATTTCGGCAAGGGGCTTGTAACGGCCCGCCTTGATTTCGGCCGCTTCCGCGGTCGCTCGGGCGCTGGACAGGTTGGCCTGCGCCTGGTTGACCGCCGCCTCATAGAGGCTCGGGTCGATCCGGTAGAGCGGCTGCCCCTTGCGGACCAGCGACCCCTCCTGGAAGGATCGGGCGCGGATCAGGCCGTTGACCTGCGGCCGGACTTCGGAACTCTCAAAGGCGACAACCCGCCCGCCGAGCTGACTCATCACGGGGACCGACGCCGTATTGACGACGACATAACCGACTTTCGTCGGCCCGCCCTGACCGTCCCGTCCCTGTCCGCTGCTTCCGCAGGCCGCGAGCGATAATGCAGCAAGCGCGGCGATGGCGCCGCGCCCGAAATGAGATGGCTGAAGCTTCACGATGGCAGGCAATTTCCCCGGTAGCCGCGGAATGCAACCCCTTCGGGCTGTGGAATGTGCGACATGTTGAATGCCGGGCCGCTAGGTTAAACTCGGGTCATGTTGGCCGCAGCTTCGACGAACGGCCCGCAGCAGCCGACGAACAAACAGATACGCCCCCCTTGGCCAAATGGGGACTCCAGCTCCTTTCCCACGACCGCATCGACCCTTACATAAGTGGCCGATGAAGCCGACGGTCGTCATCCACACCAACGACAAGCAGATGCTAGGCGCGCTGGTCTCGGCGCACAGCTTCCGCCGCAACAGCCAAGACCCCGGCGCGTTCGACGTCCGGATCCTCAGCACGAGCGAATATCCTGAGCTTCAGAAACGCGGCCGGACGATCCTACGGGGAGGTCATGAACGTCCGTGGGATCCCGGCGATCTCCAATCCTTCACGCCCCTACGTTTCGCGATCCCCGATCTCGTGGGGCATCAGGGACTCGCACTGGTCACCGACCCGGACGTGTTCGCGGTCGGCGGCGCAAGCGAACTCTTTTCGCGCCGCCTTCAGGGCAAGGCGATCTGGTGCCGCCCGCGTCCGGGCTATGACAAGATCACCGACCCTCTCGCGACCTCGGTCATGCTGCTCGATTGCGCCCGCCTGCCCCACTGGCGCTTCGCCGATCAGCTCGAAGCCCTATGGACGCACCGCATCGACTATCTCGACTGGATCAATCTGAAGCTGGAAAAGCTCGATACGATCGGGTTGCTCGAGCCCGAGTGGAACGACTTCGACCGTCTGACCCCGGCGACGAAGCTTTTGCACAACACGAAACGGCGCACTCAGCCGTGGAAGACCGGGCTGCCGATCGACTTCACGTTCAGAGAGCGGGGTTTGTTGAATTTCGCGCTGCCGATCGTCCGAAAGCTCGCCCCCAATTACACCCGCCATCCGGACCGCAGGCAGGAGGCCTATTTTTACGCGCTTCTTGCCGAAGGACTCGACATCGGCTCGATCGACAGGGAGCAGGTCGAGCGCGAAGTCCGTATCGGGCACGTCCGGCCGGATTCGCTGACGCTCATCGATCGCTATCGCGGGCAATTGTGGCCGGCCGATCGGCACGCCCCAAAAGCTGCCTGACGCGCCCGGCAATCTCGGCCAGATAATCGGGCGGGTTGCTGACGCGCGGCTGGTCGAGCGTGCCCCCGAAACCCTCTCTCCGAAGCGCCGCCCAGAAGAACCGCAGATCGCGCGGACGGAGGCGCTTGCCGGGGCGAAGACGGTCCATGACGAACATCACCGCGCGCCCGAGGTCGCTCTTGTCGATCGGAACGATGCCGACCGGCTTTCCGGTGGTCACCGCGTCGGCGACCATCGCGACGCTGTCGGCGGTCACGAAAATCTCGTCGGCCGCCTCGATCAGGGCCGGGTAGGCGGGCGGGCCGTCGCCGGGTTCGAACATGAACGGCACCGGCGAGGATTGGAGAGTCGCGTGGGTTACGCCGAGCACGTCGGCCGGCGTTCTGGGGCTCCCCACGGCCAAAATTGAGCCTCCCGCAGTCTCGGCGGCGGTGAGGAGTTGGCGCACTGTCGCCGTCATTCGATCGCCCGTTAGCCGCCAGTAGAGCGTGGGTCCCCCGACCAGCAGCAGGCGTCTTGGCTGTGGAAAAGCGTTCAACAGCTCGCGGTCCGATTGCTCGACCCTTCGTTCGCGGTGGGGCGTCAGCGCGAAGGGAATCCGGATCACGTTCGGGCCCTCCGGTACCGGATATTCCGGAGTGGAAACGACGAGATCGAAATGGCGCGGCGAAATGCGCGGATAACCGAGGTGAACGGCGCGCGTCCGCCCGCCAGATCGCTGTTTCAGTTCGCGAACGACGGGAACGCTTCGAAGGCCGGTGGAAATGACGAGGTCCGGCGGCTCGCCTCCGACGAGCCTGCGCGAGGCTTCATCGAGGCTCGCAACGCTGGTTCCGAGGAGGGCAGGCGGAAGGAACCGGAGCCAATTGTAGCTGAGCGCTATTTCTTCGAATGGGAGGTCCAGAGCGCGCGCGAGGGCCAGAATCTGGTTGTTGTCGCCGCGATGGGCACCGAGCAGCGCCCACACGCGTAACGAAGGCTGTCGGACGTTCGGCCCCTCGGACGACATTACTCAAATGTCATAGTTTAGCCATCTGACAAATCTAGCCAGCATCCCTAATTGAATGCAGCGCAGGCGTAACGACTGGCGCTACAGGAGTGTCTATGTGCGGGATCGCTGGCTGGTATAGGCGCGGCGGCAGGCCGGTTCCGAGGGCCGCGATCGTCGCCGCCTGCGGCCAACTTCGCCACAGAGGGCCGGACGACGCCGGCTATTTGACCGACGGCGACTTCGGCTTCGGCATGCGCCGGCTCAGCATCATCGACGTCCAGGGCGGACATCAGCCGATACTCAGTTCCGACGGTCGCTACGCGATCGTCTTTAACGGCGAGATCGTCAATAATCCGGCGCTAAGGCGCGAGCTCGATGGGTCCTATGCGTTCCGAACGGACCATAGCGACACCGAGACGATCCTCGCCGCCTGGCTTCGCTGGGGCGACGACGCATGGCTCCGCCTGGAGGGTATGTATGCGGTCGCAATCTGGGACAAGCTGACGAAGAGCCTGACGCTCGCGCGCGACCCGCTGGGCATCAAGCCGATGTTCTTCACCGAACAATCGGGCGGCCTTTCCTTTGCGTCTGAAATCAACGCCTTGCAGGCTCTTCCGGGGCACCGTTTCGACCTCGACCCGGACGGAGTCGACGATTTCTTCTGCTTCGGCCACACGCTTCCGCCGCGCACGATCTACCGCCAAGTCCGGCCGCTTGAGCCCGGGCACGTGCTGCACATCGGCGCGAGCGGTGAGGCCGAGGTCCGGCGCTTCTGGAAGGCGCGGCTGAAGGTCGAGCGGGGAGTTTCCGAACAAGAATGGATCGAGCGCACCCGCGCCGAGCTGCTGCGAACGGTGAAGGAACATCAGCTTTCAGACGTCCCGATCGGCGCATTCGTGTCCGGCGGAGTCGATTCCAGTGCGATCGCCGCAGCCATGGCGCGCACCTCATCCAAGCCATTCAAAATCTTTACCGCTGGCTTTCCAGGCTCTCCGCGCGACGAAACGGCGGCAGCAAGGCGCATCGCCGATCATCTCGGCTGCGAGCATATCGTCCTTCCGATGGAACCGCGGGACGCCGCCGACGTGCTTCCGTCCGTCCAGGCCTCTTTCGACGAGCCGACCGCTGCCAACAGCGCTATCCCCATCTGGTATCTGTCGCGCGAAGCGGCGGAGGACGTGAAGGTGGTGCTCTGCGGGGAAGGGGGCGACGAGCTGTTCCTCGGCTATGAACGCCAGCGGTGGGCAACGCGCATGGCGCGGTGGCGTTCGCTTGGGAAGGTGATCGGAGGGGCGCTGGAGGCGCTGCCGGAACTGCCTGTCCGCAAGCTGAACTATGTGCGCCAGCTTGCCGCGAAGTTCCGCAAGGGGGCGGAGCTCAACGATGGATACGAACGCTTCTTCTCGGCCGTCTCGATCAGCACGCCCGAGTTGCGGTCGCGCATCTTCAGCCCGTCATTCCTGGAGAAAGAGCGGCAGCGCGACAGCATCGAGCAGCGCGCGCTCGATCATTTTCCGCTCGCCGATCGCCAGCCTCTGTCCGATCTCGAACAATTCATGATCGGCGATTTGACGGTGCATATGCCCGCGTCGATGTGTCAGCGGCTCGATCGCGCGACCATGGCGCACTCGCTCGAGGCGCGCGTGCCCTTGCTCTCGCATCGCTTCGTCGAGTTCGCGCTGACCGTCCCGACCGAGCTGAAGCTCAAGGGAAAGGTGGGCAAGTACATCCTCCGCAAGGCGGTCGAGCCGTGGTTGCCCGAAGGGGCGCTCGAACAACCGAAGATCGGCTTCCAGCTGCCGCTCGCGGATTGGTTCATGGGCGGGTTCAACGATTTCGCGCGGGAAGCGTGGCGCTCGTCGGGCGTGCGCGATCTGGGCCTGCTGGACAACAAGGGCATCGAGCAATTGTTCGACGAGCACCGCAGGGGGGTCGCTGACCACGGCCGGATGCTCTATGCAATCGCGATGTTCAGTTGCTGGTGGGACCAGCAAAGGCGGTCGGCCAGTAAGGCCAGCCCGAAGCTGACGGCTCGTCCGGCAGGCATGGCGGCGTTCGCATCCATATGAATCCCAGGGTTTCGGTCGTCCTCCCCGTGTACAACCGGGAGGAGGTGTTGCCGCGATCGATCGAGAGCGTCCTGGGGCAGAAGCTCGAAGAGTGGGAGTTGATCGTCATCGACGACGGCTCAACCGACGGCGCTGCCGAGGTTGCTCGGTCCTTTGGCGACAATCGCGTACGATTGCTGAGGCTGGGCGCCAACCGGGGCGGCAATGCGGCGCGGAACGCGGGGATCAGGGAGGCAAAGGCCCCTCTAATTTCTTTTCTCGACAGCGACGACGCCTATCTTCCTGAAAAACTGGAAAGAACAGTCGCACATTTCGACAAGCGGCCGGATCTCGATCTGCTCGTCGACAGCTTCATCAAGGCGTGGCCACCAGGCTCTGCTCGTCCCACGGTCGTGCGCAGGAATCCGGTCATCGAAGATCGCGAGACATTTCGCAGGGCCTTGTTCACGCGGCTGCTGTGGAAGGCGACACCCGCGATGTCGGTCAAGCGAGAGGCTGCGATGCGCGCCGGCTTGTTCGACGAGAGCCTGAAGCGGCTCCAGGACTTCGACTTCCTGATTCGGATATCGGAATTCGCGAACTGCGCCTCGACCGACGAGGTTCTGTGGACGAAATATTGGGATTCGAACGCGATCTCCGCGCAGGACACGTTCATTCCCGCGAACATCGAGCTCGTCCGCCGGCATCCCGAATATCTTGCTCGCGCCGACTACCGGCCGGGCCTCGGCTACGCTTTGCGGCTGTCTTTCTGGCGCAAGCTCAGCAAGGCCGACCTCGGCGGAGCATGGGAAGATGTCAGCGATCTTGCGCAGGCGTTCGGCGGCGGACAGGCGGCGAAGCTGGTCGCGGCGGCGCTTCGCCCGCGTCCGCGCTTATGATTTTGGCTTGGAATAGCCGAACACGGGGTCGAGCTGGTCGGCGACATAGGCGTCAATCCGGTCTGCTTCCGCGTCACCGAGCTGGCCGCGATAGCCGCCGCTGGTCCCCTTGCGGACCTTGAACGACCGGTCATCGCCCTTCCGCGCCTGCCGTAGGCGAGACGATGTGAAATAACCCTCGCGTTCGCGGCGCTTCAGGCTTTCGAGGCGGCCGAAGTCCACGGCGTCCGCGATATCGTTGTTCGCCGGATCGAGGCCGATCGCTTGCGCGAGTGTCATGAGCGCTTTTGCCGGTTCCGCCAGAAATTCCTCGTAACGGACTATCGTGACGCCCGGCAGCTTCGCGAATTCGTTGAGGAATTTGACGATTGATGGAATTCCACCTTGTTCGGTCCACACGAATGTCTCGAGCGGCTGTTCGGCAAGACGGCGGCGCGCATTGTCGCGGCTCCTGTGTTTCAGGTGGAAGTAGCGCGAAACGGCGGTGTCCCCCGGGTGCCGGGCCAGAAGCACAATCCTTGAATGGGCATAATCGGCAGGATCGACGCGAATTTGGGCTGCTGTGCGCATCGCATCGCCCGCGTGCGTGAACAGCACCTTCGGAACGACTGTCGCGGCGCGGCGGAGAGCTGAAAATTCGAGTAACTCGCGATCATCGATCCCGAAGCGCCGCTGGTACAATCGCGCGAGCATCGCCCGGACGAAGGTTCGCCCCGACTTCGGATAGGAGACGATGACGGCGTCCGCCTCCGCAAGCCGTGCGGCATCGCGCAAGTCGCGCTTCAACCGAAGCGCCGCGGACCCTGGCACAAGTCGCAGCAATTGCGCAGCGAAACCGAAAAGCTGGATTTTCACGTGTTGCGGTCCTGCATGACTGCTGACTAACGCCAAAGCGTGGCCGAGGCATCAGCCCCGATGCAGCCAACGTGATCAACAATTGCGTTGGAACGAATTTTCAGGAAGATGTAACCGATTGATCTGATATTCTGGCGGAATCGCAGTCGGGGGACTGCGCTGGACCAACCGGGGTGGGGGAGTAAAGCCACACGGAGAGTTGAGTGAACATCCAGGCCCCGCGCGACTTCATTGATCGCCGTCAGCTCGTGAGCGCGCTCCGAGCATTGCGCCGCGGTGATTTCAGCGTTCGCCTGCCCGAAGCCGTGGATGGCGTGGACGGCGAAATCGCCAGCCTCTTCAACGAAGTCGTCGGCATGAACGAAGCGCTCACCAACGAGTTCGAGCGCCTGGCCAAGGTCGTCGGCAAGGAAGGCAAGATCACGCAGCGCGCGCGCGTACGTGGCGCGACCGGCGGCTGGGACAGCAAGCTACGCGCCGTCAACGACCTCATCGAGGACATGGTCCAGCCGACAGCCGAGGTCTCGCGGGTGATCGGCGCGGTTGCCAAAGGCGATCTGTCCCAGTCCATGGTTGTCGAAATCGACGGCCGCCCGCTGCGCGGCGAGTTCCTGCGCATCGGCAAGGTCGTGAACACCATGGTCGAGCAGCTTGGCTCCTTCGCCTCGGAAGTGACGCGCGTGGCGCGCGAGGTCGGGACCGAAGGCAAGCTCGGCGGTCAGGCGCGCGTGAAGGGCGTCGCCGGTACGTGGAAGGACCTTACCGACAACGTCAACTCGATGGCCTCGAACTTGACGGCTCAGGTCCGCAATATCGCCGAAGTGACGACGGCCGTTGCCCGCGGCGACCTCTCGCGCAAGATCACCGTCGACGTCAAGGGCGAGATCCTCGAGCTCAAGAACACCATCAACACGATGGTCGACCAGCTCAACGGCTTCGCCGCCGAAGTGACGCGCGTCGCGCGCGAGGTCGGCACCGAGGGCAAGCTCGGCGGTCAGGCGGTCGTGCCCGGCGTCGCGGGCACCTGGAAGGATCTGACCGACAACGTCAACTCGATGGCGAGTAACCTCACCGGCCAGGTCCGCAACATCGCCGAGGTCACCACGGCGGTCGCGCGCGGCGACCTCAGCCGCAAGATCACGGTCGACGTCAAGGGCGAGATCCTCGAGCTCAAGAACACGATCAACACGATGGTCGACCAGCTCAACGGCTTCGCCGCCG
>DASSOB010000010.1:0-42096 GCA_035701045.1 Sphingomicrobium sp. | reverse complement strand
TCGACCAGCGGCGCGGTGGTGAGATTCCAGAAAATCTCCGCGCCGGTTGCGATGCCCTGCGCATCAAGGCCGCGATGCGGTACGCGCTCGTTCACTGACAAGCTTCCTTTCCCAAATGCCAAAATGCGGCGGCGACCGGTGCCTGGCCTGCCGCCGCATACGTATGCGTAAAGGTCTATAGGCACGAATTCGTTGCACGGTCAAAGCAGCTTGGCGGCGGTTGAGCCGTCGATAGCGCTAACATGGGACAGTTCGGCGCGCTTGTGCCCCGAACGGGCGCTGGCTATCGCAATCGTGGAGCGGAAGAGGCAGTCACGAGCAGCGGATGAGCCAGATAATCGCGCTGGTCGACGACGACCGCAACATCCTGACGTCGGTGTCGATCGCCCTGCAGCAGGAGGGCTTCGTTACCCGAGTCTATTCCGATCCCGCCGCGGCGTTGAAGGCGATTGGCGACAACCCGCCCGATCTCGGCGTATTCGACATCAAGATGCCGAATATCGACGGGATGGAGCTGCTGCGGCGCGTGCGCGAATTCACCTCCATGCCGGTCATTTTCCTGACCTCCAAGGACGATGAGCTGGACGAGGCGCTCGGACTGGCGATGGGCGCCGACGATTATATCTCGAAGCCGTTCTCGCAGCGGCTCCTCATCGCCAGAATCCGCGCGATCCTGAGGCGGCAGGAACTGGAGCGCGGCGAGGCCAACTCGACCGATTCGGAGGCCGAGCCGCCGCTGCTCGAGCGCGGGCGGCTGGTCATGGATCCCGCGCGGCACAAGGTTCGCTGGGACGGCAAGGACGTCAGCCTGACAGTCACCGAGTTTTTGATTCTGGAAGCGCTGGCGCAGCGGCCGGGAATCGTCAAAAGCCGCAATCAGCTGCTAGACATCGCTTACAGCGACGATGTCTATGTCGACGACCGCACAATCGACAGCCACATCAAGCGGATCAGGCGCAAGTTCCGGAGTGTCGATCCCCAATTCGATTCAATCGAGACTCTCTATGGCGTCGGATACCGATTCGACGAGCAGTGAAGACACCGACCTCCGGCTGAGATGGTCGGGGCGCTGGACGCTGGCGCATCGGATTCTTGCGCTCAATATCCTGACGCTGCTGCTCGTCGCGCTGAGCACGCTGTATCTCGACGTGTTCCGCAATCGCCTGAGCAAGGAGCGGACTCAGCAAATTCGCCTGGAAACGACGACGGCGGCGGCGGCCATGGCCCATGTGCCGCAGTCGGAATGGCCCGCGCTGCTCGCGGCGGCCTCCAAGGTGACGGAGGACCGGTTTCGCCTCTATGGGCCGGACGGGCGGCTGTTGATAGACAGCTGGCGGACGACCGGGCCGACCTACGAGCTGATCGATCCGAACGAACAAAAATGGACGAAGGACGCGGCGCGGGCGCTCGATCGCGGCTTCAACTGGATCGTCGGCGCGCGGCAGCATGAGGATTTCGTCGAGCCCCGCGTCGACATCGTTCAGGCCTGGCCCGAGGCCGTGCGCGCGATCAATCTGGGCCGGGCGACGACCAAGGTGCGCAACGCCCCCGATTTGACGCCGGTGATTTCCTCCGCCGTGCCGTTCGACGGGAAAGTCCTGCTCGCGACCGACAACGACCGAACCTTCACACGCACCGTCCGCAAGCAGCGAGCCCTGATCGCCAGCGCGATGGCGCTGGTCATCGTCATCTCGATCCTACTTTCGATGTTCCTAGCGCGCACCATCGTCCGGCCGCTGCGCCGGCTGGCGATCGCCGCGCACCGGGTGCGGCTCGGCCGCTCGCGCGAGGTAAAGGTTCCTCGGCTTCCCTCGCGGACCGACGAAATCGGCCTGTTGGCTCGCGCCGTTTCCGACATGAGCCAGTCGCTGAGGCAACGGATCGACAATATCGAGGCGTTCGCGGCCGACGTCACTCACGAGCTCAAGAACCCACTCGCTTCGCTTCGCTCCGCGGTGGATGGACTGGACCGGGTCGAGGACCCGGAGCTTCGGGGGAAATTGTTGACGATCGCCCGGGACGACGTCGCTCGGCTCGATCGGCTGATCAATGACATCAGCGAAGCGGCGCGCACCGACGCCGAGCTCGCGCGGGCGACCTTCGAGCGGGTCGATCTCGGATCGCTGATCGAGCAAATCGTCTCAAGCTGGGAAACCCGACGCGAGAAGGGCGACGCGCGAATCGCCTTTGCCCGTCCGCGCAAGGGAACCGCGGCGGTCATGGGCAAGCCCGACCGGCTGGTCCGCGCGATCAATGCGATCATCGACAATGCGGTGAGCTTCTCGCCACCGGGCGGGCTCGTGGAAATCGCGGCCGCGCGGGTCGGAAACGAGGTGCGCATCCGGGTCGACGATGAGGGACCGGGGGTGCCACCCGAAGCGCGCGAGGCAATCTTCAACCGATTCCATTCGGTCCGGCCGGAGGGAGAGAATTTCGGTCGCCATTCGGGCCTCGGCCTTGCCATCGCCCAGGCGATCGTCAAAGGCCATGACGGAGAGATCGACGTGCACGACCGCGATGACGCCCCGTCGGGCGCCCGCTTCATCATCCGGCTTCCTGCGGCGGACCGCGAATGACAACGGTCGACCCGATGCCGGGTCCGCGCCTGTCGGCCGAGACCCTTCACGCGAGCACCGTTGCGCTGGACGGCCGGGCCGTACTCATCGCGGGTCCTTCGGGGTCGGGTAAATCGGACCTGGCGCTGCGCCTGCTCGATCGCGGGTTCGCGCTGGTCAGCGACGACCAGACGATCGTGAAGCGTGACGGCGTCCGGCTCATCGCCTGCGCGCCGCCGACGATCGCCGGAAAGCTCGAAGTGCGGGGAATCGGAATCGTCGAGATTAAGCAAGCCGACGACGTTCCGCTGGTGCTCGCGGTCGAGCTGACGAGCGATATCGAGCGGCTGCCCGACGACAGCCGCGAACGGGTGGTTCTCGGGCTTCCGCTACCGCTCATCACCATCGATGCGATGACCGCCTCCGCTCCGTCGAAAGTGGCGCTCGCGCTCGATCGATTCGGTCTTAAATTCCAGTGATGACCAAGCGGCGGCTTCCGCGCCTGCTGCTCGTCACTGGCATGTCCGGGGCGGGCAAATCGACGGTCCTCGACACGCTCGAGGACATGGGGTGGGACACCGTCGACAATCTCCCAGCCGACCTGCTCGGCGATTTCGTGCATGGGCGCGACCAGTGCCGGACAGCTCCCGCGGCCGTAGCCATGGACGTGCGCAGCCGGGGCTTCGATGCCGAACGCCTGCCTGGCCTGATCCGCTCGATCGACGGTGTCGAACCCGAAATCCTCTATCTCGACTGCTCGGGCGCCGAGCTCATGCGCCGCTACGACGAGACCCGGCGGCGGCATCCGCTCGCCCCCGATCGGCCGGCCGAAGACGGGATCGCGCGGGAGCGCCGAGCCACGGCTCCGCTACGAAGGACTGCGGACAACGTCCTCGACACGACGGACCTCAGCCCGGTCGAGCTCGGCGACGAGCTCAAGCGGCGCTACGGCGGCGATTCGAACCAGCCGGTGCTGACGATCGCTTCGTTCGGCTTCGCCCGTGGAATCTCGCGGACGGCGGACCTGGTGTTCGATTTGAGGTTCCTGCCCAACCCCCATTGGGTGGACCAGCTGAGGCCGCTGACCGGTGCCGACCGCGCTGTCCGCGACTATCTCGAACGCGACCCGGCCTGGAACGAGACAATGGAGCGCATCCTCTCCCTTCTCATCGACTGGATTCCTCGCTACTGGGCCGCGGGCAAGAGTTACGTGACCATCGCATTCGGCTGTACGGGGGGAAGACACCGGTCGGTTGCCGCCGCGGTCGACATGGCCGATCGGTTGCGTGACGCCGGATTTGCCCCGAATGTGCGACACCGGGATCTCGCCTTGCCCCCGAGAGACACGATCGAGCGACAGCCGGGACGTCCGGAAGAGAGCGAGAGTGAGTTGAGTCGATGATTGGATTGGTGCTGGTGACCCACGGCCGTCTGGCGGCCGAGTTCATCACCGCGATGGAGCATGTAGTCGGGCCGCAAGAGGCGATCGAGGCGATCTGCATCGGTCCCGACGACGATATGGAAAAGCGGCGCAAGGACATTTCCAAGGCGATCGGCAAGGTCGACCAGGGCAAAGGCGTGATCATCCTCACCGACCTGTTCGGCGGGACTCCGTCGAACCTGGCGATCAGCCTGATGAAGGGCGAAAACGTCGAAGTGATCGCGGGCGTGAACCTGCCGATGCTCATCCGCCTCGAAGGGGCGCGCAAGGTCATGCCGGTCCATGCCGCCGTCGCCGCGGCGCGCGAGGCCGGGCGCAAATATATCTCCGTCGCGTCCGAAATCCTCGGGGAAGCCGCGGCTTGAGCCAAGCCAGCCGCGAGGTCCGGATCGTCAATTCGCGCGGACTTCATGCGCGCGCCAGCGCCAAGTTCGTCAATCTCGCCAGCCAGATCGATTCGACCATCGAGGTCGAGAAGGACGGCAACCGGGTCTGCGGGACGTCGATCATGGGCCTGATGATGCTCGGCGCCGCGAAGGGCGATTCGATCGTCATCCATGTCGAGGGCGGCGATTCGGAGGGCGCGCTCAAACAGCTCGTGGAGCTGGTCGAATGCGGCTTCGACGAGGAGTGCGGTTAAAAGGTGCCCCGCCAGGTCACCGCCTTTTCCAATTCGACCGTGAAGCTGCTCCGCTCGCTGCGCGACAAGAGGGCGCGGCGGTCGGAAGGGCTGTTCCTGGCCGAGGGATTGCGCATCCTGACCGAGGCACGGGACAGCGGCCGCCTGCCGGAAATCGTCGCTTTTTCCGCCGATGGTGCGCGCCACCCGCTCGCGGCCGAAATCATCGCTGCGACCGAAGCCGCCGGCGGCGATGCGATCGAGACCCCGCCCGACATCCTCACGAAGATGAGCGGCAAGGATAATCCGCAGATGCTGATCGGCGCCTACCGCCAGCCCGACACCGCGCTGGCGCAAATCGACCGCTCGGCAGCGCCTCTGTGGATCGTCGCCCAGGCGCTGCGCGATCCCGGGAACATCGGCACGATCCTCAGGACCGGCGACGCGGCCGGCGCGGGCGGACTGATCCTTGTCGACGACAGCGCGGATCCTTTCTCGGTCGAGGCGGTGCGCGCATCGATGGGCGCGCTGTTCACGCAGCAGATCGCAATCGCCCGCTGGCCGGAGTTCGTCGCGTGGCTACGCGGGGGCGAAGGCCAGCTCGTCGGCACGAGTCTCAAGGTAAGCCAGGATTATCTCGACGCGTCATATCAGCGCCCCTGCTTCCTGCTGATCGGCAACGAGCAGCAGGGGTTGCCGGCGGATTATGAGGCCGAATGCGATCTGCTGGTCAAAATCCCGATGGCCGGACGGGCCGACAGCCTGAACGCGGCGATGGCCGCGGCGGTCATGGCGTTCGCGATCCGCGCGAGTTGGCGGTGACGGAACCGACGGCCACGCGTGCGGTTGTTTCGCGCATGAAAGCATTCCTCGCCATCGCGCCGGCCGCGGCTCTCGCGGCGTGCATGACCATCCCGCCGCCGCCTCCGGCGCCCTATCATGCGCTCGGGACCGAGCCCTTCTGGAACCTGCTGATCGACGAGCACGACCTCACCTTCGTCCAGCCCGACGCCCAGCCGATCAAGCAGCCGACTCCGCGGGCGATCGTCGGAGTCGCCGGTGAAATCTACCAGACGCCGAGGATCAACGTGAACATCGTCCATGCCCAATGTAGCGACGGGATGAGCGACCGTGTTTATCCGGACAAGGTGCAGGTCACCCTCGACGGGCGGCACTTCAACGGATGCGGAGGTGAAGCCGTGGCGCCCGAATCGCTTGCTGGAACCAATTGGCGGGTCGAATCGGTCAACGGAAATCAGACGCCCGCCGGCGGAAACTATTTCATGAATTTCGACGCGGCTCGTGTGGGCGCGAAGTTCGGCTGCAACAGTATGTCAGGCCGTTATTCGCAGACGGCCAATGTCCTCGATTTGGGCGCGGTGATCTCGACCAAGATGGCGTGCACCGACATGCACTTCGAGAACGAGGCGGGTGCGATCCTCAACCAGCCGATGACCATGAGGTGGAACGGCGGCGACCGCCTGACGCTCAGCAACGCGCGCGGGAAAATCGTGCTCGCTCGGAGCTACTAGGGCCTATTCGGCCGCGATTTGGGCTTCGTCCTTGTCCTCGGTCGCCGTTGAGAGCTTTGTCAGTGGACGCGGCGAGGCATCGACGACTGGCATCTGCTCGATGGACTTGCCGCTCGTTTCCACCTTCAGCGTCTCGAAGCGCTTGGCCTGGGTCAACACCTGGCTTTCCAGGCTGCCGACGAAATCGTTGTAGGCTCCTGTCGCAAGGCCGAGATTACGCCCCAATTTGGCGACGTGTCCGCCCATCACGGAAAGCCGCTTGTACAGCTCTTTCCCGACCTCCGCGACTTCCTGCGCCTGGGCAGCGAGCGCTTCCTGCCGCCACATGCCGGCCATGATCTTCGCCAGCGCGAGCATGTTGATCGTCGACGCGACGATGACCCCATTGCGGAAGGCGGTTTCGATGAGGTCGGGCGCGCGCTCGGCGGCGGCCGCGAGGAAATGCTCGCCGGGGACGAACATGATGACGAAATCCGGCGAGAGGTCGAACTGGCGCCAATAGCCTTTCTTGCCGAGATCGCCGGCATAGGTCTTCAGCGCGCCCGCGTGCTGAAGCAGCAGCGCCGAGCGCTTTTCCTCGTCCTCCTCGTCAAAGGCCTGTTCGAACGCGACGAGCGGACATTTCACGTCGACGACGATGCAGCGACCGCCCGGCAGATTGATGACGCAGTCTGGACGAAGAGTCCGCTCCCCGTCCGAGACGCTGCCTTGGAGCGTGAAGTCGACATTTTCCGCGAGGCCGGCCGATTCGAGGATCGTCCGCAATTGCTCCTCGCCCCAGCGACCGCGCGCCTTGGGGCTCGACACCATCACGTTGGCGAGCCGCTGCGTCTCGCGCCTGACCTGGTCATTGCCTTGCGAAAGCTGGGCAACGGCTTCCTTGAGCTCGCCGTAGCTGGCGTTCCGCGCCTTCTCGATTTCGCCGAGGCTCTGTTCGTAGCGCTTCAAGGTCGCCTCGACCGGCTGAAGCAGGGTCTTGAGCTTCGCCTCGTTCTTCTCGCCAGCCTGCTCGAACCGGGCGTCCGCACGCTCCAGGAATGCTTTTTGCGCTTCACCCAATAGCTTACCACCGATTTCTGAGAATTGAGCGGAAAGCGCGTCCTTGGCTTCCTTGAGCTCGGTCAGGCGCGCCTCGAATGCCCTTTCGCGCTCCTGCGTCGCTGATTTCAGCCCAGCCAGTTCCGTCACCGCGCTACGGTTCGCGTCCCGTTCCTTCACCACCTCGTCGAGCTGCAGACGAAGGTTCTCGACCGTCTGCTTCGCCCCCGTGGACTCGCGGCTCGCCCAGAGCCAGCCGAGCGCCGCGCCGACGATCAGCGCCACCAGAACGAATGCAATTACCGTCACGTCCAAGACTGCGACTCCCCCGGAACATTATGGGAACTCTAGGCCGTGAATTGACGCTTCTCAAGGGGAACATCGACCGGCTACTCCCGTTTGCCTGAAGAAGCGGGAGAAAACCCATGTCCATTCGCAAGATGATCGCACTTCACCCCGACGTGCACGGTCACGTCAATCAGCCGCTCGGCGATGCGGCGCATCACCTCATGTATTGCGCCCGCATGTGCCTCAGCTGCGCCGACGCCTGCGCGGCCGAGAAGATGGATATGCGCCAGTGCATCCGCATTTGCCTGGACTGCGCCGACGTGTGCGAGGCAGCGGGCAAGCTCGTCGTCCGGCGTACCGGATCGAACGAGCAGGTGTTGCGCGAGATGCTGGAGCTGTGCGCGCGGGTCTGCGACGCCTGCGCCGCGGAGTGCGAGCGCTACGAGCACGAGCATTGCAAATTGTGCGCGCAAATGTGCCGCGAATGCGCCGAGGACTGCCGCAACGCGGCCGCTTCGGTCGGGGAGACGGTGTGACCATGCGGCGAATTGGGATCGCGCTCGCGGTGATGCTCGCCGGATGCGGGCAGAATTCGGGACAGCCGCAAGCGAACGAGACGGCGGCCAATGAAAGCACTTCTGCGGCTACGGCCAACCTGCCTTCAATGGAGGAGGCGATTGAGAATGAGGGGAACGCCACAAATGCCGCGCCGCCAGAGGAAAATGCAGCCGGAGCCGAGTCGGCCGGTGGCGGAGAGCTCGGGACCCTCCCACCCGCCGATGCCGCGCTCCGCTTCGTCGGTACATGGGCAAAGGACCGGGCCGGCTGTACCTCCAACCCGTGGCGTTTCACGGCCAAGGCACTGACGGTCCGCGACGGACCCAATTGCAGCTTCTACAAGGTCAGCAAGGCGCCCGGCGGCTACGACATCGCAGCGCAATGCCCCGGCAAGGAGCCGATCCACACCGACCTCATCAAGCTCCGCTTCGCCGAATCGGCGCGGGCGATGCTGGTCGAATCGAACGCGATCGAGCCCATGGGGCTGATTTACTGCGGAAGGTAATTCCCTCCCCTGCATTTGCAGGGGAGGTGGCGCGCGAAGCCCGTCGGAGGGGTCTTAGCAGCCTTACGCTGCCTTAAGTGACTGCTCTTTCCGCCACTTGGCGAGCTTTTTTAACACCATGTCTCGCTTGAGGCGCGAAAGATGGTCGATGAACAGCACCCCGTTCAAATGGTCCATCTCATGCTGCAGGCAGACCGCGAGCAGGCCGTCGATTTCCTCTTCGTAGCTCTTGCCGTCCTGGTCCTGCCATTTCGCGCGAATGCGATCAGGCCTCATGACCTCGGCATATTGCTCGGGCACCGACAGGCAGCCTTCGGTGTAGGGCACCTCGTCGTCCGAATACCACAGGATCTCGGGATTGACGAAAACCCTGGGATCGCGAACCGGTTTGCTCTTCGGATCGTCCTCGTCCTCCGGCTCCTGCAGGTCGATGACCAGCAGACGGATCGGCACGCCGACCTGCACCGCGGCGAGCCCGATACCAGGTGCCACGTACATCGTCTCGAACATGTCCGCGACGAGC
The DNA here is from genome assembly GCA_035701045.1 of Sphingomicrobium sp. Classification (GTDB taxonomy): domain Bacteria; phylum Pseudomonadota; class Alphaproteobacteria; order Sphingomonadales; family Sphingomonadaceae; genus Sphingomicrobium. The sequence goes on along the minus strand of DASSOB010000010.1, from coordinate 33,037 downwards.
GTTTTCAACTCGCCGTCGAACGTCTCCACCGGTTTCGAAATCTGCCGGAGAACCGGATCGGGGGTCTCATAGATTCGGCGAATGGCCATGGCCGCTCATATGGCCGGAATCGGCGGTTTTTCAACCGGCATCCGGCTCCCACAACTCGATCGGATTGCCCTCGGGGTCGTGGATGCGTGCGAAGCGGCCAACACCAGGAGCGTCCCAGTCAGGATTGGTGATTACGTCGATTTCCGCCGCACGGAGCTTGCCCAGCAACTCATCCAAGCCGTCGACGCGCAGATTGAGCATCCACTGCCGGTCCGCCGGGAAATAGTCCGTATCGGCCTTGAACGGGGAAAAGACAGTCGTTCCGGCCTGCTGCTCCCACATCCCCCAATCGCCGCCGACACCAAGATGCTTGCGATACCATTCCTTGAGCGCCTCGGGGTCGCGTGCCCTGAAGAACAGCCCGCCAATTCCCGTGATTGCCATTGCCTGCCCCCTTCATCCAATCGGCCGGCGAGCGCGCAATGCCTGAGCCAGCGTCCCTTCGTCGAGATAGTCTAGCTCACCTCCCACGGGAAGTCCGTGCGCCAACTGGCTGATACGAATTGGAAAACCTTCCAGGCATTCGGCCAGATAATGGGCCGTGGTCTGGCCCTCCAGCGTAGCGTTCATAGCCAGCACGACTTCGTCGATCCCGCCTTTCGAGACGCGGCCGACGAGCCGGTCGATCGTGAGGTCCTCCGGCCGAACGCCGTCCAGCGCAGAGAGCCGCCCGCCGAGCACGTGATAGCGGCCGGGGAACAGCCGCGAGCGATCGAGCGCCCAGAGGTCGGAGACTTCCTCGACCACGCACAGCATCTTCTCGTCGCGGCGCGGATCGCTGCAGATGGAGCATGGGTCGGAGGTGTCCACGTTCCCGCAAGTGGAACAAGTCGAAAGCTTGTCGGCGACCTGCTGGAGCGTGGCGAGCAGCGGCTGGAGCGCCGTTTCGCGCTTCTTCATGAGGTACAGCACGGCGCGCCGCGCCGACCGCGGTCCCAGCCCCGGCAGCCGCGCGAGCGCTTGCGATAGTGCTTCGATTTCCTGACTGGCCACTCTGAGCGCCGAGGTAGGCAATTCCAGCAGGTTTCGCCATAGGGCTGCCCATGCGGATCGTCTTCATGGGGTCGCCGGACTTCGCCGTGCCGAGCCTGAATGCGCTCGTCGAAGCCGGTCACGAGGTGGTGGCGGTCTATTGTCAGCCGCCTCGCCCCGCCGGGCGTGGCAAGGCGGAACGGAAGACGGCTGTGCAGGAGCGGGCCGAGGTACTCGGAATCGAGGTGCGAACGCCGCGGACGCTTCGCGATGCTGACGAGCAGGCAAGGTTTCGCGCACTGGAAGCGAATATCGGGATCGTCGCTGCTTATGGCCTGATCCTGCCCAAGCCGATCCTCGACGCACCCAAACTCGGCTGCATCAACGTCCACGCCTCCCTCCTCCCCCGCTGGCGCGGCGCGGCGCCCATTCAGCGCGCGATTCTCGCCGGGGACGACGTGACAGGCGTGACGATCATGCAGATGGATGAAGGCCTGGACACAGGCCCGATGCTTCTCATGCGCAAGATCGACATTCGCGGCGAGAATGCCGGCCAAGTCACGGAAGAATTAGCGAATCTCGGCGCCCGCACATTGGTCGACTGGCTTAAGCATCCAACCTCGCCGCGGCCCCAGCCGACGGACGGGCTGACCTATGCGTCAAAGATCGACAAATCGGAGGCGCGGATCGACTGGGCCGTTTCGGCTGACCAAATCGAACGACAGGTGCGGGCGTTCGACCCTGTGCCCGGTGCCTGGTTCGAGGTGAACGGTGAGCGCGTAAAGCTTCTCGAAGCGGTCGCGGATGTTGAGGCTTCGGATACCCCAGGTGAAGTCCTCGACGATTGTCTGACGGTCGCTTGTGGCTCCGGGTATATACGGCCAATCAAGGTTCAGCGGGCGGGCCGCGGCGCCATGACACCTGGCGAATTACTGCGTGGCTTTCCGATTCCGAAGGGCACAATCCTGCCGTGACCCGCTGGCGGTTGACGATCGAATATGACGGCGGGCCTTTCATGGGCTGGCAGCGGCAGGATCATGGGCCGTCGGTCCAGCAGGCGCTCGAGGAGGCGCTTCGGCGGATGACCGGCGAAGAGGCTGCATTCACGGCGGCCGGACGCACCGATGCCGGAGTCCACGCGCTCGGCATGTCGACCCACGTCGACATCGCAAAACCTCTGACGCCGCATCGTCTGCGTGAGGGCTTGAACGCGATCGTCCGGCCGCAGCCAATCTCCGTTCTCGAGGTCGAACAAGTCGCGGATGACTGGCACGCGCGCTTCTCGTGCATCGGGCGGCGCTATCGCTACCGGATTCTCTGCCGCCGCGCTCCGCCGGCGCTCGATTCGGGGCGGGTGTGGCACATCGCCGTGCCGCTCGACCTCGACGCGATGCGCGAGGGCGCCGCGCATCTCGTCGGACGCCATGACTTCACCACCTTCCGCTCGGCACATTGCCAGTCGGACAGCCCGGTCAAGACGCTGGACCTCTTAGAAGTCAGCCGCTCAGGCGACGAAATCCACATCGAAGCCGCCGCGCGCAGCTTCCTCCATCACCAGGTCCGGTCGATGGTCGGCTGCCTCGCCATGGTCGGGCGCGGTCAATGGACACCCAACGACATGCGCAAGGCGCTGGAAGCGCGCGACCGAGCCGCGCTGGGCTTCAACGCGCCGCCGCACGGTCTCTATTTCGTTGAAGCGGTGTACGCCTAGGCCGCTATTCCGCCGCGAGCGCCTCGAATTCCTGAGCGGCGAGATATTTCTCCGCGTCGAGCGCGGCCATGCAGCCCGTGCCGGCGGCCGTCACCGCCTGGCGGTAGATTTTGTCCATGACGTCCCCGCAGGCGAACACGCCCGGCACGCTGGTCCTGGTCGTCCCCGCCTCGATCTTGATGTAGCCGTCCTCGTCGAGGTCGAGCTGCCCGGCGAAGAGCTCGGTCGCAGGCTTGTGACCGATTGCGACGAAGGCACCTTCGACATCGAGCCGGCTGGTTTCGCCGGTGCGCTTGTTGCGGATGTCGAGGCCGACGAGCGCCTCTGGATCGCCGCCGCCGACGAACTCGACTACTTCGCTGTCCCAGATCACGTCGATCTTCTCGTTGGCGAAAAGCCGGTCCTGAAGAATCTTCTCCGCCCTCAGGCTGTCGCGGCGGTGGATCAGCGTGACGTCATGGCTGTGGTTGGTCATGTACAGCGCTTCCTCGACGGCAGTATTGCCGCCGCCAATCACGGCGACCTTCTTGCCGCGGAAGAAGAATCCGTCACACGTCGCGCACGCCGACACGCCGCGGTTCTTCATATGCTCTTCGGACGGCAGCCCCAGCCAGCGCGCCTGGGCGCCCGTCGCGATCACCAGCGAATCCGCGAAATATTGCGCGCCGCTGTCGCCGGTCAGCCTGAACGGACGGGACGACAGATCGACCGCGCTGACGTGATCCCAGACCATCTTGGTTCCGACATGCTCGGCCTGCGCCTGCATCTCCTCCATCAGCCAGGGTCCCTGGATAATGTCGCGGAAGCCGGGATAATTTTCGACATCGGTGGTGATGGTCAGTTGCCCGCCGGGCTGAATTCCCTGGATGACGATCGGCGAGAAGCCGGCACGGGCAGCGTAAATTGCGGCTGTCAGACCTGCCGGCCCGGAGCCGAGCACGGCCACGCGCGTAGAAATGCGGTTGCTCATGACGAGCATCTAGGAGGCCCGGAAGCCTCCCGCAACGGCGAGAAATTCGCGGCTAGACGGTCCTGCGCCCCGCGACGAAGTTCCAGATCAGCACGATGATGCCGATGATGAGCAGGATGTGGATCAGCCCGCCCGCCACATGGAAGGCGAAGAAGCCGAGCGCCCAAAGGATGAGCAGAATGATGGCGATGGTGAGAAGCATAAGCCGCTTTCCTCGTTCTTATTGCGGATCGCAGGCGTAACGGGCCAGCGGGAACCCTGTTCCAGCCGGCGATCACACCAAGCGCGACTGCTTCACCGCCGCCTCGATGAAGCCGGCGAACAGCGGATGCGGGTCGAACGGGCGGCTCTTCAATTCGGGGTGGAATTGCACGCCGATGAACCACGGATGATCCGGCCGCTCGACGATCTCCGGCAGCTGGTCGTCGGGCGACATGCCGGAAAAGACCAGGCCGGTTTTCTCGAGCGGGTCGCGATAGTGGACGTTGACCTCGTAGCGGTGGCGGTGCCGCTCGCTGATGAGATCGGTGCCGTAGATCGAGCGGACGACGCTGTTCCCGTCCAGCTTGGCCGGATAGGCGCCGAGCCGCATCGTCCCGCCGAGGTCGCCGTCGGCGGCGCGCATTTGCAGGCCCTCTTCGCTCATCCATTCCGTGATCAGACCGACCACCGGTTCCGGGGTTTCTCCGAATTCGGTGGTCGACGCTTGCTCGATCCCGGCAAGGTTCCGCGCGGCTTCGATGCACGCCATCTGCATCCCGAGGCAGATGCCGAAGAAGGGGATTTCCCGCTCCCGAGCAAATTTCACGCTCGCGATCTTTCCCTCGCTCCCGCGCTCGCCGAAACCGCCCGGAACCAGAATCCCGTGCAGCGGCTCGAGCTCGGCGGCCAGATCCAAATCCTCATTCTCGAACAGTTCAGCGTCGAGCCACTGGATATTGACCTTCGCGCGGTTGGCCACCCCGCCGTGAATCAGCGCCTCGCGCAGGCTCTTATAAGCGTCTGGAAGGCCGACATATTTGCCGACAACGCCGATCGTCACCTCGCTGTCGTAATTGTCGATTCGGTCCATGATGTCGCGCCAGCGCGTGATGTCGGGCGGGGGAGCATCGCCCATGCCGAAAGCGCGAAGCACTTCATCGTCAAGTCCCGCCTCGTGGTACTGCAGCGGCACGTCGTAAATGTTGCGCGCGTCGAGCGCCGGGATGACCGCCGATTTGGGCACGTTGCAAAAGAGCGCGATCTTCTCGCGCTCGCTGTCGGGAAGCTCCTTCTCGGTCCGGCACAAGAGGACGTCGGGCTGCACGCCCAGGCTGGATAGCTCGCGGACGCTGTGTTGGGTCGGCTTGGTCTTGAGCTCTCCCGCGGCGGCGATCCACGGCACGAGTGTCGTGTGGACGCTGACCGTATTGTCCCGCCCGAGATCGTTCCTCAACTGCCGGATCGATTCGATGAACGGCAGGCTCTCGATATCGCCGACCGTCCCTCCGATTTCGCAGATAACGAAGTCGACATCGTCGATTTCGCTCAGCGCGAATTCCTTGATGGCGTTGGTGACGTGCGGAATCACCTGGACGGTCGCGCCGAGATAGTCGCCGCGCCGCTCCTTCGCGATGATGTCGCGGTAGATGCGCCCGGTCGTGACATTGTCGGACTGCCGCGACGTCACGCCGGTGAAGCGTTCGTAATGGCCGAGATCGAGATCGGTCTCGGCCCCGTCGTCGGTCACATAGACTTCGCCGTGCTGGTACGGCGACATCGTTCCGGGGTCGACGTTCAGATAGGGATCGAACTTGCGGATACGGACTTTGTAGCCGCGCGCCTGGAGGAGCGCCCCGAGGGACGCCGAGAGAAGACCCTTACCAAGCGATGAGACCACGCCGCCGGTGACGAAAATGAACCGCGCCATGGGATTCGAGGCTTAGGGGGACAGACGCCGCCGACGCAAGCGGCGCGGCGAAAAAAGTTGTGAATCCTCGACTTTTATTGCGCGAGCGGGACCGCGGGCGCCTGCTGATTTTGCGCCGGCGCCGGATTTTGCACGGGCGCTGGAGCCGGCTGGGTCTGCTGCACCGGCGCGGCCGTGTTCACCAGTGAGGTGTCGATCTTCACCGGTTGCCGGGTCGCGCCGGCAATCGCGGCCATCACGATCGAAAGGACGATGAACATGCCGCCGAGAACGGCCGTCGCGCGACTGAGGAAATCGGCGGCGCCGCGGGCAGTCATGAACCCGGACGAGCTTCCGCCGACGCCGAGGCCGCCGCCTTCGGACCTTTGCATCAGGATTACGCTGATCAGGCCGACGGCGATCAACGTTTGGACGATCAGCAGGAATGCGAACATGTTGGACTTTCAATGACCAGGTGCGCGGCGCAGGTAGCGAGCGCCGCGCACGCTTTCAACTTGAGGAATTATTCGCCCGAGGTGTTCGTGGTCGCGCCGGCCGCGGACGGCGTGTCCGCGGAGGGGGCCTGGTTCTGGACCAGGGCCTCAAGCTGGGCCGCGGAATAGCCGATGGTAACGGTACCGTCAGGATTGCCGCGCAGGCCCTCTTGCGCAACGGCGATCTTCTTGCCGTCCTGCAGCGTGATCGTGACCTTGCCGTCCGCGACGGAATCGATGGTGCCGAGCTGCGTTCCGCCTACTCCTTTGACCGTCGCTCCAGCCGCGATCGCGGCATTGGCCGCGGCCATGCCTTTCTCGACCTCAGCGTTCAGCTGCGCCTGGGTCATGCCGAACAGCAGCTTGCCGTCGGCGACGGTGAAACTGGTCTTGGGCAGCATCAATTCGTGCTTGTCCGTTTTGACGAGCAGATTGTCGCCCTTGACCGCGGTGACGGTCCCGACCGCGCCTCCGGCCGAGTCCGTTATCTGCATTCCGGGCACGATCCCGGCCGGAGTCTGAGCCGCAGCGGGCGAGGCCATGGCGATTCCAACCGCCGTCAATGTTCCAAAAATCAGTCGCATCTATCTATTTCCCTTTGATTCGAATGTCTTACTATCACAGTGGCTTGAGTGCCTACTGAACGGCTGGTCAGCTGGCGCCTGCCGCGGCGGCGACGATGGGAATGAAATCCGCGGTCTTCAGGCTTGCCCCGCCGACCAGCGCCCCATCGACATTCGGCACGCGGAAAATCTCTTCGGCATTCGATGCCTTGACCGAACCGCCGTAGAGGATCCGCACGCTCTCCCCACTTTCTCCGTAACCTTCAACCAGCCGCTTGCGCAAGGCTGCGTGCATCTCGGCGATTTCCGCGGTCGTCGGAATCTTGCCGGTGCCGATGGCCCAGATTGGCTCATAAGCAATCGCCAGCTCGGCATCGCCGGAATGCGAATCCGGAATAGAAGCGCCAAGCTGGTTCATGACCGTTTCGACTGCACGTCCCGCTTGCCGAACAGCCAGAGTTTCGCCGACGCACAAGATGACGTTGAGGCCGCTCGCGAGCCCTGCTTCCGCTTTGGCTTTGACTTCCTCGTCGCTCTCGCGCTGGGCGTCGCGCCGCTCCGAATGGCCGACGATGGTCAGCGCGGCCCCGGCGTCGAGCAGCATTTGCGCGGAAACACAGCCGGTGTGCGCGCCCTTTTCGGCATGATGCACGTCCTGCCCGCCAATCGCGAACCCCGGCACGGCCCGCGCGGCGCGTTCAACGAGGATTGACGGTACGCACAAAGCGACATCCACATCCGGGTAGGCGCGGGACGCGGCGGCAATTGCCTCGATTTCGGCGATGTCCGACGACAGGCCGTGCATCTTCCAATTGCCGGCGACGAGCTTTCTCAAGGCCTTTTCCTCCCTGTTTCGATCGCGCCTAGCCGCCCGGCTTGAAGCATTCCAGCCTCACCCTTAAAGCGTCTTCTCCCTGCCCTTTCTATCCGGACAGCAATGCTCTCCTTCTTCCGCCGCGCTTCGAATTCCAGAATCGGCACCTGGATCATGGCCTTCATCGGCATCGCGATCCTCGCAGGCTTTGCCCTTGCCGACCTATCCAATTTCGGTTCCGGCAACATCGGCTTCGGCGGGATGAACATATCGACCCTCGCGGAGGTCGGAGATCAGAAGGTCACCGAGCGCGAGATGAGCTCGGCGATGCAGCGCAGGCTGCAGCAAGTGCGCGAGCAAAAGGCAGATGCCGATTACGCGACGATCATGGGCGACTTCGAGGCGATTCTCGACGAGCTGATCGACCAGCAGACGTTGTTCGCCTTTGCCGACAAGTTCAATTTTCGTCTCTCCAAGCGGCTGATCGACGCGGAAATCGCACAGCTGCCGCAGACGCGCGGCGTTGACGGCCAGTTCAGCGTTCAAGCCTATCAGGCATTCCTCTCCCAGGAACGGCTTAGCGACGCAGAGGTGCGGCAAATCCTCGCCGGCGGGCTGCTGCAGCGGATGATCCTGACGCCAGTCGCCAGCAACGCGAGGGTGTCCGTCGACATGGCCAAGCCATATGCGACAATGATGCTCGAGTCGCGCCAGGGCCAGGCGGCGGCGATTTCGACCGATGCCTTCCGGGCCGGCCTCAAGCCGACCGACGCCGACGTCCAGGGCTATTACGGCGCCAACCGCAATCGCTACATGGTCCCGGAACAGCGAGAGATCCGCTACGCCAGGATGGGCGACGAGCAGGTCGCGAACCTGGAAGCGTCCGAGCAGGAGGTCGCCGCTTATTACAACAGCCACAAGGCGGATTACGCGCCCAAGGAGACACGCACGATCAGCCAGGCGGTCGTGCCCGACCAGGCGACTGCAAACCAGATAGCAACGCGTGCCAAGGGCGGCGCAACGCTCTCCGCCGCAGCGGCGCCGGCGGGTACCAAGGCCGCGGTCACGACCCTCAATGACCAAACCCGTGAAGCTTATTCCGGGGTAGCCGGCGACAAGGCAGCCGCCGCCGCGTTCGCCGCTGCTTCGAGCGGGGTCGCCGGTCCGGTCCAGACCGATTTCGGCTGGCTGGTGGCGAAAGTCGATTCGGTGAAAACGACTGGCGGAAAATCGCCTGACCAAGCGCGCGCGGAAATCGCCACCAAGCTCACCGCCGACAAGCGCAAGAATGCCATCGAAGACCTGATCGACAAGGTCCAGGACGCGGTCGACGGGGGCAGCAACTTCGTCGAAGCCGCGGCCGCCGCGAAGCTGACCGTCAGCACGACGCCGCTGCTGACCGTCAACGGGCAGTCGCGCGCGGATCCAGGCTACAAGCTTCCGCCGGAGCTTGCGCCGATCCTCAAGACCGGATTCGAGGTCGCGCCGAACGATCCGCCGGAAATCGTGACGCTGGCCGACAACAAGGGCTACGCCATGGTCTCCGCGGACCGGGTCGTGGCTGCCGCGCCAGCTCCGCTCGCAAGCATCAAGGACCGGGTTACCGAGGATTGGATCCACTCGAAAGCGCTCGAGCGCGCCCACGCCGCCGCGGCCCAGGCCGAGGCCAAGGTCAAGAAAGGCATGCCGCTCGCACAGGCGCTCAAGGAATCGGGAGCGCAGCCGGCGGTTACCCCGATCGCGGCCCAGCGAATCCAGATCGCGACCGCCCAGGGAACCGTACCGCCCCCGCTGAAGGTTCTGTTCACGCTGACCCAGGGCAGCAGCAAGATGTTCCCCGATCCCGAAGGCCGTGGGTTCTTCATCGTCAAGGTCGACAAGATCACGCCGGGCAATCCATTGCTTCAGCCAGCGCTGATCGGCAGCATGCAGTCGGAGCTGCAGGGTGGCCTTTCCGATGAATATGCACGCCAGTTTCTCTCGGCGGTCGGCAAGCAGTTGAAGGCCGAGCGCAACGAGAAGGCGATCCAGGCGATGAAGTCGCGCATGGTCAGCAGCGGAGGCTGACGCCCCGGCTATTGACCGCAACTCGTTTGTTGCCTACACGTTCCCCGTTCGTTCCTACGGGGAAAACACCGATGCTGACCGCCAAGCAACGTGAACTGCTGCTGTTCATCGACAAGAGTCTCAAAGGCAGCGGAATCAGCCCGAGCTTCGACGAGATGCGCGAAGCGCTCGAGCTCAAGTCGAAATCGGGCGTCCACCGGCTGATCTCGGCGCTTGAGGAGCGCGGGTTCATTCGCCGGCTGCCGAACCGCGCCCGGGCGCTCGAAGTGTTGAAGATTCCGGAGATGCAACCGGCGAGCGTCGTCGAGCTGCGGTCGGCAGCACCCGTTCCCGCCAACGATACGGTCGAGATTCCGCTGCACGGGAGGATCGCGGCGGGTACGCCGATCGAGGCTCTGCAGGGCACCGAATGTTTCCCCGTGCCCGCGGCGCTGCTCGGACCCGGCGAGCATTTCGCGCTGGAGGTGTCGGGCGATTCGATGGTCGAGGAGGGTATTCTCGATGGCGATTTCGCGCTGATCCGCAAGGCCGATACAGCCCACGATGGCGAAATCGTCGTCGCGTTGATCGATCATGAAGAGGCAACGCTGAAGACCTACCGGCGGGAAGGCCGGATGATTCGCCTCGACCCAGCCAACAGCCGCTACGAACCGCAGCGCTACGACGAGGGAAGAGTCACGATCCAGGGCCGTCTCGCCGGACTGATCCGGCGCTACTGACTCGCCAGCCTGGCTGGGCCCAGGGATGCGCACCGACGGCGTCGGCGACGGTCTCAAGACGGGGCACAGCGCCAAGATAGATTGAGACTCCACCGGTCTGTCGTAGCCGGGATGCGTCCAGCTTGAGCCATCGCGGCGCGCAGCCGCGCGGGAGACGGCGATCGGACACGGCGATGTCCGCTTCCGCGCAAGCCCGGGTGATCGTCGTCCAGTCGATAAACGTGGCCGAGCGAGTTGCAAGGAGCCGCCACTCCCCCGAACGCTTCCGGATGAGCGCCACGCAGGCATCGCGCGAGCAAGCGCTGTAGGGGCGCGCGCCGAGGTTCGGCGGGTCGCCGTCAAATCCTGACGCCTCGGCAAAGAGGCTGCGAATGTAGTCGCCGGTGCGCTCGCGCAGGATCATCGGCGTTCCGGCGTTGATGACGGCGACATGCTTTCCGTCTCCGGTGACAAGCAGATCGGGCGATGGCGACAACGCCGCGGCCACGCCGCCGAGCGCGAGAGGAAAGAGGCCAAACAGCCGCACTCGCGTGATCCACAGCGAAAGCCACAACCCGCCGCCGACCATCAGCGCGAATGCCCATCCGGGCATCGACGGCAGCAGCGCTACCGCACCCGACGCCGAAGAGACCGCATGCGCGAGCCGCAGCAGCGCATCGATTGCCAGCCCGCACAGCCACCACAAGGGCGCGCCCCAGCCCACCGCGTCCAGCATCAGGGCACCCGCCTCGAACGGCATGATGACGAAGGTGGTCAGCGGAATCGCGACGATGTTCGCACCCACGCCGTAGAGCCCGGCGCGATGGAAGTGATACAAGGCGAACGGCATCAGCGCGATCTCGACGGCTAGACCGGTGCCGATCATGCCGGCCAGCGCACGAGCGGTCCGCGCGATGATTCCCTCGTCGCGCCGCTGGAACATCCGCCGCGCCCATTGGGTCGAGTGAAGCGCGACGATTGCCGTCACCGCGGCGAAGCTCATCTGAAAGCTCGCGCCCGCCAGCGCTTCGGGCCGGAAGACGAGCACGATCAGCGCCCCGGTCGCAATCAGGCGTATGCTGAGCGCGTCGCGGCCAAGCGCAATCCCGGCGAGGATCAGCAGCGCCGCGACGCAACTTCGGATCGTCGGAACCTGCGCGCCGGTCAGCAGCGTATAGCCAATGCCCGCGGCAGCGGCCGCGGCTGCAGCCACGAGCACGAGGTTGAATCGGAGCGCCAGAGTCTCGCTCAAGGCCAGCAGCTTGAGGGTCAGGAACATGGCGAAGGCGACAACGGCGGCGATGTGCAGGCCGCTGACGGACAGCAGGTGCGTGAGGCCGCTACGCCGCATGGCGTCGGCATCGTCCTGGTCGACCGCATTCTGGTCGCCTGTCGCGAGCGCAATCGCGATACCGGCCGAGCTTTTCGGCAGCCGAGACGCGATATGCCGCCGCAGATTCGTCCGGGCACGGTCCAGTCCTCTCGCCCGGGCAGTTTTGGTGACGGTGATTGGGCCGAGACTCTTGCCGACCGCTCCAATGCCCTTGAACCAGGCATCGCGCGCGAAGTCATAGGTGCCGGGAAGCGCCATCGGCGGCGGCGGCACGAGCCGAGCCCGCATCCGCACCTCTGTTCGAGTTGCGATGTCCGGAGGCGCTTTGTCCTCATCCACCGTGACTCGGACCAGTGGCGGCAGCGACGGCCCGGAAGTGGCGATCAGCAAGCGCACCGAATCCCTGGCGGCCAAATGATCGACGGATTCGACCCGGCCTTGAACGTCCATGACCGTCGGGCGGCCAAGGCGCGGTTCGGCGACCCAGGCGGACCGCGCCCATACGAGCGCGCAGCCGAGAGTCGCCGCGAGGCCGAACCAGCCGAGCGCCCGGCCGGCACGTCCGCTGCCCAGCAGGAAGCCGATGAGCGTGACCGCAGCGCCGATGCACAGCAGCGCCTGCCACTGACCGGGCGCATCGAGCGCAAACCAGCCAGCGATCCCGCTCCCGAAGCCGACGACGATCCAAGGCGGAAGCTGCGCGCTCTCCGCTTCGAGGAGCTTCTCCAGCCCCTCTCCAGCCGCGGAAAACCGCGTCTTCCAATAGCTCCGAGCACGCTGTGGAAGAGGCGCTTCCCCTATGTTAGGGGCGCTCGTCCATTGCATTGCAACATGAAGAGAAGAGGAATGCGCGCCACAGCGCAAGCGAGAAATATTTGACCAGCGAAAGCGAACAACCGGCCGTCGTCACGCGCTTCGCGCCCTCCCCGACGGGATTCCTGCATATCGGCGGCGCGAGGACCGCGCTGTTCAACTGGCTCTTTGCCAAGCATCACGGCGGCAAGTTCCTGCTCAGGATCGAGGACACCGACCGGGTGCGCTCGACCAAAGAGGCAATCGAAGCGATTCTCGACGGCATGCGCTGGCTCGGCCTCGATTGGGACGGCCACGAATATTATCAGTCGCAATTCTGGGCGCGGCACGCGGAGATCGCGCACCGGATGCTCGACCGAGGCCAGGCCTATCGCTGCTACATGACCCAGGAGGAGCTCGCCGCCCAGCGCGAGCAGGCCCAGCGCGAACGACGGCCGTTCCGGATCGAGAGTCCGTGGCGCGACGTGCCGGAAGAGCAGGCCGGGAAGCCGTTCGTCATCCGCCTGAAGGCCCCGCGCGAGGGTGAGACAAACATCGACGACAGGGTCCAGGGGCGCGTGACCGTCCAGAACGCGGAGATCGACGATTTCGTCCTGCTTCGCTCCGACGGGACTCCGACCTACATGTTGGCCGTTGTGGTCGATGATCACGATATGGGCGTCACTCACGTCATCCGCGGCGACGACCACCTCAACAATGCCTTCCGCCAGCTGGCGATCATCCGCGCGATGGGCTGGTCCGAGCCGATCTACGCCCATGTGCCGTTAATCCACGGCCCCGACGGGGCGAAGCTCAGTAAACGCCACGGCGCGCTCGGCGTTGACTCCTATCGCGACGAGCTCGGAATGCTTCCCGAAGCGGTCTTCAACTACCTTCTCCGGCTTGGCTGGGGGCATGGAGATGCGGAAATCATCAGCCGCGACCAGGCCATTGAATGGTTCGACCTCTATCATGTCGGCAAATCACCGTCGCGCTTCGACTTCAAGAAGCTCGAAAACCTGAATGGCCATTATATCCGGGAGGCAGACGACGGCCGGCTCGCCGATCTGATTGCCCCGAAGCTCGGCCTGAAGGATAAGTCGAAAGAAATTCTGGCCCGCGCCATGCCGCAGCTCAAGGCTCGTGCGCACACCATCAGCGAACTTGCTGACGGTGCTCGATTTTTGTTCGCCGATCGACCGCTGGAGATCGAGGATTCGGCTGCGGCGTTGCTCACCGGCGACGCGCGGCCGCTGATCGGCGCGGCGCATGGCTCGCTCGCCGCTCTTGCAGAGTGGGACTCAGCGCCGTTAGAGGCATGCATCCGCGAAGTCGCAGAGGCGAGCGGCGTAAAGCTCGGCAAGCTTGCCCAGCCGCTTCGCGTTGCCCTGACCGGCCGCACCACGTCGCCGGGGATTTTCGATGTTCTTGCGTTGCTCGGCCGCGACGAGAGTCTCGCCCGCATCGCCGACCAGATGGAGCCAAATGAATGACCGACAAGAAAGCCTCAATCGCCACGCCGGGCGGAAATTACGATTTCCCGGTGCTCGACGGCTCAGTCGGTCCCGAAGTGATCGATATCCGCAAGCTCTACGCCGAGACGGGCATGTTCACCTACGACCCCGGCTTCACGTCGACCGCGAGCTGCCAGAGCGCGATCACCTATATCGACGGCGAGAAGGGCATCCTGCTCCATCGCGGCTACCCGATCGGCCAGCTCGCGGAGCAATCGAGCTTCATGGAGCTCGCCTATCTGCTGCTCCATGGCGAGCTCCCAAGGGAAAGCGAGCTCGACGAATTCACCTACACCATCAGCCGCCACACTATGCTGCACGAGCAGCTGATGACCTTCTATCGCGGGTTCCGGCGCGATGCGCATCCGATGGCCATTATGTGCGGCGTGGTCGGCGCTCTGTCGGCTTTCTACCACGACAGCACAGACATCACCGATCCCGAACAGCGGATGATCGCCTCGCACAGGCTGATCGCGAAAATGCCGACGATCGCCGCGATGGCCTACAAATATTCGATCGGCCAGCCGTTCCTCTATCCGCAGAACAACCTCAGCTACAGCAGCAATTTCCTCAACATGACGTTCGGCGTTCCGGCCGAACCCTATGAGGTGAACCCGGTCATCGAGCGCGCGATGCGCCGGATCTTCATCCTCCACGCCGACCACGAGCAGAACGCCTCGACCTCGACCGTCCGCCTCGCGGGTTCGTCGGGCGCCAATCCGTTCGCCTGCATCGCGGCGGGCATCGCCTGTCTCTGGGGTCCCGCGCACGGCGGCGCCAACGAAGCCGCGCTCAACATGCTGCGCGAAATCGGGCGCGTCGAAAATATTCCGAAATATATCGCCCGTGCCAAGGACAAGGACGATCCATTCCGGCTGATGGGCTTCGGGCACCGCGTCTACAAGAACTTTGATCCCCGGGCGAAGGTCATGAAAGCCACCGCGGACGAGGTGCTGAAGGAGCTGAACATCTCCGATCCGGTTCTCGACGTCGCCAAGGAGCTCGAGCGGATCGCGCTCCACGACGATTATTTCATCGAGAAGAAGCTCTACCCCAACGTCGATTTCTATTCGGGCGTGATCCTGAACGCGATCGGATTTCCGACCGACATGTTCACCGCGCTCTTCGCGCTCGCCCGGACGGTCGGCTGGGTCGCGCAGTGGAACGAGATGATCGCCGATCCCGACCAGAAAATCGGTCGCCCGCGTCAGCTTTACGTCGGGCAGCCGCAGCGCGACTACGTTCCCGTCGACAAGCGTTAGACCGAAGGCAGAATCAGCGTGAACCGCGCGCCCTCGCCGGGTGCGCTGTGCAGAGTCACGTCGCCCCCCATCGACCGTGCAAGCCGGCGCGAGATGGCGAGGCCGAGGCCGGTTCCGCCAGCGTTCGTGTGGGCGCGTTCGAACCGCTCGAAAATCCGCTGCTGATCTTCCGCCGCAACGCCGGGCCCCTGGTCCGATATCGTCACCCAGGCATTGTCGGCGGCGCGGCCGAACGCGAGACGCACAGTGCCGTTTTCGGGCGAGTAGCGGATCGCGTTCCCGATCAGATTGACCAGGATCTGGATGATCGCCCTTTCCTGGCCACGGGCGGGAAGCGGATCCGCCGAATCGGCCTCAATCCGGACCGAATATTCTTCAGCCGTTGAATCGAGCATGACCACCGCCTCTGCGGTCAGAGCGGCGAGGTCGACCGGCCGGTTCGATTGCGCGGGATTGTCGCTCATCGAGCCAAGCACGGACAGAAGGTGGCGGGCGGCTGCCGCAATATCGGTGCCGTAGCTCGCGTAATCGCTGCGAAGCGGCCCGTCGGCCCGCTCCACGATCCGCTCGGCGCCTTCGATGATCCGGTCGATCGGCGAACGCAGGACTTCGTCGAGCGCGTGATCGAACGCGATCGAGCGCGCCGGGGCGATCGACCGGGCCTCATTGTCGCGCGTCGCAGTGCCCCTGAAGCCTGCAAAGCTACCGTCGGCCGCGGCGACGACTTCGCCGCTCAGCAGAACAATTTGCCCCTCGTCGGCACGACTGCGCGCCAGTTGCCTGTTGAAGTCACGCCGCGCCGCCAACGCAGTCACCAGTGGCATCTCGCCGAGCTCGTCTTCCTCGAGCCGGAAGATTCGGGTCAGCGGCACGCCTGCCGCCTCGGGCACTGCGATTCCCAGCAGCTCCGCAAAGTCCGGCGAAAGCGAGATCATCCGCAACTCTTCGTCGGTCGCCCATTCGTAACGAACGCCCGCGCTCGCGGCTTCACCGCCTGCGAGAATCGCGGCGAGTTGCACGCCACCGGCCGGACGGACGGTCCACCCCTCCAACGAAAGGACAACCTCTTCTCCTTCCGGCCTGGCACTTACCCACATTTCGACATCGTGATCGGTCCCGGCCGCGATTGCTCGCCGACCGACCGCGGTCCCTAGCTCCCGCGCCAGCTTGGCGACGGCCGCGACCTGTGGCAGCGCGAGCGTGTCTCCGAGGGCTGAGCCGGCCTCGCGCTGAAGCGCTTCGAGCTGCAGGTCGGCGGCGATGAGCCGGCCCGACCTGTCGAGCCGCCCCAACACGGCGCGCGGTTCCGAAGGGACGCTAGCCACGCGGGCACCCCAGCGAATCGATCGCCGCGCGATAGCCGGGCGCCGTCGCCAGCCAAACGGACGCAGCTCGCAAGTGCTCGTCCGTCAGCGAATCGAAAACACCGATCGCCACACCGGGATTGGCGATCCCGAGCAAGTCGCCGATGCTTGCGAGAAGGCCGGCAGCAAGCTCGCGCGAAAAGCCGGCGATTCGGAACAGCGCCATCAGGCGCTGGGCGTCGCCCGAGAGAAGCTCGTCCAGCGCCTGGTTCGCCGAAACTCCGGCGCGCTGGCCGAGCAGCTCGGCGATGAAGCCCGCTTCCCCCTCCTGCGCCGCTGCCAGAATCAAGTCGCTCATTGGCGACGCGCTTTGCTCGAGAAGCCGCACGAGCGCCGCGGTCAGCGCATCGACACCGCGCGACGGATCGCGCCTTGCAAGGAATCTCATGGCGGCGCTGGTGATCTCGGCATCGGCGGCAGCGGCGCCGCGGACAGAGGCGATGTCGCGGCGCAAGGCAGCCGCGATTGCATTGACCAGCCCCTCGGCGCTCGGCTGCGGAAGGTCGTCGAAATCGACAAGGCACTGACCGAAACGGTCGCGGCGCCGACCGCGCGCCAGGATCAGCGCCATCGCCGCGGCGGAGACGGCGCCGTTTTCATGACTGACTAACCCCTGGATGGCCCGCGCTTCGTGCCGCCCGGCCCGAGCCCGCGCGGCCGTGCCAATCCGTTGTTCGTCGGCCCTGCGCAGCAGCAGCGCCATCAGTCCTTCTTCGTCGAGCAGCCCCGCAGTCGCGAGCTCGCGCACGAGCGAGACGTTGCTCTCGTCGTTCGCAGCCGCCCACCCCAGCGGAAGCGCCGCGCGAATTTCGTCCGCGATGCCGCCGACCAGATCGTGCAGCATCGCCGTCATCAGCGCGCGTTCCTGCTCCGTGAGGCGCTTTTCCGAATCGAGGAAGAAATCCAGCCGGACCGTGGACAGCCGGTCGCGGCCCGCTCGGCGAGCAGGCGCGTTCCGGTCGGCTGCGGGTGCAGCAATCGGCCATTCTTCCGGCATCATTTCAGCCACTCATTATCCGATTTCCGTTAACTTCGCGTCAACTCGACGGATGGTGCCGCACATGCTGAACGATGAAGAAAGAGACGGCGGCATAGAGCAGCATGGCAACGACATAGCTCGTCCAGGCTCCGGCCAGCGCGAACGGAATCGCGAGAAAAATGGCGCTTCGCCGTGAAAACAGCCACGCATCCGCATCGGCGGGCAGCGAGGCGCGCTCGATTCGCGCGGCCTCCGCGAAGGCGGCCGCTGAAGCGGCGCTGACCAGCGCTCCCCAGCCGGGACCGTGGCGAGTCTCCCACCATGAGATCGCGAGTAGCGCGAGCCCTGCCGCGGGCCACAGGGCGCGGCGCGCGAGCATCCTCGCGCCGAGCGGCTTGAGGCGCAGGCTAGCGAGGCGCGCTCCAACGAGGTCAAGCGGCGTCGACAGCACCAGGAGCGAGAGTCCCGCGCCGAGCCAGCCTCGGGTGAAGCAGAAAGCCCCGCCGAGGGTCAGCGCCAGCGCCGCCCAGATCAACCAGGCGGGGCGAAGCTGGGTTTCCATCAGCTTCTCGGTCGCAAATTCCTCAACCGGCGGGAGAAGATAGCGGCTGACCCAATCCGTCCGGATACCGCGCGAGGCAACGAGGAGCTTTCGCTGAAATCCCTCGAGATCGTCGGCACTTTCGGGGAGCAGCGGCTCGCCACCTGCATCAGCCGCCGGAAGACGAAGCGCGCCTTCCTGCAAGGCACGGCGGAGCAGAGTCGACTGGAGATCCCAATCCCCAAGCATCGCGGCGGTCGAGCCGAGAAGCCGGGAATCGACCAGTGCGACTCCCGCCCAGCGCGATTCCCCGTCGATTCGCTCGAATTCCTCGTGGTCGGCATCGTCGGGGACGGTCGCCACCGCCGCTTCCGGTTCCTCGGCGAGCCGAGCGATGAGCTCGGGCGTCGGCGCCACCCCGTCGCCGACGAGCAGGATCATCGCCCCTGCCTCGAAGCGGCTCACGGCTTCGTTGATGTCGCTGACCGGGAATACCCCGATTCCATCGAGGCGCAGCCGTTCGAACGCATCCTGAAGCGCCTGAGGAACGCGCTCGACCACGACGACGATCGGCGCGGCGCCCGACGCCGCGACGCAGCGCACCTGATATTCGATGAGCGTGCGCCCGGCGAGCGGGAGCAGCGCGCGAAGTCCGCCGCCGTCATCTTCCAGATAGGCCCCGATCAGGGCGCCGATCGCCATTCCGCTACTTTCCCTCCCCCTTGTGGGCTACCGTTCTAATCGCTTTCGTGCACGGTCAAAGATGGTAAACTGTCTTCTGCCATGACATCGACACCCCAACGCGCCGACGCTCTCCCCGCCGATTACGACGCGGCCGAGCCGCTCAACCTGACGAGCGACGAGATGATCGTCGAACCGGCGTTCGACCAGGATGAATGGGTGGAGCGAAGCTCGGATGAGCGTGGCGCCGGCGGCCGGCAGGTGCTTGGCATTGCGCTTTTTGTCCTTGCTGCTCTGTGGCTTGCCTTTTGCGCATGGTCGGCAGGCCGGACGCTTGCCGGGCAGCCGCTGTCCTCGCCGCAGGTCGCGCAATGGCTTGCCGTCGCGGCGGCACCGCTCGCGCTGCTCGCCCTTGCCTGGCTGACGTTCGGGCGCACTCGACGCAAGGAAGCCGAACGCTTCACCCATTCGGTGATCGCAATGCGGACCGAGGCCCGTTCGCTGGAAGCGTTGCTGGAAGTTCTGTCGCAACGAATCAGCGACAGCCGCACCGAGCTGACGATGATCTCGCAGCATCTGATGCAGCTTGGCGATCAGGCGACGGGCAAGCTCGGCGGACTCACGCGTGAGTTCGACGCCAGCACGGACAAGCTGAAGCTTCACGGTGAAGCGCTCGATCGAGCGGCCGAATCCGCCCGGAACGACATGGCGGTCTTGCTCGACGATCTCCCGCAGGCTGAACAAACCGCCCGTGCCATCGCCGAGCAGATCCGCTCCGTGGGCAGCGAGTCGGCGGACAAGACCCAAATCCTTGGCGGGCAGGTGAAAGAGCTTGCCGAACGGACGACCGAGGCAGATCGGTTGATCGCCGAAGCGACCGAGCGGCTTGCCGCGCGGCTCGCCGAGATCGACGCGGCCGGAACGACCGCCGCTTCGCGGATTGACGAAGCGCAATCCAACCTGACGGGCACGCTCGACGTCCTTCTTGAACGGACCTCAGCCACCCTCCACGAAATTCGTGGCGGTATCGACGTGCAGGCGGCGGCGGTTTCAGCGCTGGTGGAACAGGCATCCGCCGGAATCGGCCGGGCTGGCGCGGATTCCGCGGAATCGCTCGCATCGACGATCAATCACGCAAACGCCTCGATCGAGAGCCTGTCGAGCCGCGTGGCCGAGCAGGATCGCGCATCGCAAAGCATGATGGCCGAGATCGAGCGCGGGCTCGCGCTCATCGACGAACGCTTCTCGCAACTTGCCACGCAAGGCGACCAGCGCGCGAACCATTTCCTCGAATCATTGACCCTCGCCCGCACCCAGCTCGACACGCTCGCCGCCGAAACCGGAACGCAGGATTCGGCAATCGGAGCGATCGCCGAGCGAACGGTGCTGTTGCGGGAGACGATCGATCGGCTGACCGGCGACATTCGCGAGGGACTTGGCGCGGCAATCGGAGAAGCGCAGGGCGGGACCGACCGCCTGGTCGAGGCCGCTGCGGGCGTGAAGCCGGACATCGGCTGGATCCGAGACGCTGTGACCGAGACGGGAGAGCGGCTTGGCAACACCGGCAATCTTGTGTCCGAGCAGCAGGACCGGTTGACGGCGCTGCTGGCCAACGTGGACGATGGTGTCGGGGATGCCCAGTCGAAGCTGACCGAACTGGCCTCCATGCTCGCGCAAGTCGAACGCGAGGCGGCGAGCATCAGCGGGGAGACCGGACCGGCGCTCGTCGCATCAATGGTTCAGGTCAAGGAAGCGGCCGCCCATGCCGCGCAACGCGCGAGAGAGGCGATCGAAGCGGTCATCCCGGAGAGTGCGAGCAAGCTCTCCAACGAGACTCGCGATGCGCTCGAGGTCGCAATCCGGGAAAGCGTCGAGGACCGGTTGCGCGACGTCGAAAACGTCGCTGCCCGCGCCGTCGAGTCCGCGCGGGCCGCGTCCGACCGGCTGACCGGCCAGATGCTGACACTCGGAAAAAGTGCGGCCGCGCTCGAGCAGCACATCGAGCAGACCAATCAGGAGCAGCGCGAGAAGGACAGCGAGGCCTTCGCCACACGCGTGGCGCTGCTCATCGATTCAATGCACTCGGCGGCGATCGATGTCGGCAAGATCCTGTCCGACGAAATGGACGACAAGGCCTGGGATTCGTACCTCAAGGGCAATCGGGGCGTGTTCACCCGCCGCGCGGTCCGGCTACTCGACGGCAGTGAGACACGCGCCATCCGCGCCCATTACGACAGCGATCTCGAATTCCAGCGGTCGGTGAACCGCTACATCCACGATTTCGAATCGATGCTCCGTCGCGTGCTGTCAGAGCGGGACGGCGGAATGATCGCGGTCACCCTCATGTCGTCCGACATGGGCAAACTTTACGCAGCGCTCGCGGCAGCGATGGACAAGCGCCGCTAGTCGGTTCCTCCCTATCGCGACCGCGATGGGGAGGGGAACCATTCACCGCAGAGTGAATGGTGGAGGGGTCATGGCCAGGCGCCCCACGGACGCCTCGGGCGTCCGATCTCGCGCTATCAGCATACCCCCGGCATGCCACGCACTTCGATCCCCTCCACCATGCTTTGCATGGTTCCCCTCCCCACCAGCTACGCTGGCAAGGAGGATCCTAGTTGTAGAAATCGAGGTCGTCGGGGGTTATCCAGCCGAAGGCCCAGTTCGCATAGAAGATCGCGAACAGCACGGCGGCCAAAATCGCCGCCTTCCCGAAATGCCATTTGACGTTGAAGCTGTGCGGCGCGCTCTCCGCCTGGCCGGGGATGCGCTTTCCTCCAACTTCGTCACTGGTCTTCACGCCGAATGGCAGCAGAATGAACGCGCTGCCGGCGAAGAAGAGAAAATAAATGGCGAGAATCGACGTGAACTTCATGCGGCGACCTGCAGAAGCATGACCTCAACCAGCGGCTTCTTGCCGGTCCACAATGTAGCGCAACGGCGGACCGCGAGCCGCACCGATTCACGCACTTTCTCCTCGTCGACTCCGGCGCTGTAGGCCTTGCGCGCCGCGTCCGTCGCATCCGCGATGAAATCGTTGCGGTCGTCTTCGACCGGCACGCCGAACGGGCGGACCAGGGGCGCACCCACCAGCTCGCCGCTTTCGCCGACCGGAAGCGCCACGGTGATGAGCCCGCCGTACCCGATCTTTCGCCGCTCGTTCACGGTCGCGCCGTCGGCGGGAAGAATGACGTCGCCGTCGAGGACGAGCCGGCCGACGCGCACCTCGTCCACCTTCTTCGGCTCGCCCGGCGCAAGCCGGATCACGTCGCCGTTCCCCTGAACGATCGCGTGGCGGATGCCATGGTCGAGCGCCAGGCGCGCCTGCTCCGCCAGATGCCGCGGCTCGCCATGGACCGGGACGACAATCTCCGGCCGCACCCATTTGTACATTTCGAGCAGTTCCGGCCGGCCGGGATGACCGGAGACATGCACATGCGCCTGTTTTTCGGTAACGATCTGCACGCCGAGGTCGGAAAGCAGATTCATGACCCGGCCGATCGCGATTTCGTTGCCGGGGATGATCCGCGACGAGAAGATCACCGTGTCGCCGGCGCTGAGCTTCAACTCGTGCGTGCCGCCGGCGATGCGACCAAGCGCCGCGCGCGGCTCGCCCTGACCGCCGGTGGCGATGATGAGCACTTCACTGCGAGGCACGCGCATCGCTTCATCGAAGGAAATCGGCGGCGGAAAATCCGTGAGATAGCCGGTCGCCTGGGCGACCCGTAGGATCCGCTCCAGCGAGCGGCCGGCGATGCACACCTCGCGGCCGGCCTCGCGCGCGACCCGCCCGATTGTCTGCAAGCGCGCCGCGTTCGACGCGAAGGTCGTGACCAGCACCCGGCCGCTTGCCATCTTCGCCTGGGTGAGCAGCCCCTCGTGGACGCTTTCTTCCGATCCCGACGGCTTGTCCTGAAAGACGTTCGTGGAATCGCACACCAAGGCGAGCACGCCGTGATCGCCGATTTCGGTCAACACGTCCGTATCCGGCGCCGTGCCGAGGACCGGCGTCTCATCGATCTTCCAGTCGCCGGTGTGAAAGACATTGCCGAACGGCGTTTCGATGAGCAGTCCGTTCCCCTCGGGTATGGAGTGCGAGAGGGCGACGAAGCTCACGCGGAACGGCCCAAACTCGACGGTTCCCCCGCGTTCCACGATGTTGAGCTTCACGGCGCCGGTAAGCCCTTCCTCTTCGAGCTTGCCGGCGATCAACCCGGCGGTGAACGGAGTCGCGTAAAGCGGGCTCTTCAGCTCCTCGGCGAGATAGGGCAGCGCGCCGATATGGTCCTCATGGCCGTGAGTCAGGACGATGCCGGCCAGGCGCTCCTGCTGGTCTTCGATGAATTCGAGATCGGGCAGGATCAGCTCGATGCCCGGATAATCCGGGCCAGCGAAATTCAGCCCAAGGTCGACCATGATCCACTGGCCGCGGCAGCCATAGAGATTGACGTTCATGCCAATCTCACCCGAACCGCCGAGCGCGACGAACAATAGCTCCTCGCCTGGAATCATTGATGCCCCGCGTGAAGGACAGCCCCTCGCGTGCCAGGGACTGGCCCTTTGATGGCTCTTTCGTACAACAAACCCAGCCCGCGGATGGTCAAGTCGGGTTCGATGACGTCGAACAAATTGGTGTGCTTGTCGAACAGGCTGGCGAGGCCGCCGGTCGCGACCACGGTGACGGAGATTCCAAGCTCCGCCTTCATCCGCCCGACCAGCCCCTCCATCATCGCGACATAGCCCCAGTAAATGCCGATCAGCATCTGGCTCCCGGTCGTGCGGCCGATGACGGAGAGATTGTCCTTGGGGGCCTCGATCGCGATCCGCGGAAGCTTCGCCGCCGCGTTCACCAGCGCATCGAGCGACAGGTTGATCCCCGGGGCGATGATCCCGCCCTTATAGGCGCCGTTGGAATCGACGACGTCAAAGGTCGTGGCTGTCCCGAAATCGACGACGATCAGCTCCCCGTCATGCCGCGCGTGGGCCGCGATCGCGTTGAGCGCCCGGTCGGCTCCCACGTTTTCCGGCTCGTCGACGTCGAGGGCGATCGGCCACGCGGCGCTCCCCTGCCCGGCGATCAGCGGCTCGACCCCGAAATATTTGGTCGCGAGCACTTCGAGATTGTGGAGCGCGCGCGGAACCACGGTGCCGATGATCGCCGCATCGACGTCGCCCTTCGAATGACCTTCGAGCTGAAGCAGCTGGTGAAGCCAGACGGCATATTCGTCGGCCGTCCGGCGCGGGTCGGCAGCGATGCGCCAGCGCGCCTTGATCTCGCCGCCGTCGAGCAGGGCGAAGACGATGTTGGTGTTGCCGGCGTCGATGGCGAGCAGCATGGTCGGCCCCTACCCTTGCCCCGGGCGGTTCACAACTCGACGTCCGCGGCCCGGACGATCTCGAGCTCGCCGTCGTCGCGCCTCAGCCGAAGCGCGCCGTCCGGCCCGAGTCCCTCGAACCGGCCCGAGAGCCGCTCGGCGCCCGACGAATGAACCGTCATCCTCGCGCCGACCGGATGCGCTCGGGCGAGCCACGCCTGGGCGAGGACGAACGTCTCGCTGCGCCGCCACAGTTCGAGAAGGCGTTCGAAGCTGCCGGCGAGCAGTGGCGCGAAGGATTCGGGCGTCACCTTGCCGTCGAGCGAGATTCCCTGACGGTCGGTCAATTCGGGCGCCGAGGCTAGATTGACGCCGAAGCCGACGACGACGCGCTCCCCGCTCCGTTCGAGCAGGATTCCGGCCAGCTTCTTTCCAAGCAGCATCAGGTCGTTCGGCCATTTGAGCATGAGCGCACCGCCTGGAGCGGCCCCATCGATGGCTTCGATCAGTGCAAGGCCGGCGGCGAGCGAAAGGCTTTGGGCGGGCGGATCGCCGGGCCGCAACTGAACCAGCGTGCTTCCGTAGAAATTGCCTGGGGCGGAAACCCATGTCCGGCCCTGCCGTCCCTTCCCTGCCTCCTGCGTGAGCGCGACCAGCCAATCGCCTTCACCAGAGCCCGGATCGGCAATCAGGTCGGCGTTGGTGGAGCCGGTGCGTTCGACGATTCGGATTCGGCTCAGAAGAGCGTTCCCGCGGCACGGTCGCTGAGCGCACCCAGCGGGGCAATGAGCAAATAGCCGAGCGGCGACACGGCAAGCGCGGCGAAAAAGACCAGCGCGCCCTGGACCGGTTCACGAACCCGCGAATAGGCCGGTGCCGGTTCGTCCATGTACATGACCTTGACGATCTTCAGATAATAATAAGCGCCGATCACCGCGCCGATGATGCCCGCGACGGCAAGCGCGATATAGCCCGCCTGCACCGCCGCGTTGAACACCAGCAGCTTGGGCCAGAAGCCGAACAGTGGCGGCACGCCGGCAAGGCTGAACATGAAAATGGCGAAGGCCGCGGCGAATGCGGGCCGGGTCTGCGACAGTCCCGAAAGGCTGGCGATAGTTTCGACCCGCTCCCCGTCCGCGTCACGCATCCAAAGGACGCAGAGGAACGCTCCTACAGTCATGACGACATAGACTGTCATGTAGAACAGCACGGACGAAGCGCCCTGCGCCGTTCCGGCGGCCAGCCCGATCAGCGCAAATCCGACATTGTTGATCGACGAATAAGCGAGCAGCCGCTTGATGTTGGTCTGCCCGTAAGCGGCGACGGCGCCGAGGAAGATCGATGCGAGCGCGGCGAAGATCACGATCTGCCGCCAGGCGTCCGTCGCGGGGCCGAGACCGTCGACGCAGACGCGGACGGCGAGCAGCACCGAAGCGACCTTGGGCGCCGAGGCGAAGAAGGTCGTGACCGGCGTCGGCGCGCCTTCGTAGACGTCCGGAGTCCACATGTGGAACGGCACAGCGCTGATCTTGAAGGCGAGGCCGGCGAGAAGGAACACGAGGCCGAACAGCAACCCGAGAGTCGGCGTGCCGCGGCCGAATGCCGCCGCTACACCGGTGAAGCTCGTGGTGCCGGTGAAGCCGTAGAGCAAGGAAATGCCGTAGAGCAGGATTCCGCTCGCGAGCGCACCCAGCACGAAATATTTAAGCCCCGCTTCGGCCGAGCGTTCGTCGTGCCGCGTGTAGGAGGCGAGCACGTAGCCCGCGAGGCTGTTGAGCTCGAGCCCGACGTAGAGCGAGATGAGGCTGGTCGCCGACACCATCACGCTCATGCCCACAGCAGCGAAGACGATCAGCACCGCATATTCGGCGGCATGTTCGGTCCCGCGCTCGAACCAGCCGTGCGCCGCGATGATTGCCACCGCTGCCGCGGGGTAGATCACCGCCTTGCCGAAGCTTGCGAACAGGTCGGCGGATATCAGACCATCGAAAATCGGGCCGGCATGTGACGGTGCGCCAACCAGCGCTGCCGTCGCGACGAGCAGAAGCGCGATCGCGAGCCAGTTGACCAGCGTCGTGCCCCGCCTTCCGGTGAAGGCCGCGACCATCATCAGCACCAGTCCGCCGACGGCGAGGATGATCTCCGGCAAAAGCGGCGCGAGACGGCCCATCAGTGCATCGCTCCGTGATGATCGTCGCCGCCCATGTGCATCGCTCCCTTGGCGAGCGTCAGATGCGAATCGCCGGCCGGCGCCACATGATCTAGCCGCGTGATGATCCGCCCGACGTCGTTGCGGATCGGCCGGATGAAGCTCTCGGGATAGATGCCCATCCACAGAACCGCCAAAGCGATGGGAGCCAGCAGCCACCATTCGCGCGTGCTGAGATCCGGCATGACCGCCGCTTCGGGCGTCCGCGCCGCGCCGAAGCAAATTCGCCAGTACAGCCACAACATGTAGGCGGCGCTGAGAATGATACCCGTGGTCCCGGCGAGCGCTCCCCAAGTCGATGCGCGGTAGGTTCCCATAAGGCTCAGGAACTCGCCGACGAATCCGCTCGTGCCGGGAAGCCCGACGCTCGCCATCGTGAACAGCATGAACAGCAAGGCGTAGCCCGGCATGTTGTTCGAAAGCCCGCCGAATTTGGCGATTTCGCGCGTGTGCAGCCGGTCATAAATGACGCCGACAACCAGGAAGAGCGCGCCCGACACCAGGCCGTGGCTCAGCATCACGATCATCGCGCCTTCGATACCCTGCTGGTTCATCGCGAATAGGCCGAAGGTGACGAACGCCATGTGCGCGACCGACGAATAAGCGATCAGCTTCTTCATGTCGGTCTGAACCAGCGCGACGAGGCTCGTGTAGACGACAGCGACGCCCGACAGAACGAACATCAAAGGAATGAACTCGGCCGAGCCTTGCGGGAACATCGGCAGAGAAAAGCGAATGAAGCCGTAGCCGCCGAGCTTCAGGAGAATGCCCGCGAGGATCACCGAGCCTGCGGTCGGCGCCTGAACGTGCGCATCCGGCAACCAGGTATGGACCGGCCACATCGGAAGCTTGACGGCGAAGCTGGCGAGAAACGCCAGAAACAGCCAGGTCTGCGCCTCCGGCGTGAAATTGTAGGCCATCAGCGCCGGGATCGACGTCGTCCCGCTGACCCCGACCATGTAGATCATGGCGATCAGCATCAGGACCGAACCGAAGAAGGTGTAGAGGAAGAACTTGTAGCTGGCCTTGATCCGCTCGACGCCGCCCCAGACGCCAATGATCAAATACATCGGGATCAGACCGCCTTCGAAGAAGACGTAGAACAGGAACAAATCCTGGGCCGCGAAGACGCCGAGCATCAGCGCCTCCATCAGCAGGAAGACCGCCATATATTCGGGGACGCGCTTCTGGATCGCGACCCAGCTCGCGCCGATGCAGATTGGCATGAGGAAGGCGGTGAGCTGGATCAGCATCAGCGCGATCCCGTCGATCCCCAGCGCCCACGCGAAATTGCCGGCAAGCGCCGTGTGCTCGACGAATTGCCACTGCGCGCCGTTGGGATCGAAGGCGATCCACAGCCAGACGCTGATCGCGAGATCGATCAGGGTGGCGACGAGCGCGATCCAGCGCGCCGCCTGGGCACGGACGAACAGGCAAAGCAGGCCGGCGATCAGCGGCACGGCAATGAGGATGGTGAGCAACGGCAACCCCATTATCGGGCCCACCAGAACGCCCAGCTCGCCGCGCCGATCAGGCCGAGGAGCATCACCAGGGCGTAGGAATAGAGATAGCCGTTCTGGAACCAGTAGGTGACCCGGTTGCCGACGCTGACCGCATAAGCCGCGCCGTGCGGACCAAAGCGGTCAATCGTCTTTTCGTCACCGCCCTTCCAGAACAGCCGGCCGAACCACAATGCGGAGCGGACGAAGATGACATTGTAGAGCTCGTCGAAATACCATTTGTTGAAGACGAAACGGTAGATCGCGGGGAAGTGCTGGACGAAACGATCCGCCGCGCCCGGGCTGCGGATGTAATTGTTCCAGGCGATCCATAGCCCGACCACCCAGGCGACAAGTGGCAGCAGCTTGATCGTGAGCGGCAAGGCTTCCGCCGCTTCGGCAAGATGGCGGCTGAAGGCGATGCTCCCGCGCCAGAATTCGGGCGCGGTCTCGCCACCGACAAAGATTGTGTGGAACAGCTGACCCGCAAACACCGCGCCAAGCGCGAGCGCCACGATCGGCACAAGCATGCTGAGCGGGCTTTCGTGCGGGTGGTAGCCGGCGGTGCCGGTCGCGGGCGCATGAGCGGCATCGCGCGAATTTTTCGAACCCTGCTCTTCGTGAACGTGGTGCACCGCGTGCTGAACGTGCTCCGACGCCGCCCAGCGCGGCTGTCCGTAAAAGGTCAGGAAGATCAGCCGCCACGAATAGAAGCTCGTCAGAAGCGCGGCGAATACGCCGAGCCAGAAGGCGATGACTCCCGGCACCGATCCGCTCGCGAACGCGCTCTCGATAATCGCGTCCTTCGACCAGAAGCCGGCAAAGCCGATTCCGCCGATCCCGACGCCCGTGATGGCGAGCGTGCCCGCGATCATCACCCAGAAGGTGACCGGGATTCGCTTCCTCAAGCCGCCATAGAAACGCATATCCTGTTCATGGTGCATGGCGTGAATCACGCTGCCCGCGCCGAGGAACAGCAGCGCCTTGAAGAAGGCGTGGGTGAACAAATGGAACATCGCCGCGCCGTACGCGCCGACTCCGGCCGCGAAGAACATGTAGCCCAGCTGCGAGCAGGTCGAATAAGCGATCACCCGCTTGATGTCGTTCTGCGCGCAGCCGATCGTCGCGGCGAAGAAGCAGGTCGCGGCGCCGATGTAGGTGACGAAGTGCATTGCCGTCGGCGAAGTCTCGAACATCGGCGACAAGCGGCAGACCATGAATACGCCGGCGGTGACCATCGTCGCCGCGTGGATGAGCGCGCTGACCGGGGTCGGACCCTCCATCGCGTCCGGAAGCCAGGTGTGGAGCCCGATCTGCGCCGACTTGCCCATCGCGCCGATGAACAGGAGGATGCAGAGCAGGGTCATCGTGTCGACCCGCATGCTGGCGAAGCCGATCGTGGAGCCGGCCATGCCCGGCGCGGCGGCGAGGATGGAAGGGATCGACACCGTTCCGAACACGAGGAAAGTGCCGAAGATGCCGAGCGAGAAGCCGAAGTCGCCGACTCGGTTGACGACGAAGGCCTTGAGCGCGGCGGCATTGGCGCTCGGCTTCTGGTACCAGAAGCCGATCAGCAGATAGGAAGCGAGGCCGACGCCTTCCCAGCCGAAGAACATCTGGATGAGGCTGTCCGCGGTCACCAGCATCAGCATCGCGAAGCTGAACAGCGACAGGTAGGCGAAGAACCTGGGTTGGCTCGGATCCTCCTCCATATAACCCCAGCTGTAGAGGTGAACGAGCGACGAAACGGTGGTGACGACCACCAGCATCACAGCGGTCAGCGCGTCGACCCGAAGCGACCAGTCGACCGTCAGCGTGCCCGAATGAATCCAGGTGAGCACGGGGACGACCGACGGCTCCGCGCTCCCCGCGATATATTGGAAGAAGATCGGCCAGCTGAGGATCGCTCCGATGAACAGCGCGCCGGTGGTGATCGCTTTCGACGCGGTCTTGCCGATCCAGCGCCCGCCGAGCCCGGCAATGATCGCGGCCAGCAGCGGCAGGAAGACGATGAAGATCAGGGGGTGCATGGCCTACCTCCCCTCCCTTGCAGGGACGGGTGGATTCTGGAGAGCTTCCTCACGCCGTTCACCCCCTCATCCTGTTGACCGCATCCACCGCGATCGAGCCGCGGCGGCGGAAGAAGATGACGAGGATGGCGAGGCCGATCGCGGCCTCGGCGGCGGCGACGGTCAGAACGAACATCGCGAACACCTGGCCGGTCAGGTCGCCGAGATAGGCCGAGAAAGCGACAAAGTTTATGTTCACCGCGAGCAGGATCAGCTCGATCGCCATCAGCATCAGGATGACGTTGCGGCGGTTGAGGAAGATACCGAGCACCCCGACCGTGAACACGACCGCGCCGACGGCGAGATAATGGCCCAGGCCGATCATGCGTCCACTCCTGGCCCCTCTCCCCTTTGCGGGAGAGGGAGGGGCCCATTGCGAAGCAATGGGAGGGTGAGGGGGCGAGGTGCGCGATGTCCACGCCCCCTCACCCGGCGCTTCGTGCCACCCTCTCCCGCAAGGGGAGAGGGGCTATGCGTTGAACCGATCACAGCTTCATCCCCTCGCCAACGCCGGGATCGAGCATCCGGATCGCATCGCCCGGCCGGCGGCGGAGCTGGCGCGAGGCCTTGGGGGTGCGGAGGTCGCCGCGCTTGCGATGGGTGAGGACGATCGCGCCGACCATCGCGACCAGCAGGATCAGGCCGGCAAGCTCGAAGGGGAAGAGGTAGCGGCTGTAGAGCAGCTGTCCCAACGCTACGATGTTGGGCTGGCTTGCTTCGGGAATCTGCTTGCCCGCGAACGCCGGGCCGCTCGTATGGGCGAGGAGCGCCACCACCATCTCGCCCAGCAGAACCAGCGCGATGATGAGCCCGAACGGCAGGTTTTTGGTGAAGCCGGAACGCAGCGTCGCGAAGTCGATATCGAGCATCATCACGACGAACAGGAACAGCACCGCGACCGCTCCGACATAGACGATCACCAGCAGCATCGCGATGAACTCGGCGCCGACGAGCAGCATCAGCCCCGCCGCGTTGAAGAAGGCGAGGATCAGCCAGAGCACGCTGTGCACCGGGTTGCGCGCGAACACGACCGCGATCGCCGGGGCGATAGTCAGCGTCGCGAACAGGTAA
This sequence comes from Sphingomicrobium sp., assembly GCA_035701045.1. Taxonomy (GTDB): domain Bacteria; phylum Pseudomonadota; class Alphaproteobacteria; order Sphingomonadales; family Sphingomonadaceae; genus Sphingomicrobium. The sequence continues at coordinate 2,141 of DASSOB010000010.1, read as the reverse complement.
AAGGCGAGGACGGCGATCAAGCGCAATCCTCCCCGGAACGGGGAGGGGAACCATGAAGCGAAGCGGAATGGTGGAGGGGGCCCACCGTCGAAGCGGCGGAGAGGTTGGCCCCCTCCACCGCACTTCGTGCGGTCCCCCTCCCCGTTCCGGGGAGGATTTGAACAATCCCCTGCTCCAGCATGACGCGCCGCCTAACGATACGGCGCATCGGCGGCAAGGTTCGCGGCGATCGCCTGCTCCCACTTGTCGCCGTTCTCGAGCAGCTTCGCTTTGTCGTAGAGCAGCTCCTCCCGCGTCTCGCTGGCGAATTCGAGGTTCGGCCCCTCGACGATCGCATCCACCGGGCACGCCTCCTGGCACAGCCCGCAGTAGATACATTTGACCATATCGATGTCGTAGCGCGTGGTTCGGCGGCTGCCGTCCTCGCGCGGCTCGGCCTCGATCGTGATCGCGAGCGCCGGGCAGATCGCCTCGCACAGCTTGCAAGCGATGCACCGCTCCTCCCCGTTCGGGTAACGGCGCAGCGCATGCTCGCCGCGAAAGCGCGGAGAAGTCGGCGCTTTCTCATACGGGTAATTGATCGTCGCCTTCGGCTTGAAGAAATATTTCAGCGTCAGCCAGTGCGCCTGGACGAAGTCCCACAGGGTGAACGATCTGATCCAGTGCTTCATGATGCGCCTCCATAACGGGTGAGCATCAGCCATCCGGATACGAGAAAGACGAAGATCAGCGACAGCGGCAGGAAAATTTTCCAGCCGAGCCGCATCAGCTGGTCGTAGCGGTAGCGCGGGACCGTCGCCTTCACCCAGCTGAAGACGAAGAAGAAGAACAGCATCTTGGCGAACAGCCAGACGATGCCGGGGATCGCGTAGAGCGGCGCCCACTCGACCGGCGGCAGCCATCCGCCCCAGAACAATATGGCGTTCAGCGCGCACATCAGGATGACGTTGGCATATTCGCCGAGCCAGAAGAGCGCGAAGCTCATCGACGAATATTCGGTCTGGTGGCCAGCGACGAGCTCGCTCTCCGCCTCGACCAGGTCGAACGGCGTGCGGAAGGTCTCGGCCATCGAGCTGATCAGGAACACCACCCACATCGGGAACAGCAGCAGGTTGAACGCGAAGGCGTTGACCACGCCGAGCCCGAAGCCGGTCTGCTGAAGAACGATGCCGCTGAGGTTGAAGGTGCCGGCGTAGAGCACGACCGTGATCAGGACGAAGCCGATCGACACCTCATAGCTGACCATCTGCGCCGCCGCACGAAGCGCCGAGAAGAAGGGATATTTGGAGTTCGAGGACCAGCCAGCAACGATCACGCCGTAAACGCCGAGCGAGCTCGCCGCGAGGACGTAGAGCAGCCCGACATTGACGTCCGCGAGCACCACGCCGGGCTGGAACGGGATCACCGCCCAGACGATCAGCGCGACCGTGAAGGTGATGATCGGCGCGATCAGGAACAGGCCCTGGTTCGCGCTGGTCGGGATGATGGTCTCCTTGAGAAACACCTTGGCGCCGTCGGCGAAGCTCTGCAGCAGGCCCCACGGCCCGACCACGTTCGGCCCGCGCCGCAGCGCCATCGCCGCCCAGATTTTGCGGTCGACGTAGATGATCATCGCCACCGCGAGCATCAGCGGCAGGGCAATGAGGAGGATGCCGCAGATCGTGGCGACGAACCATGCCCAGTCGTGGGTCATGCCCCAGGATTCGAAGACCGCGGTCACTCCGCCGCCTCCGCGAAGCTGTCGTCGCCGTGGAGCAGCTCGGCCGAGCAGCGCTGCATCGTCAGGCTGGCCCGGGCGATCGGGTTGGTCAGGTAGAAGTCCTTGATCGGATAGACGATCTTGCCTTTCGGCTTGGCGCCCTTCGCCGGCTTCGGCAGCGATCCGAACTCGACCAGACCGTCCTCGACACCGAGCCCCGGCACCTCGGTGAACATGGCCGCGCGCAGCTCGTGGAAACTGTCGAAGCCGACCGTGACTCCCAGCGCATCGGCCAGCGCGCGGATGATCGTCCAGTCCTCTCGCGCGTCGCCAGGGGCGAACACCGCCTTATCGGCGTATTGCACCCTACCCTCGGTGTTGACGTAGATGCCCGGCTTCTCGGTATAGGCGCTCGCCGGCAGGATCACGTCCGCCGCGTGCG
>DASSOB010000009.1:0-131687 GCA_035701045.1 Sphingomicrobium sp. | reverse complement strand
GGACGAAGCCAGGATCCGCGAGCGCCGCGCTGTGCAACGTCGCTGGAGACGCGGGACGGCGCTCGAAACCATGCCGTCTCCGCCGAAAGATCGGAAAAGGCCGGGAGAAAGCACATCCCCCTCAAGAGGCCGTATTAGAAGGGCAAGATGAAAGCTGTGCCTCCAGGTCGGCACAGAAATGGCGTCTGCACGTCGTTTTCTGTGGAGGCAGGCAGCTGGCTAAACCGCGCGCTTGCCTCCGCGTGAGAGACTCGAACGGCAGAACTCGCGGAGTTCCGCCGCTCTCGATGGAGACACTTTTGGAGGCCCTTGAAGGGCCCGCTGCTGCGTCCCTCATCGGTGCCTTTACTGCCGAGGTGACGCAATGGCCGACGACGACTTCGAGCTGTGGTTAGGCCGGATCCCCAAGGACCGCCCATTCCACCACAGCGTGCTCAAATCCGCAAACCTCGGGGGCGGGCTAAAACGGCTCGGCACGCGAGCGCGTAAATTCGACGGCAGCCGCATCGGGCGCGGGTCGGGCATGGGCAGGGTACTTGGAGCGTCCGGCCGCCATTCAGGCGATCGCAGCCGACGCGCGATCGTGAAGGCGCGGATCGTGCGTCTCGCCGGCAAGGGTGCCCGGGCTGCCGTTGCGCATCTGCGATACCTGCAACGCGACGGCACGACCCGTGAGGGCGAGCGCGGCTCGCTTTACTCGGCCGAGCTGGATGCCGCCGACGGCAAGGCGTTCCTGGAACGTGGCAGTGAGGACCGGCATCAGTTTCGGTTCATTGTCGCCCCGGAGGATGCCGCTGAATATCAGGACCTGAAGCCGCTCATCCGCCGGCTCATGATCCAGGCAGAGAATGACCTCGGAACGAAGCTCGACTGGGTCGCCGTCGATCATTTCAACACGGGGCATCCGCACACCCACATTTTGGTCCGGGGGAAAGACGACCAGGGCAAGGACCTGATCATCGCGCGCGAGTACATCACCAAAGGCTTGCGGCAACGCGCGGTCGATCTCGTCAATCTGGATCTCGGCCCGCGCACCGATCGCGAGATCATGCGCAGCAATCTTCGCGAGATCGGCCAGGAGCGCTTTACCGGCATCGACCGGCGGCTGCTGCGCGCGTTGGATGGAGAAGGGCTAGTGTCCCCGCGACATCGCGATGGTGTCGAGCAAAGCATGCGTGCCGGCCGGCTCGCAACGCTTGCGCGAATGGGTCTTGCCAACGAGGAACAGCGGGGCCGCTGGCGCCTCGCCGAGAACCTCGAGCCGACGCTTCGCACAATGGGGCGGCGGGGCGATATCATCGCTACCCTCGACCGCGAGGTGCGTTCGCGGGCGCTGGCCGTCTCCCCGATGGACTACGCCGTGTATGAGCCGGCCGACAAGCAAGCGCAGCCAATCGTCGGACAGGTTCTGACGCGCGGCCTATCGGACGACGAAACCGACCGCGAGTATCTGATCGTCGACGCGATCGATGGCCGGACCCACTATGTCGAAATCGGCGAAGGGCTTGGCGCGGATATGTCGATCCGCGAAGGTGCCATCGTCCGGATCAGCCCGACGCCGGTTGAGGCTCGAGACGTCGACCGCACCGTGGCCGCGATCGCAGCCCGCAACGGCGGCCGCTACAGCGAGGATATCCATCTTCTAGACGACCCAACCGCGAGCGAGCGGTTCGTGCGGGCCCATGTCCGCCGACTTGAGGCTCTGCGACGCGGCAAGGCCGGAGTCGAACGAGAGGCGGACGGCAGCTGGAAGATCGCTCCTGATCATGTCGGGCGAGCCCAGCAGTACGAGCGCGTTCGGGCGGCGCGCGAACCGGTTCGCGTGGACATCCTTTCGGCACTGCGATTGGAGGAGATGCCGAACCACAACGGCATCACCTGGCTCGACGAGGATGCGAGTCTGTCGCAGCGCGGTCGCTTGGGCGGTGGTTTCGGCGCGAAGGTCACTGAAGCTCTCCGCCAGCGGAAGCAGTGGCTCGTGGAGCAAGGGCTCAGCGAGCAGCCCGACATGCTCGAAAAGCTGCGAACTCGCGAGCTGCAGCGAATTGCGCGTCAGCTCTCGCGCGAGCTCGGCCTCGGATACGCCGAGGCCGCGCCGGGCGACGCCATCGAGGGCATCTACCGCCGGCCTGTCCAGGTCGGGTCCGCCCGTATGGCGCTGATCGAGAACTCACGGGAGTTCACGCTGGTGCCCTGGCGCCCCGTGCTGGAGCGCCGGATCGGACGAGAGGTGTCAGGCGTAATGCGGGGCCGCGACGTGTCCTGGACATTCGGTCGTGAGCGCTCGGGTCCGGAGATAGGCTGAGCCAGGAGTCATCGAAAAGGTACCTCGGCGCGCTCAGGAGCGCCTGTCGGATGAGTCCGGCTTGCTTCAGTGTCTGGGCCGATGAAGACGTTCAAAGAGCGGCACCAATTCTACCTTCCGGACGATCTGTCCGAGAAGCTGGACGCGTTGGCGAAGGAGCCGGGCTCGTCCAAGACCGCCATTCTTACCGACGCGCTAAAGGCGTGGTTCGAGCGGCGAGCTGCCAACGAGCTGGACGAGAGATTCGGGATTCGCCTCGATCGGATCAGCCAAGCCAATGAGCGGTTGGAGAGGAAGATTGATTTTGTCGCCGAGGCGCTCGGCACTTTCGTTCAGCATCAACTGACGCTGCTCGCGCACCAGCCGCCGTTTGACCAGGAAACCGGCCGGCTTGGCCTTAAGCGATACCGGGCATTTGTCGAGATGGTGGGACGGCGATTGGCCCGGCCGGATCAGTCGTCGATTGCAATCGCGATGAAGGACGGCGAGGACGCGAATGGTTGAGGCCCTTCCCGAAGATGCCGTCTTCAGCAGACCGCTGACGGTGCGAGTTCGTGAAGCATGCCGGCTCACCGGCATTGGCCGATCCAAATTCTACGAGCTGATTGCGGCAGGGGAGATCGAAATCATCAAGGTTGGCACGATAACTCTCGTACCAGTGGCTTCATTGAAGAGATTTGTTCAACGCAGAGCTGGTAATCCGACATTTGATCCCGCCTTGGCATCAGCGGAATTGCGCCCGCCTCAGCAGCGGAACAAGTCTCGCCGAAGGTGACGTTCGGTGAGAGCGGCACGTAGTGCCGGCATATCACGGTAATCTCGATTTGTTCTCCAGAGTAGCGTGTGCTACACCCGGAATAGTGTTGGTCATCAACACCTTGAAGTGGTCATTGCCATGCTCTTTACGACTGGGCAGTTGCGCTCAGCATTTATTCTAACCAAGCAGCAATGGCGCAGCTATCGAGAGGCGCTGCCGCCGCTAGCGAAGGACAATGGCCGCGCGGCTTGCTTCACTGCAGCCGATCTCCTCGCGACCAGTGTGGTGCACCGGGTAACGGTGACGCTCGCAATGCCATTAGGCAGTTTCACGCCCGTCGCCCAAGGGCTCTTCGCGCTGCTGAACAACACTCCTTGGCCACAAGTCGAGAGGTCGAGCCTCGTGCTGGACTTCGCAGAGGCGCGCGTCGAGTTGGCAGATCCCGAGCGACGCATCGCACTGGCGTCCGTTGCGCTCCTAGTGGAGCTCTCGTCTCTGGTCTCTGACCTTCGCCAGCATCTGCTCGCCGGGGTTCCCGATCCGCAGCGCGACCTGGCCTTTCCGCCGATGATCGCGGGTGCGCGGCGATGAGCCTACTCGACCGGATTGAGGGGGAGTTTCTTAAGCTCGGCTACCGCGCTGACACGCTGCGTCGCGATTATGCGTTCAGCGATGTCTGGGGGGAGAACGGCGCCACTTGCCGCGTAGCTTTTGCGGCGTTCACTCAGACTCCGCCATCCTATCGCTCAGCCGCCTTCGGAGTGATTGAGGCGGCGCCTGAAGCGGCAGCCGAGGCAATCCGCGCGCGTCGCGCGCTTGGCGCGCCGGTGTTCCTGGTAATCGAACCCGATCAGGTCTCTGCTTGGCAAGTTCACGCGAAAGCACGGCCGGAGCGGATTGGTACCTTTACGGTCGATGCGTTGGCGAGCTTCTTCGCAGAACGGGCCGAGAGTTGGGGGCCCGACCGAATCCATCGCGCTAAGTCGATCGGGCATTTCGAGCCGGAAGCCCAGCTTGACTTCGTCGACGCAGGACTCATACCTGCGATCGCGGGTGAGATTCATGGCAAGCTTGACCGATTAATTCGAGAAGCGGTTTCGGGCACGCGCGCCTTCAGCGGCGACGATGCAGTGCGCGTCTTTTTCCGCGGAGTGTTCCGGCTGCTCGCGGCGAAGATCCTAACCGATCGGGAACATGAGCGGGCAGCCAGCTGGAATGCCCATGATGTCCGCTCTGTACTCAACGCAATGGATGACTACTATCGCCTCGGCAATGTCTCGCAGGCTTGGCCCCCGTCTGCGATCGCCGCGCTCAACCCGGTTTGGGAAGTGTTCCGCGCCGGGTTCAATGTCTCCAATATCTCCGCGGACGACTTGGCGTATGTCTACGAGTCGACCTTAGTCACCGACCAGGCGCGCGCCGACTTTGGGACGCACAGCACGCCTCGCCACGTCGCCGACTACATCGTTGGGCGGCTGCGTCTGTGGGAATATGGCGAAAATCCTCCCCGGGTGGTCGAGCCCTTCACCGGCGCCGGCGTTTTCCTAGGGTCGGCCCTGCGTCTGCTCCGTGACGCACTCCCAGGTGAATGGGACGACAAGCAGCGCCACGACTTGTTGGTGCGCTGCATCGGTGGCGCTGAGATTGATCCGTTCGCCGCCGAGGTAGCCAAGCTTTCACTGATCCTCGCCGACTATCCCAACGCTAACGGATGGCAGATCGACGAGGCCGATCTGTTCGAGCCTGCTGCGCTCCGCACCTGTCTCGAAGGCGCACGGGTCATCCTGTGCAACCCCCCATTTGAGAGATTCAAGAACGAAGAAGCTCGTCGCTATCCAGAGGCGCTTGCGATCAGCCGCTCCAAGGCAGTCTATGCGCTGGAAATGGCGCTGCGTGCCAAGCCGGATATGCTGGGATTTGTCCTCCCCAACACGGTGTTGGTCGACCGTCGCTATGCCCGGCAGCGGATCGCACTCGAGCGCGACTATGACGAGATCGAGTTAGTCGCGCTGCCAGATGGCATTTTCAACGTCTCTCAAGCGAACAGCGCCTTGGTGATCGCACGCAAATCGCCGGATTTGGCGAAGCAGCAGCTCCGCGCCGCCACGGTACTCGATCGCGACAAGAAAGCGTTCACGATTAGTGGCGCACCGTCGCTGGTGCGCGAGCGATCGCGCGTGCGCGAAGCAAGGCCGGGCGGTGACCTCTGGATCACGCCGTCGCAAGAAATCTGGGATGCACTTGCCGATCGTCCAACGCTCGGCACGCTCGTCGAAGGAAGCTGGGGATTACGCTGGCGGGCGGGTCAGCGTGCCCGCACCAGCGCTCTGCCGGGTCTAAATCGCGAGCTGGGCTATCAAGACACCTCGAGCATCCATCAGTTCTACCTTGGCGAGCCGCGCTGGATGGACGTGACGCCGGAGCATTTACTCGCTGGCGGCAACCTCGATTGGGACGCGCCTAAGATCCTATGCAATGCGACCCGGCTCAGCCGCGGCTATTGGCGTCTAGCGGCAGCCGTCGACCGGCACGGACGGCGCGCGACACAGCAGTTCATCGGCATGTGGCCCGTTGAAGGTCCCGACGTCGATCTCGACGCTATCACCGCAGTGATCAACTCGCCGGTCGTCAATGCTTATCTGACCGAACATTCCTTCGATAAGCGCTTCCGTATCGCCAAGCTGCACGACGCGCCTATTCCCGCGACGTTGCCTGCCGAGCTAGGCGACCTCAGCCGCCGCTACGCCGCTGCCGCTCAGGTGCAGAATCCAGATACTAAGCAACTGGCGCGGATGCTTGCCGCGATCGACGATTGCGTGTTCACCGCCTATGGGCTCGATGAGAGCGCCCGTGCCGAGCTGTTATCGCGCATGGGCAGTGATCGACCGGTGATTGGTGCTGCGACGCGCCGGCGCCGGATCGCTCCGTCGCAGTACGGGCTGGCCGCGAGCGAATTGTTCCGTGAGGTCGAGCGTGATCGCGGCACTGGCCTCGGAACAGTGGTCTCGCGGGCAATCGGTGAAAAGCACCTCAGCGCAAAGATCAGCCCGCTACCGCTCGCCGACTGGGCGGGAGAGGTGCGCGACGCAGCTGGCGTTGAAGCCGAGCTCGGCGTGCCAAAGGGCGCCCTCGCTCGCTTAGCTGAGGCGCGCGACGTGATTGCACTAAGGCTTGCAAACGGAGCGCCGGTTTATCCGCTCGAGCAGTTCGCGGCCGGGAAGCCGCTTGGAGGCATCCCTGAGCTGCTCGGAATCATCGGCGCACCTGAGGTAGCCTGGGCATGGTTGCGTACCGCCCGTCCGGCTCTTGATCTGCCGGCGCCGCTCGCGCTGCTCAAGCGCGGAGAGGTGGCGCGCGTGCTCGATCTCGCCGCACGCGATTTCGGCTGAGCGCATGGCCCTCAACGGTGCGCTGCTGGCGAAGCAGGTCACGGTTCTAGCATTCGAGAACTATGTTCGTGTCATCCGCACCGAATATGCCTCATCTCCGCTCGGCTGCGCGCCCGGCGTGTCACGTTTCGGTGGAACGAGTGGCAAATTCGCGGTGCTGTACGCAGCGCGAGATTTGGCCACAGCGCTTGCCGAGACGGTGGTTCGCGACCGATTTGAGGGACTTGGCGACCGTCGACTTTTCGTCGCCGAACTAGCAGGGCGCAGCGCGGTCGAACTTTCAACGACTACGCCGCTGCGCCTCCTGGACTTGCGCCAGGGCGGATGTTTGAAGATCGGCGTATCGACCGATGTGACGGGAGCGAAGGGCTTTGACGAAGCGCAGGCACTGGCTGACCAGGTCCATCCCGATCCGACTATCGACGGAATCCTTTATCCGTCGCGGCTGACGGGAGGGAATTGTGTGGCGGTCTTTGACCAGGTGATCCCGACGCACCTTCATGCTGGGATGATCGCACCACTCAGCCAGCTCGAAACGGTAGGCGCGGCGCTGAACAGCCTAAATGTTCTCCTGATCGGATGAGACCTCGAATCAAGGTCGGGATACACTCGCCTATTTGGATAAAGCCTAAGGACCTCCGTCCTTAACTCGGCGGCACCAAAGGGACGACGCTCCGAGCCGCGAGCTCATCCAGTCCATCGGCGATGTAGCGTCCATAGTGCCGCTCGATCATCGCGACCGACGTGTCGTGAAGCGCCGCTACAAGCCGGATTGGCTGATTGGCCCGAATGCCCCGCACTATGCTTGTATGGCGAAGCGCATAGGGAATGACGTCGGGCATGCCAGATCGGCCGCGGATGATTTCCCACGACCGTCGCAGCTCAGATGCATTTTGCCAGGGACCACGCGCTGCCCGTTCCCATCGGATGCCACCTGCAACCTGTTTTCGGCGCCATCTTTCCAATAGCGGAGCAGTGCCAGGTCGGCCCGCGGTCACCGGCCGGAGGGCACTCAGCACATCGGAGCCGATCGCGATTGGCGTGCCGGCAACCTTGCTTCCCTTCCCCTTCCGGCTGACGGGCATGATGATTCGGCTCTTCGTCGCCTGGACGTCGGCAACGCGGAGGCGCGAAACTTGCGAGAAGCGTGCTCCAGTTGCCGCTAACACCAAGACGAGGCGGAATAGGTCCCCATCCCAACCCTGCTCAACGTCAACCTCGCGGGCTGACCCAAGGAGTAGGACAACTTGAGCGTCGGTCAGGGTCTGGTTCTCGCGCGCAACATCCTCGGCTCGGTCACCGCCTTCATTCAGGGCCCGCAAACCGTATTTGATGGTTGCAGCAACCGGACTGGGCAATTGGCTCCGATTATCCGTGTACGCCGCGTTCAGGGCAGCTTTCAGATCATTGATGAGGCGTTGCTTCGTAGTGCCTTTCATCAGCGTTGGGAGCCCTGCACGCCAAGCGAGCAGGTCGCTTTCCTTCAGCTCGTGAAGCTCCACTTCAGCGATAGGAGACGGCGCGACCCGCTTTCGGGCCCCGCGTAGTCCTATCCCAATAACATACCGACCGAGGCGGCTGCTGGCGTCAGAACGAACTTGCCGCCCCTTTCTCGCGCTATCCCGCGCGTCGCGGGCAGCCATGTAGGTTTCAACCGCATGCCTCACGGTCAGTGAGGGACCCTCTGCAACTACTCGTTTCAGCCGACGCTGTGACTCGACCAGTGCGCGGGCAGCTTTGATCGCCGCACTGAAGTCAAGTGTGCCTTCCCTCAGCTCATCGTCGGCGGTGGCGAACGTTCGCTGTTGGTATTTCTTCCCATCATACCAGCGGGCGAGCCAAACTCCGCCGCGTTTCTGCTTGCGGTAACCGAGGTGAACATCCGGATCGATCCCGCGCCAGTGCGTGCCCAACGGCAGCCGTTTGCGTTGTTCTCGGGTCGCGACCTTCGCCTCAGTCAGCGTCTTTGTCATGGGTTATCTGTAGAAGACTCGTCTAATATCCGTCAAATATATCGTGCCGGACGCCAATGGACCCTGCTGGCCTACCTGAATCGACTATCGCTAGAATCAAATACTTAGGTGGACGCCAGTGATCACCGAGACCATTTTGACCTCGCCCTCTCACGGCGAAAACACGGGTTCGAGTCCCGTAGGGGTCACCAGCCGCGCTGACAGACCAAAATCCGGAACCAACTCGGGCCAGCCTGCTTGTGGACGTCATGAAAGCAAAGCGCGACACGTTGTCCTGAGCCTTAGCGCCGTGCGGCCAGTCAACTTCGTCTATAACAGGTCAGCCGATTACAAGCTGGTCCAGGATCAGCTTTTCGGCCTGATCGAACGCCATCTCCAGGGCGTCGACGTGAGCCGCACGATCGAGGAACGCCGAAACGACGCCATCAACTTCGGGGTCCACATCCGCCTCTCCCGAAACAGACGTCTTCCGATGCCGATCGACGTGCTGATGTCGCACGGACTCGCGGACAAATCCTACTTTCTCGCCGCAGGCGAAGACGGCGGCCGTCTCGTCAATTGCTACGAGCACGTGATCGTCGCGGGCGAGTGGTTCAAGACGCGACTTCGGCTGCGGCGCTGGCATCCGCTGCGCAAGAAACGCGTGGTCCTGAGGCCGGAGCAGATTCGGATCGGCGGCTGGCCTCGCATCGATCGGCTGCTGTCGGCTCCGCCCGCGCCGCCTCGGGCCGGCCCCGTCCGGCTTTTGTGGGCGCCGTCGCACAACCGGACGGCCCGCGAAAAATCCTTTTCGAGCTATCCCGCATTCATGCCGTTTCTCGAGCCGCTCGCCAGAGATTTCGACGTTCGGGTTTCGCTCCATCCTTCGAATCGCTCCGACAAAACGCCGACCCATGGCGATCTCGAATGGGCCGACGTGGTGGTCTCCGATTTCGGAACCCTGCTTTACGAAGCCTGGGCGGCTCGCAAGTGCGTCATCATGCCCAGCTGGCTCATGAGTCGAGAGATGACCGAGGGACGCTCGAGATACTCCGCCGAGGGCTATGTCTATCGCAAGTCCATCGGGAACCATGCGCGCTCGTTCGATGAACTCGTCCAAATGGCGAAGGCGTGCGCGCCGCCCGATCAGCGCGTCGAAGCTTTCATGAACAGGATATTGGATCGTCGATATCGCGGCTCTTCCGGTGAGCGGATCGCGCGACTCCTTCTCGATCTCCCGGTAAGACGGCTGGAGCTGGCGAGCGCATCGACCGGCCGCGAAGCCGACCGCGATCCGGCACCTTGCCCGGCTCGCGACTGATGATGGGCTTCAGCACCAGCTGAAAGCCCGAATGGACTTTCCTCCACCCGGCCCAGAGTGCGAAAACCGACCACCAGAAGCGCTGCACCACGCGCATCCTGGTCTCGAGATACAAGCTCGGCGGGCGAGTGAGTTCGTCAATCGAGAGACCGCATATGGCAGGATCGAAAACACTTTTGCGACTGCGCGTGTGCCACAGGATCGGCACATCGGGCTGATCCGCATCCGCGTATAGCGCTACCCCGGTCACGCTGAAGTCAATCTCGATCGGCGGCGGATCGCCGCGATATTCCTGGAGGAACTCGAAATCCAGGATGATGAGGCCGAGCCTGGCAAAGGTCATCAGATTATGGGTGGTCAAATCCAGAAGATAGTAACCGCGGCTTCGCAAGTTGACGACGAAGGCGGCAAGCTGTCTTGCCGCATCATAGGTGAGCTGCGCCTCGCGGGTCCCCATCAGCCTCCGCTTCCTATGGCGACCTGAATCTTCGAAGAACGGGCTGAGAATCCAGTTGTCACCTTCCGCGATCAATGGCGGCACATGCCCCAGATCGGCCAGATGTCGGCGAGCGGTTAGCTCGCGTTGCAAAAACCGGCTGCCGCCGCGGTGAAAGACCTTTGCCACCGCTTTACCGTGCTCCGGATGATCCACCAGCAGCACTTGGGCGCGCCGGCCTCTCGAAAGCTCTCGTTCGATTGGCCAGGGGAGCTGAAGCATCCGCTGATGAATCGATTCCATCCGGTGCCTGATGGCGTGAATCAGCGCTGCGTCTCCAAGTGCCTGGAGACAGCCCAAGTTTTCATCAGGATCGCTGCATGCGTTGAAAGGCGACTGTTCGAGTGACGATCTCGGTGCGATCGCTTGCGCGACCGCGGCCTTGAGCTTCAGGCAATGCCGTTCATTGCGCGGCGCTTCGACACGATGGCGGAAGTCGTAGGCGATCATCAGTATCGCGGGCGTTTGATGCGCATCCGCCCGCAAACGTCCGGGCCGCGTTCGGGTCGAGCAATCGCGAAGGCTTTGACGCTGCCGCCGCGTAAGCTCGATAGTCTGCACAATTTCGAACCCATGCCGTTCGACGACGGGGACGATATCCATAATCCTGTCAGCGGCACGCTCCTGGACGGTGAAAACCGCCAGACCTGCGATGGGCCGCATCGGCTGCATGGCTTCAACCCAGTTCCGGTTGGGGAGCCGGAACGGCGGGTTTCTCCGCCATGTGCCGGGCAATTCGCGCCGACGAGTTGGCATCCGCGAAGCGGTGGAAGCGATCACGGACCTTGGCTCTGAAGTCCCGGTGCCGATCGCGGCCGCGCAGGATGTCGTCGAGCGCGATGAGAAATTCCGGTCCCGTCCTCACTTTCTCGCCCGGCGTGTTGCTGTCGTAATCGATCATAAAGCCGCGATCCCGTTCGTACTCGGTGCGGTCGGCGCAGGAGAAGATGATTGGCCGGTCGAGGAGGAGGAAATCGAAGAAGATCGAGGAATAATCGGTGACCAGGACGTCGATGTCGGGGAGCAAGTCGTTCACGTCCGCGACCGCCACCTCATCGGCGATACGGACATGGTCGGAAGCCATCTCGGCCACCATCGCCCTGGCCGCTCTCGACTCATAATAATGAGGCCGAATCAGCAGCACGGCATCGTGCCGGCGCAGCAGATCGATCAGTGCTTGCCTGTCGAGGCTGGGGAGGGGGAGATAGTCCGCCAACAATCCGCTTTCGCGATATGTCGGCGCGAACAGCACGATGCGCTGGCCTGGCTTGATTTCGAGGCGGTTCCGAATTCCCCGATCGCGAACGAACAGGCGATCGTTCCGCGGGACGCCGGTGATCCACATGCGATCGAGCGGAATCCGATAGGCCCGCGACCACAGCGAGGCTTCAAAGGGAGAGCAGCAGGTGACGGCGCCCAATGTTCGCGCGGTATCGGGAGTGGCCGGGTCCTTGTACGCCTTGGCGAATCCCATCGCCTTCAGCGGAACGCCGTGATTGAGGTAAATGAACCGGCGTCGCAGCAGATAGGCGAACGGTCCCAAATCATATCGCGAGTGAGAGAAAGCGAGCCATCGGGCGGTTAGTCCGATCCGCAGCGCTCGCAACGACCAGGCCTTGACGGCGCGGCCCGGGAATTGCGCGCTGACGACGTCGTAAACTTCCGGTGTTTCGGTCAGCCAATAAGCGTCCCAGCCTTCGCGCTCGACAAGATGCTCGAACAGGTGCCGGGAGTTCCCGTTATATTTGCATCCCTTGTCGCTGCCGAGAACGACGCGCCGCGACTTTTTCGGGACGATCCGGTCGAGGAGGCCGACGGCGGCTGCCGCCGCGTGCCTGGCGAGTGCCCTGACCCGCCATGAAGGCCGCCGATGCCGCGGTCCACGCAGATATCGGACCTCGCTCATCGGCCGAGCCCCTGCTGGGCGAGAAGGTAATCGCTGATCCGCTGCGAGGCCGCGGGCTCGCCGAGATCGCCGCCCCAGAACCGGCTGCGTAACGATGCGAGCTTGTCGGGGTCGACTGCCGCGAACACCCGGCCGTCGCGAACGATGTCGCAAAGCTCGTCGAAATTATTGGCGCGAATGCCGGCTGTCGCCTCTTCGTAGTTCCACGCGAGATCGCGTTCCCTTGTCGTATAGTCGTCGAAATCGAACGTGTAGAGCACCACGCCCGCCGATTTGAACGCGATGAAGTCGAAGAACAGAGAGGAGTAATCGGTCACCAGGGCACTGAACCGGTCCAGGATCGGATAGAGGTCCAGCGCGCTCGGCAACGCGACGATGTTGGCGGGGAGATCTTCGAGCCAACCCTTCTCGACCGGCATCTTCGGATGAAGCTTCAGGAAGAGAACGGCGCCTTGTGCATCGAGCGCGCTCGAAAGTGTGTCGATGTCGGGCAGTGCGGCTTTCAGAAACCCTGTTTCAAACTCCCGCAGTGTCGGCGCGTACAGAATGGAGCGTTTCGACTCTCGCCCCTCGGTCAGCGAATAATCGTCGAACGACGTCGCATATTCCTTCAGATCGTCGTCGATCTGCGGATCGAGCCGCGGATAGCCGAGCGCGGGCGCCTGCGAGGCCGCCACTCCGAAGCACCGCGCAAAGAAGGCGCTCGACATTTCCGGCGACGTCGACAGAACCCATTCGGGGCGCTCGAGGCGGCGCATGTTCCGAATCCTGTGGAGCGGATCGCGAGCTCTGCGCCGCAGATTCGCGCTGAAGCCGACTTGAGCACCGTGAAGGACGTTCTTCAATCCGACCCCGTGCCACAGGTTGAAGACCCTGGCGCCGTTGGCAAGGCTGAAATTCACATCGCTCGAATTGTCGTTCACCAGATAAAGGCCCGCGCGCATGGCAGCGAGGAGGCCGCGAGCGCTCCAGCGCGAGGTTGCGCGCAGACCGCGATCGCGAAGGCGCGCCGCGAGGGCCGCATCCGGCGTTATCCAGACGGCACTGATGGGAGATGACCGGCGGCTCAGCCACAGATAAAGATATTTGGAATTGCCCTCGAAGCTCCCGTTGGGGGCGCCGAACGCCCACAGCGATGGGGTGCGCGGCAGGATTCTGGCCAGGGGATGGACGAACGCATTGCCGCAAAAGGTCAGGAAATTGGCGATCAGGCGCGGCAAGCGCACTGCTAGACGCTCCTCAAATCGAAATTTGGAGCTCGACTGGTCTGCTGCTCGTCGTGCTGAAGGAACCGTTCCGCGCATAAGCGGATGATGTCGGACGTGCTGACGCCCGGCGTATAGGGAAGAAGCACCAGTTCAACTCCATGCTGGGCAAGGAAGTCGCGGTCGCAGCGAATCTGCCGCATGTATGATTCCGCCTCCCAATCGTCGCCATGAGCGATCTTCGTGACTCGATGGCGGACAACCGTGTCGCGCACGCTGTAGTCATTGCTGATTTCCGCGTGGTCGACCTGCCGGCAAGCGGCAATGAGCGCCAGCCGATCGTTTTCGCACATGATCGGGGGACGCTTGTAGGAAGCCGTCAGCCGGTCGCCGTTGACGATCACGACCAGGCGGTCACCGAGCGCGCGCGCCTGCCGCAACAGGTTGACATGCCCGGCATGGAACAGGTCAAAGACGCCGACCACCAACACGACATCCGGCACACACGTCTGTGTCATCGAGGCTCTCCGATCGACAATGTTGCGTCGCGAGACGCCTGTTCGATTCGCGACCAACGTTGGCAGCGGCAATCCGCTCCGCTCCGGCGCGATTCAGGTTGAGGCCGACATGCGGGCTTTCGCGTTATCCCGCTGAGCTGGTGGCTCGGGGAGTTCTGACAGTGATCCAATCCGACCGTTTTGCGAAATGGAATCCGTTCGACAGCGAGTGCGACTTCCCGCGTCATGCGGGTCCTCCGCCGCATCAATATCTGATCGCATCGACCCAGCGCTCGGGAAGCTATTTGTTGAGCTACCTTCTGCGCGAAACCGGGCAGCTCGGTTTTCCGCTGGAATATCTGCATCCCGAACATGCGCCGATGTGGCAGCAAAGGTTCGGTGTCAGCAGCTTGAACGAGGTGATTCTGAACCTGTTCGAGCGGCGCACGTCGCCCAACGGATGGTTCGGTATCAAGGCACATTGGCCGCACTACGTCTGGGCGCGGAAACAAGGCGTCGACGATTTGCTGCGGTTCGGCCGGTTCATCCGAATGGAGCGAGAGGACCGGCTCGCCCAGGCGGTCTCGCTTGCTCTCGCCCGGAAGACCGGCGCCTGGGTTAGCCTTCAGCAAAAAGACGCGGCGCCTGCTTACGATGATGCAGCGATCAGCGGCGCCCTGGACACGCTGGATCGGGATTCCCGAGCATGGGACGAGTGGGCCCGAACCAATGGGGCCAAGTCCCTCCACATCGTGTACGAGGAGCTCGTCGCCGACCCGCTCGGCGTCGTCAATCACGTCCTCCGCGAGTTCGGACTGGACGAGGTCGACTCCCTGCCGCCCGTTCCGCTGCAAAAGCAGGCGTCGGCCGTCAACGGGGAGTGGATCCGCAGATACAACACACGAACGGAGCGGATGAAGAGAATGCTGAAGCGCGCGGGAAAGTCGGTTCTGCCCGCGAAGGCGGCGCCGCGACCGAGCTTGCGAGCAAGCACCGGCGGCCGGGTTCGCTGAGCCGCGCATCATCCCGAAGACATCGAAAATGCCGAAAGGCGGCGCTCGTCGTCGAGAGCGCCGGTAAGAGCCCTTTCACGCACCTCGAAACGGCCAAGCTCAACGCGCAGCTCATCGTCGGTGAAGTCATCCAGGATCGTGCGGCGGCCGGGCCGCACCTTTCGGGCCCGGGCGAGAACCGATCCGACTGCTTCGTCATCAGGCAACAAATCGGTCCACAGGGCCGGGATCTGCATCGCCCGGGCGAACCGCTGCACCTCGAAAGTGAGCTCATCGAGCAGGTGGAGAATGAACAGGCAGGCGCTCCCCACCTGCACGCCATGAAGCACATTGGGGGTGAGCTCGAGTTCATCGAGTGCGTGGCTGATGAGGTGCTCGGGGCCACTGCAGGGCCTGCTCGTGCCGGCGATGCTCATCGCGATCCCGGAATAGATTTGGGCGACGATGAGGTTGCGGACGAATTCCCGATCGCCGAGATCGCAATTTTCCCAATGGATCAGCGCCTCGGCGGAATTGCGCGAAAGGTGGAACGCGATATCGTTCATGCGCGGCCCGTCCCCGCGTTCGACGATGTGGCGCCAGTCGCTCGTCGCGCTGATGTTCGACAGGAGATCGCCGCCCGCGGCGCGCAAGTAGCGGCGAGGAGCCTCCACGACGATATCGAGATCGGCGATGATGCCGATCGGCATCGCTGCCGGAAGGCTTTCCCAATGCTCATCGTTCGTCTTCAGCACGGAAATCGGCGACATGAGCCCATCGTTTGAAACGATCGACGGGATCACCAGGCACGATACGTCGCAACATTTGCTCAGCCTCTTCGCGACATCGATGACTCCCCCGCCGCCGACGGCAATGAGCAGGGTCGAGCGCGCGGCCTGCGCCACGGAATGAAGGCGCTTCACTTCATATTCGGAATAGTCCGAGACAATTTCGATGTCGGCCGCGGTGAACTGCGGCCGGATTGCCTCGGCGATCTGACGCGATTGCGTTCGGCCGCAAAGCACCAGTGCTCTGTTCGTCGAGAGTCCATGAGCGTCGAGGATAGCTTCGACGTCCTCGAGAGCGCGGGGTTGGACATGAAAGATCGAGGGAAGCGCGGTCTGGTTGTAGATCATCGCGAAAGCCAGTTTTCGACGGAAGCGGAGCGATGCGCCGGCAACGCGAGGACTCTCGCCGCGCGCCCTCCATCTTCGGACGAAGAATGGGCGCCGATCGGCTGTCGTTGGGAACCGGTCACGATCGCGTGACCCCGACGGGATTGCATCGCCGAGGCTGAACCAGCGCGCGTTGTCGATCGCGCGGCGGGTCCAACGCGCGCAAATGGGGGCGAATGTGGCGACGCCAGATGCTCTGCGCGCGCCAGTGCAGCTGAAGCAGCGGAAGCCATCCCAGAGCGATCAGCCTATGCAGGACCGCCTGCTGGCGGCCGAGACTGGGATACGGACGATCGGGATAGTGATGGCGGTACAACGCCCTCAGGCGCCGCACATATTCCTGCTGCAACGGCCGCGGGATCCGCTTCGAGTTGAGCAATATTCGAGCGCAATGATTCAGCATCACGGGAAAGAGCTCGGCTTTGATTTTCGCGGTGTCGGCATGCATCTCGCCAACCAGCCCCATGGCGCGTTCCCATTGACTGAGGACGTCCATCTGGCGTTCGCTTCCGGTCTTGGTGATCGCACCTGGACGCTGCCGATATCTCACCAGCGCATCAGGCAGGGCGGTGATCGATCGCGCGGCGGCGAGGAGCGGGTAGGTGAACGGTGTATCCTCGTACCAGCCGCTCACGAATCTGAGGCCGCTGCGATCGAGCAGGTCGCGGCAGATCAGCTTGTTCCAGGCTACCTGCAGTATCCGGAGCGCTTTTGGGTAGTCAGCGATCGTGAACAGCCGTGGTGCGGCGGCGAGTATCGCCTCGCCGCTTCCCGGTCTCCGTTGGTCCTGAAAATCGCGAGTCCAGCCGCACAACACCAATTCGGCCTGCGTGTCGTGCGCGCGATCGACCAGCGCTCGAAGCGCGCCCGGAACGATCGTGTCGTCGCTGTCGATGAACCACACATATGTGCCGTTGGCATGATCGAGGCCCGCGTTCCGGGCTCCGCCGAGCCCGGCATTTTCGGGCAGCTCGACGATCCGAATCCTGCGCTCCGTCGCGGCGTAGCGCCGGAGAATGGCCCCGCTGTCGTCATTCGAGCAGTCATTGACTGCAACGAGCTCGAAATCGGTGAAGTCCTGGGAAAGAATGGAATCGAGGCACTCTCCAAGATAGGCCTCGACGTCGTACACCGGGACGATGATGCTCACCTCGGGCGTCGAACGACCGTCGGCCTGGCGCCGGCGGGCGGTATCGAGCTGTCTGCGCTGCCCCTGACCAATCCCGTTCATGCGCACAGCGCTTCCGGCTCCTGAAGCGGTGAGCCGGTGCGAACTGGGTCGGCTCCGGATATCCACGGCATTCCATCCCGGTAGAAGCGGTCCAATCCGAAACGGGACAGGATATCCTCTCCGATTCGACGCTGCTCGGGCGTTATCTTTGATTGCCAGGACCCGCCGCGGCTCTCCCGTACGCGATCGACGCTTGCTTGGTCCGAGGAACGGCTGGGCCGGCCGATCTGCCGAGGATTCAGCAGAGTCATCGCCGGCTCCGTTCCAAGAAAGGCGGAGACTTTCCGGATCTCCTCGCGCGGATCCGCAACCACCTTTTCGAAAATCAACAGATGCACCTGCCCCGGACGGAGCTGTCGCAACAGGACGGTGTGAATGAGTGCCCAGACGGCGATCTGATTGAGGATGAAGTCGTCGCGGCCTTCGACGGAAGTCAAATAATCGATCTCTTCCTCGGCCAGGCTTGCGCGCAGGGCGGCCTGTCGCAGCATTTCGACTGGACCGGTGGTCCACAGCCAATGCCGCTTCGCCTGCTTCGATACCGCAACGGCGAACGGATTGCGGATCAGCAATATGGGCCTGACCAACGGGAACTCCTTGAGTGCCCAGGCCGCGAGAAGGTTCGCGAAGACGTCCTTAACAAGCAGCCCGCGATAAAAAAGCCGGTCGGGCACAGGATTGACCCGTCGGCTGGGTAGCTTGACCTCGAACGCCTGCTGAAGCGCCGCGCGCAATGGGGGATTGCTGGATCCGGGCAGCTGGAAATGGTTGAGGGGCCAATCGGCGAAGGCCGGCACCTTCAAAGGGTGGAACGGCTCGAACAATTGGTAATAGCCGCACGCGCGGGCGATGAGATCGGCCACCCACGTCGTCCCGCTGCGTGCATCCCCTAGCAACCAGGCGACCTTGTCGAAATTGCCCAGCGCGTCATTCAGCCGGCGTATGGCCGGCCCTGCCCCGCGGGCAAGTTTGTGGCGGACACGAAATGAATACATTGTCGAAAAAATACCCGCTACTGCCGTAAACCCAATTGGTGCCATAGCTGTTCGTGGCAAAATGGCGGTACGCCAACGCCCTTCTGTGCCGTTTGTTCAGTGACGGCGGTGTAGATCAACTTTCGAAATGAACCGTCCGATGGAAATAATCCTTTCGAGACGCGTTGAGATGGCCGCTAGAGTTCGTAACAGCTGTAGTTCTTAACAGCTGTACTTTTTGCGGTTTACCGTGTCGTGAATCGACATGAGTGGATTGAGCAATTCCACACGGGCTCCGGTTGAGGCGGATCGCGGGAGATTATCCATGAATTCGAGGCAAGCTGCGTTGGCTGCTATTGTTGTGGCACCGGCGCTGGCTTCATGCGCTACCGGCCCAACGCTTGCTGGAGCGAACCTTCCGTCAGGGGCCGCCGCCTACAGCGCATTCTCGGCGCCGACGACGGCGGCGGCGGCGGCGAATCCGCAGCAATACCAGATCGCGCCGTTCGATTCGCTCGCGGTCACCGTGTTTGACGAGCCGAACCTGTCGACGCCGGCCAATTCGCCGCTCCAGGTCGACGCCAGCGGCAATGCAGCCTTGCCGCTCGTCGGGACGGTCCATGCGGCGGGCAAGACGACGTCGGAGCTGAGTTCGATTATCGCCGCGCGCCTGGCCCGCTCTTATTTGAGAAATCCGCAAGTCACCGTGGCGGTCGCCAATCCTTCTCCCAACAAGGTGACGGTCCAGGGGGAAGTGCAGCAAGCGGGAGTCTTCGATATCAAGGGAAAGACGACCCTGCTGCAGGCGATCTCGCTCGCGCATGGGGAAACGAAGCTCGCGGCGACGAACCAGGTAGCTGTATTCCGGACGGTCAACGGACAGCGCATGGGCGCCTTGTTTAATGTCGACGAGATTCGCCGGGGCAGCGCCCCGGATCCGCAACTCCTGCCCAATGACGTCGTCATCGTCGGACACTCGCGAGGCAAGGAAGCCTGGCAGAATTTCCTTTCGGTGAACCCGCTTTACGGGGTGTTTAGAATCATGACGGGCGTCGGAATTTAGCGAGTCCGGTCGATGTCCCAATCTCAAAGCCTGGTCCCGCGCGGAAGCGGCGGTGAACTTTCTACCGAAGTCGTCAGTCGCTCGTCGGTTTTGCCGCCTCCGGCCAGGCGCGAATCTCGTGGCTTCGTGGCGGCGCTGCGACGCCATCGGCTCATCCTCTTTGCCCTTGTGGCCGCAGGCATCGCGATCGGCCTCCTGTTGGCATTGCTGACGCCACCGACCTATCGCGCCGAAGCGCAGATTCAATTTGAGCAGCAGTCCTCGGCAGGCGCACAGCCGAATGATTCCGCACTGACGCAGGTCGCGATCCTGCGCAGCCGCAGCCTGGCGCAGGCCGTCGCCACCCGCCTGCACCTGGATCGGAACGCACCCGTCGCCGCGGCCCTGACCAATGGGCGCCCGGGCTCCGGCGGGCTCTCGATCGATCAGTTGAGCGATCGGCTGCGCGAACGCGTCGCGGGACTGACCAATGAGCGCCCGGGCTCCAGCAGGCTGTCGACCGATCAGTTGAGCGACCGGCTGCGCGACGGCGTCGACGTGACGCTCGACCCTCGGTCCCGGGTGACGACCATCGGCTTTGAAAGTTCGGACCCTGTCGCGTCCGCCCTCATCGCCAACAATTACGTCGATGCGTATGCTGAGGCCAACCTGCGGAGGCAGGTCAACGACACGGCGTCATCGCGCAGCTTCCTGGAGCAACGCCTGTCGGAAACGAAGGCGAAGCTCAGTGCCTCCGAAAAGGCGCTGATCGACTACACGCGCGCCGCGGGGCTCATCGACCCGAGCGCAGGCACGTCATCGGTTGCCGGAGACTCTTCGCCGCACTCCCTTGCCAGCGACAAGCTCGCCCAGCTGACCGGGGCCTATTCGCAGGCGCGCGCGGACCGGATCGCGGCGCAGCAACGCTGGCAGGAAGCGCAAAACACCCCGCTGATGAGCCTCCCCGAAGTTCTTTCCAATCCAGCCATTCAGCAGCTGACTCAAAAGGCGGCCGAAGAGCAGGCGGCTTACGAGGAACAGCGCGCGCATCGCCTGGATACGCATCCGGCGGTGATTGCGGCTGCCGCCCAGCTGGCGGAGATCAAGCGCCAGATTCAGACTCTCGGCTCGAGCATCAAGAATTCAATTCGCGACCGGTACGAGGTCGCGCGCCGCCAGGAAGCGGACCTCGCGCAAACCGTCGGTCAATTGCGCGACCAGACGCTCGCCGACCAGGGCAAGGGCGCACGCTATAATGTTCTCAAGCGTAACGCGGACAGCGACCGCCAACTTTACGATACGCTGCTTCAGCGGTTCAACGATGCGACGACGGCCGCCGGGATGGTCGCCAGCAACATCAACGTCATCGACCGCGCGGAGCCACCGGCTGGACCGGTTTCACCCAAGCCGATCCTGTGGAGCGCGGCGGGAGGGCTGATCGGCCTCGTCCTGGGCCTGCTTCTCGCGATCGTTTCCATGCTCCGCGACAACCGCGTCCATTCGCCCGAGAGCGTCGACGCCGATTTGCGTCTCCGGCTCCTGGGAGTGCTCCCCAGGGTCCGGAATCCTCTCAAGGCGCTGGCGAACCCCGGCTCGCTCCTTTCCGAAGCTCATTATTCGTTGCGGGCTTCGCTGGAGACGATCGCGTCGAGCGAAGGAGCCCGAACCATCGCCTTCACCAGCAGCCGCGAGGGCGAGGGGAAGACCAGCGCCGCCTTCGGAGTCGCGCGTGATTTCGCTCAGGCCGGCAAGAATGTCCTGCTGATCGACGGAGACATGCGCAAGCCGAGCATCCAGAAATATTTCGACGCCAGCTCGCCGTTGGGATTGTCGACGGTGCTCGAAGGCTCCTGTGCTCCGGACGCGGCGATCGTTCAGACGTCCATTCCGGGCCTTTGGGCGATGCCTGCCGGGCCGATGCCGGAGAGCCCCGCGGCACTGCTCAGCGGACCAGAGCTGGAGGCGATGCTGAAGCAGCTTTCGACAAGCTTCGACGTGGTTATCGTCGATGCTCCGCCGGTATTCGGTCTTGCCGACGCGCCGCGGATCGCGGCCGCTGCCAATTCGACCGTCTTCGTCGTCGAGACCGATCGCGCCAGGCTGCCGCAGGTTCGCGGCGCCCTCGTCCGGCTCTCCGAGACCGACGCGAACATTGCCGGAATCCTGCTGACCAAGTTCAATCGGGGCAGCGCCGGGTCCCAAACGGACACGTATATCTACACGTACCCACACCAAAGAGCGCCTCAGGCGCTGGAACCGGCCTAGGCCCTGAAGTGCGCGCGGCGAGGTGCAACGATGGGTCTGGAAAGGCTTTCGCAATGACGGCCTGGGGAACCGGGCTGGCGATGATTGCCGGATTTGCGGCCCTGGCATCGGTTGCCGTGACTGCTGCCGAACTGGACCCGAGCCGGCACGCGTACAAGGTGCTCAGGGGCGACGTCGTGGATCAGGTGATCGGGCCACTGCAGGTCTCGGGCTCGTTCCGGGCAATCGAGACCCGCAAGGGCACCCGCATCCGGAATCTCACGATCCAGGGCGTCACGGCGACCGATCTTCAGCGCGACGGAATCCGCATTCGCGGCGACGTCGATGGCGTGAACATCCACGATTTCAAGCTCCAGATGCGCAGCGAGCCTCAATCGTCCCCCAATCTTCCGATCGGCATCGCCGTTCAGACCGGTCATGGAATCGCAATCAGCGACGGCGACATCAGCGGCTTTCAAATGATCCGCATCGAGGGACAATACACCAACGGCGATGGAATAGCGTCGGAACGCGACGTCGACGGCCTCACGATCAAACGGGTCACGTCCAGCGACAACAGCGACGGAGGCTTCGATCTCAAGAGTCAAAACACCGTTCTCGACGACCTCACCGCCGCCCGCAACGGACGCAATTATCGCTTCTGGGGCACGGTCGACGCCGGAACGATCACCAGCATCGACCCGCGCGGCGCCCATATCTGGGTGCACGGGGGAGCGCGCGTGCACATCCGCAAGCTGATCGCGCGCTCCACAACGAAAGCGCCGCTGTTGAACATCGATGGCCCGAGCGAAGTTATCATCGACAGCTGCGAGCTCAATCTTGTCCCCGGTACCAAACTGGTCGTCGGTGGTCCGGCGCCGAAGCTTGGGCAGGGATGCGCCATTTAGCGCGAGCGAAGAAGCGCAGATGCAGAATCGGACATAGTGTTGAGGCTTGTTCCGGGGGTGGAATGACAGGCCGAGAGTAAGTCGGGGTGGGTCGCCAGGAGAATTTTGATGGCCAGGTTCACAATCGTGCAGGAGGCTCGTGAAGCCCCTGCGGAATCAGAGCTCGGACTGGTAAGTCCGAAAAAGCTCCTGCTCATCCTGCGCCGCCGTGCGTGGCCCGTGGGATTGACTATGATCGCCGTCCTGATCTTGGCAGCGGGAGCCTATTTTGTTGCCGACCGCCAATATGTCGCGACGGGAACCATCGCGCTCGACAGGCAAGCCGATCCGCTCGTCGACACGAACCCGCAAGCCAAGCCGCTGACGACCGACTCGCCGTCGGTCGAAACGGAAGTGCAGGTCATCAAGTCTCCTTCAACCGCCGGTGCCGTCGTCGACGCTCTCAAGCTTGCAAAGGCGCGTGGATATGGAATTGCCGAAGATGCGCCCGCCGGCACGGCGCCCTCGCGCGATCGCGCCATTCGCGCGGTACAGCATGGCCTGGTCGCGGACCGGTCGGGAACGTCCTACGCCATCTCGGTCGGCTTCGCCGCGGCCGATCCGGCGCTTGCGGCAAGTGTCGTGAATTCCGCGATGAACGCCTACACGGGTGGGCAGAAGTCTTCCGCCGCCGCCCAGCTCTCGCATGACATCGGGATGCTCGCCGATCGCCTGAAGCTCGTGCGCGTTGACCTGCTGAAGGCCGATAAGGCAGTCGCCCAGTATCGCGCCGGGACCGGCCTGATCGATCTCGCAAACAACAGCGACGCCGCGAACCAGGCCATGGAGTCACTCAACACCCAGCTCGCCCAGGCCCGGGCGGACGAAGCCGCGGCCCAGTCCAAGGCCAACAGCGGCGACTCGCTGGTCAGCGTCACGGGCTCATCGACCGTGAGCGCGCTGCGCGCACAGCAGTCGAAGTTGCTCGCCCAGAAAGCCGATCTGCAGCAACGCTACAACGACCAGTTTCCGGCGCTGGTGAGGCTCAACGATCAGTTGAACGCGGTCAACCAGCAGCTCGCCGCCGAGGAGGCTCGCGTACGTGCCGGAGTAGCGGCACAGGCGAAGGTCGCTCGCGATCGCGCGGCTTCCCTCCGCAACTCGGTGAACAGGGAGCAGGGTAAGCTGATGAGCGCCAATGCTGCATCGGTGCACCTGGCCGAACTCGAGCGGAATGCGGATTCTGCCAAGACGCTCTACGCGTCGCTGCTCGATCAATATAAGCAAAAGCTCGCCGCCCAGGGAACCGAGCAGAGCAAGGCCTATGTGATTGCCTATGCGGCGCCTCCGACCTCGCCCGACTCGCCCAAGTCTCTCGCCTATTTGATCGGGGGCGTTCTGGCCGCAATCGTCGCCGGTGTCGTTGTTGCGCTCGTCCTCGACAATATGGAAAGCGGACTTCTCAACCAGTCGGCACTCGAGCAGAAGCTTCGAATCCCTGCTCTCGCCGCGATCCCCGATATCAGGACGGTCAAGGACATTCCGCTGAAAAGGCCGACGCCGGGCCGAATCGCCGAGTATCTGCTCGAGCATCCGACCGGCGCCTTCGCGGAAGCGTTCAGAAGCCTTCGGACGAGTCTCAAGCTTGACGAGGCGGGCGCGCGCGGAAAGTCCCTCGCGATCACCTCGGCCGTCGCCGATGAAGGCAAGACGGCGACCTCCATCTGCCTCGCTCAATCGGCGGCGCTCGCCGGCAAACGAGTCCTGTTGATCGATTGCGACCTGCGGCATCACGCCTGCACGGATCTGTTCGCACCGGACCCGCCCACGGGCCTGGTCGAGGTTCTCGAGGGCCGGACGCCGCTTGATCAGGCGGTGGTGAAGGACGTTGGCAGCGGGCTAAGCGTGCTGCCGACGACTGCGTCTGCGCAGCGTCCGATCGACCTCATCACGTCGCCCGCGATGCGATCGCTGCTCGCACGTCTCGCCAATTCCTATGATCTCGTCATTCTCGAAACGCCTCCCGTTCTTCCGGTGGCGGAGGCTCGCGCGCTGACCGCGATGGCCGACTCCACGCTGTTGATCGCGCGCTGGCGCACCACGCCCGCCGCGGCTGTGAAAAAAGCGATCGGCCTTCTCAATCGGGCCGGAGCGAATATCACCGGCGCTGTGCTGACCCGGGTCAGCCTGAGCTGGACAGCGCTCGGAAGCCTCGGGGACGACGTCTATTATTATCGGGATTACGCCAATGAGCCGCGCCGCGGTTCGGCCAAAGCGGCCTGATCCGCATTTGTTGGCCGGCACCTCACCGAAATCCACGGGCTCCGCCGCCGTGGGCAGCTCGAGCAAGCTGGCTCGGCGCAGGCCGAAGGCCCTGTTCGTCATCAATTCGCTCCAGGGTGGCGGGGCGGAAAGGGTCTTTGCAACGATCCTGTCAGGCTCGTGCGGTCGCGCCGCTGACTATGATGTTGCCGCGGCGCTGCTGGACGAGGAACCGGGCGCCTACGCGCTTCCCTCTTGGGTTCGCACCTATAGCCTCGATTGCCGCGGCAATTTCGCACTCAGCGTTGTTCGCCTGCTCGGGCTCGAGCAGCGGTTGCGGCCGGACGTAACGGTCAGTTTCCTGACTCGCTCGAACGTCGCGGCCGCGGCTGTTGCCCGGCTGCTCGGCGGGCGCGCGATCATCAGCGAACGCAACAACACGACCGAGCAGCTGTCCCACCGCCGGGCGTCATGGCTTGCGCGGACATTGGTCCGCTTCACTTACGGGCGGGCAGATCGAGTGATTTCCGTTTCGGACGGACTCTCGGCGGCGCTCCACTCGGATTATGGTGTCCCCGCCGAGCGGCTTCGAACGATCAACAATCCGGTAGACATTCACGCGCTCAATAGCGCCGCCAGGCAGCGTCCGGCGTTCCGGGTCCGGCCGGACGACGTGGTGATGCTCGCGCGTCTCGAGCCGCAGAAGAATCTTCATCTGGCTATCCGCGCCTTCGCGGCGAGCGGGCGTCCCGGCCGATTGCTCATTCTCGGCGAAGGGACGCTTCGGGCCGAATTGCGAGCGCTCGGGACCAATGTCGGTCTCGGCAAGCGGCTGGTCATGCCTGGATTCGTCGCAAACCCCCACGCCGTGCTCGCCCGGGCTGCCCTCCTCATGCTTTCCTCCGATCACGAGGGCTTCTGCAATTCGCTCGTCGAAGCGATGGCTCTCGGACTTCCGGTGATCGCCACGGATTGCCGTTTCAGCCCGGCCGAAATCCTTGCCGTCACTGAATCGCCCGAAGCGGGGCAAGTCGTTCTCGGCAACGGCGGGTTATTGGTTCCCGTACGCGACGAGGCAGCGCTCGCCAGCGCGCTCAGCGTGGCCAACGACAGCGATTTGCTGAGCCGCCTCGCCGAGGACGCGAGCGCGCGAGCCCGGGATTTCGACTGCGCCCGCCAGGTCGAGCGTTACTGGGACGTGGTGGCGGAGGTCGCCTCCGCTCGGGATAGCGTTGCGAGCGCGGCATGAGCGACCACGGCGTTCCCGGGCTTCCTCTGTGGCTGATGGTGCCGGCAAGTCTCGCACTCCTCCTGTTGCTGTTTCAGGCTCTGCGAATTTCTGGCTCGACCAGCGCGCGGTACGTGGTCTTCGCCTGCTGGGCGCGGTTCATGCTGTCGTCCTTCCACACCTACACCTTTCCGAAAGTGGTCGGGGACATCTCCGGCACCGCCCTCGGCTCGGCGACTCTGTTCCTGCTCGGCGCTGCCATCATTCCCAGAGCGCTGCTTCTCAACCGCGTGATCGCCAGCGCCTATCTCGTCTTCATCGCCGTGGCCCTGAGCACGGCCGTTAACACATCGTTCGTTCAAGCGTTCGAGCCGATTACCAAGTTCGGCCTGCTCATCGTCGTGGCGCTGCATTGCTTCAACGCCCTTCGGAGTGGAGACGAACGACGGTTCACCGTCGCCCTGCTGCTCAGCTTTGTGCCGCTGATCCTCTTCCAGGTTTTTTCGCTCATCCTCAACGTCCCCAAGGCAACCGAAGGGGCAGGCGGGGAGTCATACATCGGCGGCTATTATCAGGAGGCGGCTTTTTCGATCGCATTGGTCGGGCTTTTGATCGTTGCAGCGGTGGCGCGGTCCATTCCCCGTTGGACGAAGGCCATCATCATCCCGGTGGCGACCGTCGGAATCCTCTTCGCCAACTATCGAACCGCCATCATGGCGATGATCCCGCTCATCATTTACTACCTGCTGTACGCGCTCAGCCGGCTGGTGGCCCACAACCTCAGAACCCTGCTCGTGGTTGTCGCCGGCGCTGGCATCGTCGTCAGTGGTGGAACGGCGCTGATGACGCTGGAACGCTTCCAGGATCTGCGAACCATCGCGACCGCTGAGAAGCCTCTGATCAAGCCGCCCGACGAATTCACGACCCAGGACCGGCGGCTGCTCTCCGGACGAACGCAGATCTGGAGCGATTATTATTACAAATGGAAGGACGACGGAACTCAGGTCCAGCACCTCGTCGGCTTCGGCCCCGACAGCTGGGAGACCTATTTCAACCTTTACGCGCACAATACGTTCGTGAGCTTTCTGTTCGAATATGGCCTCCTGGGCGTTGCTGCTCTGTGCATGCTGTTCCTGGCGGGCCTGCTCGCCGCATTCAGGACCGGAGTCCACCGATGGAAAATGATTGCCGCCCATTTGAGCTTCATCACGCTCAATCTGGCGACGATGCCGTTCTGGCTGGTCGAGGGAATCATCGTCTATGCGCTGCTGGTCGGCTACACCCTCTATTACGCTTCGTTGCCGGCGTTCTCGTTCAGACGACCGCCGTACGAACCCCGGCTGAGCCCGGTGAGGGCCTGACCTGACCATGGCGCTTGGTCCTTCACAGCCGGAAACTCGCTCCGCCGCCGCACCGGCGGATGGACGCTGGGGCGGCCGGCGCAACGAAGAGCTGCTCGATCCCGACATGGATCTCGGCCGCGCGCTGAAGTGGCTTGTGCTGTGTTTCTTCTCGCGGCGGCGTCGCTGGCAGGCGCGGGCGGTGCTCCTCCTGATGCTCGTGGGCGGTTTCGCGGAGCTCTTCACCCTCGCGGCGGTCTTTCCTTTGCTCTCCCTGATGGCCGACCCAGGGCATATCCACAGTTCACGGCTTGCGTCGATTTTCAAAATGCTGGGCGTGCAGCCGTCCGCACACAGCCTCCCATTGTTCGGGATCCTTTTCTGCGTCGTCGCGCTGGGTGCCGCCGGCGTTCGCATTCTCCTCGCCTGGGCGAGCCAGAAACTGGTTTTCCGGGTCGGCTACGATCTCGGCGTGAGGCTTTACGAGCGGATGCTGTGGCAGCCGTACAGCTTCCACGCGGCCATGAACAGCAGCCGCGTCATCTCGTCGGTCAACAACATCCAGCGGCTGCTCACCGGCATGTTCCTTCCGCTGATGCAGGGTCTCTCGGCGCTGATCCTCGCTTCGTTCATCGTGGCCGGGCTGCTGTTCATCAATCCGCAGATAGCTCTCTCGGCGATTATCGGATTCGGCGGCATCTATTTCCTGGTTTCCATCACCACGCGCGGGCGCCTGCGCCGGAACGCGGAGGCAATCAGCGCGATGCGCCGGCTGCGCGTTCAGGCGCTTCAGGAAGGCCTGGGCGGCATTCGCGATGTCCTCATCGACAACACGCAGCCGCTCTATGTGAAAAAATTCTCGCGGCTCGACACGAGCCTTCGCGACGCCCAGGCGGCGAACGCGCTCATCGCCGTCGTTCCCCGGTTCGTCGTCGAAGCGCTCGGCATGGTCTTCATCGTCCTGCTGGCGCTGGTCATCAACGCCGTCGAGGGAACTCTTGCCGGCTCGCTTCCGGTGCTGGCGGTGCTGGCTCTCGGAGCTCAGCGCCTTATGCCCCTCCTGCAGCAAATCTATGCCGCCTGGGCCAATGTCGTGGGCAACAGGACGATGTTCCTGAACGTCGTGCACCTGCTGCGCCGTCCGATACCGCAGAGGTTCGAGGGCAAGCCCAAAGTCACTCCACTGCCGCTCAGGCGCATGCTTTGCATCGAGCATGTGAGCTTCCGCTACTCGCCCGACGAGGCGCTCGTGCTCGAGGACATCGACATCGCCATCCCGAGGGGGTCGTGGAGCGGGTTCGTCGGCAAGACAGGAAGCGGCAAGAGCACGCTTGTCGATCTCATCATGGGGCTGCTCCAGCCGACCGGAGGACAAATCAGCGTCGATGGAATGGTGCTGGACGAACACAATGTGCGCGGCTGGCAGCAACAGATCGCGCACGTATCCCAGCATATCTTCCTCGCTGACGCCACGATCATGGAGAATATCGCCTTCGGCATGCCGAGCGGCCGTATCGACGAGGCGAGGGTCCGGTACGCCTGCCGGCAGGCCGAGCTGGACGAGCTTATCCTGTCCCTGCCGGAAGGGCTGGAGACGTTCATCGGAGAACGCGGGGTTCGCCTGTCCGGCGGGCAGCGGCAACGGATCGGAATCGCCAGGGCACTCTACAAGAAGGCGTCCGTGCTGGTGCTCGACGAGGCGACCAGCGCCCTCGACGACGCGACCGAACTCGGGATCATGGCGTCGCTCCGGAAATTGGGCGGCGAGTATACATTGCTGATGATCGCTCACCGCCTGACGACACTTCGCGACTGCGACACAATCTACCGCCTGAGCCACGGCCGGCTCGTCCAGCAGGGCGGCTATGACGAGGTGATCGGCGGTCCACCCGACGGCGCATCGGCGCGCCGGAGAGCCAGCCAATGAGCTCGCGCATCTGCGTGGTCGGGCTGCGGGGCATTCCGGCGGTTATCGGTGGCGTCGAGACCCACTGCGAAGAGCTGCTTCCACGCGTTTGCGCGCTCGCGCCCGATTTGAAGGTCGAGGTTCTGGGACGCCGCGGTTTCATCGCGCCGGGCGGCTATGACTTCCGGCGGGTGTGGGTGAGGGCCTTGCCGGCACCGGCGAACCGCAGCACGGAAGCGATCGTCTCCACGTTCGTCGCGCTGCTGTACGCGCGCACTCGCGCCCGGGTCGTCCACATTCACGCGATCGGCCCGGCATTGCTTGCACCGATGGCGCGAGCGCTCGGCATGCGGGTTATCGTGACCCACCACGGGGCGGACTACGACCGGAGCAAATGGGGGCCGTTCGCGAAGTTCATCCTGCGGGCGGGCGAGCGCATGGGCCTATCCTTCGCCGACGAAATCATTGCCGTCGCGCCATCGCTCGCCAGCGAGTTGAAGCGAAAATTCCCGCGTTCGGCCGATCATATCCGCTATATTCCCAACGGCGCTCCCACGCTCGAGGAGGGCTCTTCCGGCGGGGATGTCCTGGAGCAATTCGGACTGGCGCCGAAGGGCTATATCCTAGCAGTCGGACGGCTCGTTCCGGAAAAAGGCTTCGACTATCTCATCCGGGCCTTCCGCCGGAGCGGGACCGGTCGGCAATTGGTGATCGTCGGCAGCGACATTCATCAATCGGCCTACTCAAAGCGGCTGCTTGGAGGCGCAAGCCCGGTCGTCCGCTTCATCGGCAACCAGCCCCGTCCCGTGCTGCGCAGGCTCTATGAGCAGACGGATCTGTTCGTCCTTCCATCAATGCACGAGGGATTGCCGATCTCGGCGCTGGAGGCGGCCTCCTGCGGCGCTCCGATGCTTCTCAGCAACATCGGCGCCAACAAGGATCTGGGCTTGCCGGATCGCAATTACTTTCCGGCCGGCGACGAGCGATCGCTTGCCGAATGCCTTGAACGCCCGGGCGAGCATTACGCCTATGACGCGGACGGCGTGAAAAGCCGATTCGACTGGGACTCGATCGCGCTTCGGACCGCGGAGGTCTATCGCACGGTAGCGGCGGCAGCCTGAGCGGAGTCTTCTCCGGCAAGCAGGTTCAATAGGCGTTCGGATGGGCGATAACGCCGCATGTCTTGATGATGATCAGCAGGTCGCGCCACACCGACCAACCGTTCATATATTCGAGGTCGGCCTGGAGTCGCCGGCTGAGGTCGTCGACCTCGAGCGCGGTGCCGCGCAGCCCCCTGATCTGAGCGAGGCCGGTAATCCCGGGCTTCAGCAGGTGACGATGCGCATAGCGGTCGTCCACATCCCAGAACAGCACCGGGCCGGCCAGCGAACCGATCGCGTGCGGTCTCGGTCCGACAAGGCTCATCGAGCCGCTGAGGACGTTGAACAATTGGGGGAGCTCGTCGAGGCTGGTCTTGCGGATGAAGCGCCCGACGCGCGTCAGGCGGTCGTCGTCGACGGCGGTGGACTGGGCACCCAGCGCATCCGACGCATCAACCGCCATGCTTCTGAACTTGTATATGTCGAAGAAGCGATTGCCGAAGCCGACCCTTTTCTGCCGGAAGATCACCGGGCCGGGGCTGTCGAGCTTGATGGCGATCGCGATGCCGATCAGCACCGGCGCCGCGAGGACCAGGATCGCAATCGTCAGCACGATGTCGAAAGCCCGCTTGATGATGCGTTGCGAAGCGCTCAGTGGTCCCGACGAGACCACGAACGTCCGCTGCGGGCCGAAGCGGCCAATATCCACGGCTCCGACCAACTGAGCCTCTGAAGCGAAGATTTCGCCGCGCACGTTCGCGCTCTTGAGCATCGCCGCCCAGCCGGCGGCGGACTCGTCGTCACAGGCGACGATGACCCGGTCCGCGCTGTCGACCAGCTGCACGAAGCGCTGGATCATCGCGGGATTGCGAGGCTCCGGTTTGATCGCCCTTTGCGATGGATCGATGACCATCGCGCCGCGTGTCTTGGGCACGAAGGTGTCGTCCGTGATGATAATGGTGGCCATGAGCCGGCCGCGTGCCCGCTGCATGAGCCAGCCCGCCAGGTTGCGCCGGACGACAGCCAAGGTGATGAGCGACACGATCCCGCCCGTCGCGACGGCGGCCCGGGACACGTCCTGCTGAGCTTTGAGGAAATAGGAGACGACGAACAGGATCGCGAATGAGCCGAGAAGCGCACTGAGTGCGCGCTCGGCGCCGCCCCAGGAGGATCTGATCGCCGGCAGGCTGTAGGCGCCGTTATGAAGCGCGCTGATGACGAACAAAGGCAGCGCGGCCAGCGAGATCTGCAACCAGTCATGATTGTGGAAATTGCCGTAACGGATGAACGAGCCGACGGCGAACGAACCTAAAATGCCTGCAATGTCAGCGAGCATCAAAACGAGATACAATGCGATTCTGAGCGCTTGCCGGTTCTCGTCGATGAGCGGCTGGGCAGTCCACGACTCAGGCGTCAGGCGCGGCGGGGCCGGAACACTGGCCTGGGCCATGCCCGCGCTGCCGGGATCCGACTCAGAGGGCTCATTCAACGGCTGGGTAGCGTCGAATCGCAATTGGTTTTCCGTGGTCACGCGCGGTCTGCCGACAACTACCAAATTTCCAATGAAGCTGCTGTTACTCCCCCGGTTGAGGTGAACAGAGGCAGGCGCATAAGGTTCCTACAGCTGTTTTGATTCAATGGTTTAGGATAAGCGTCATTTACCTGTCTTCGATATTTGTTAACTTCGTCGAAGGATATGGAACCAGTGACGACATGGCCCGACTCTCCGGCGACTGACAGCAACGCTCGCGTGACGCACCGTTGGAACGCCGGCACCCGCCCAGGCCGCACCGCCGGAACCGGGCGCGAGCGTCGGGAGGCGAAGCTCCAGAAGTTTCCGCGAAGGATGCGGATCCTCATTTTTCTCGGGCTGTCGATCGTCGGCTGGACACTGCTGGGCCTCGGCGCTGTGTTCGCCTTTCGCCATCTCTGATCTTCGCTAGCCTGCCCCGGCACCCTTCGAGCGAGCGAATGCGCCCGCTTTGGATAATCGGTGAAATGACGCGACGTCGATTGAGAAATGCCGCCGTCTTCCCGAGCCATTGCGGACACGCGTTTCATTCGACACAAATGGAAGCTCGAACACCAGCGGTGCTGAGCGAACGAGAGGAGCGGGGGAGTGGCGATGCGGATGGGCAAGCTGACCTGGATGACTTTGCGGCAATGGTGTTGCGCGCTGATTGCCTGCGGCGTCCTCGTCGTCGCACCTGCATCGGCCGAGGCGCCCGCGAATGGCGGCACGTTCACGATGGAACAGGTGCTCGCCTATCCCTTCGTGCCGGAACTCGATGCCGCCGAAAAGGGAGACGCCATCGCTTTCGTGCGTGTGGTCAAGGGCGCGCGCAACGTGTGGGTCGCGGAAGGTCCAGCGTTCAAGCCGAGGCAAGTGACTCAATATACGGCCGACGACGGGCAGGAAATCACCGGGCTCACTTTCTCGCCCGACGCAGGCCATCTTCTCTTCGTCCGCGGCGGCGATCACGACGCCAATTGGGAGGAGAAGCTGCCGCCCGATCCGGATTCCGGCGCGGCTGAACCCAAAGTCACGATCTGGGCGGCGCGGCTCTCCGGCGGCGCACCGGTCAAAGTCACCGAGGGCGATGCTCCCGCGATCTCCTCGCACGGCGAGTTGGCTTATGTGAAGGACGGCGAGGTCTGGACGGCGGCGCTCGACGGCAAGGGCAAGCCCAGGCGGCTGTTCTTCGACCGCGGCGATGACGACACGCTGATATGGTCTCCGGACGGCGCGAAGCTCGCCTTCGTGTCCAAACGCGACGGCGATCATAGCTTCATCGGCGTCTACGATCTGAAAACGAAGAAGCTGACCTATCTCGCGCCTTCGACCGATTTCGACGAATCTCCGAAATGGTCGTCCGACGGCATGCGTATCGCTTTCTCGCGGCGGCCGGGCAGCGGCGGCGCGCCCAAACCGCTTCTCAAACAGACGCCGGATCCCTTCTCGATCTGGGTGGCGGATGTCGCTAGCGGGCGAGCGACCCGCGTCTGGCAAAGCCCCGATACGCTCCTCGGCTCATTTCCCGAAACCGCGGGAGGAGTGAATCTGAACTGGGCCGCCGGCGACCGGCTCGTGTTCCTCGCCGACCTCGACAATTGGCCGCATCTCTATTCCGTCCCGGCAACGGGCGGCGCGCCGACGCTGCTGACGCCCGGCGATTACATGGTCGAGCATGTCGCGATCAGCCGCGACCGCAAATTCCTGATCTACGACGCGAACGTCGGAACCACGAAGGACGACGGCGACCGGCGCCACCTCTTCCGCGTGCCGGTCGATGCGGCGCAGCCCGTTGCGCTCACGAGCGGAACCGGGCTCCAATGGTCCCCGGTTGCGGCGAGCCCGACGGAGATTGCGTTCGTCGGCGCCGGAGCCAAGGCGCCGCCTTCCTTGTTCGTGATCGGCATGGACGGGAGTGGCGTGCACGATCTCGGCGCTGGCAGTGTGCCCACGGAATTTCCGCAGTCCGAGCTGGTCGAGCCCCGTGCCGTCAGCTTCACGGCGGCGGACGGCTGGACCATTCACGGTCAGCTGTTCGACAACGGCGACGGCACGAAAAAACCGGCCCTGATCTTCGTGCATGGCGGTCCGCCGCGGCAGATGCTGCTCGGCTGGCACTACATGGATTATTACAGCAACAGCTATGCGGTGAATCAGTATTTCGCCAATCACGGCTATGTCGTGCTGTCGGTGAATTACCGGCTCGGGATCGGCTATGGCCATGCCTTCCACCATCCGGACCACGCCGGCGCGTCGGGAGCGGCTGAATATCAGGACGTCGTCGCCGGAGCGAAATATCTGCAGGCGCTGACCGACGTGGACCCCGGCAAGATCGGCATCTGGGGCGGCTCCTATGGCGGCTATCTGACCGCGATGGGGCTCGCCCGCAATTCCGACATCTTCAAGTCTGGTGTCGACATGCACGGCGTCCACGACTGGTCCAGCTTCCTCCAGAACTTCCTCGACAAGCGGCCGAAGCGCTATGAGAAAGGCGACATGGACGAAGCGATGAAAGTCGCCTTCGAATCCTCGCCTGTCGCGAGCATGGATGGCTGGCGCTCGCCTGTGCTGCTGATCCAGGGCGATGACGACCGCAATGTGAACTTCCACCAGACGATCGACCTGGCCCGGCGGCTTGAGGAACGGCACCTCCCGTTCGAACAGTTCGTGATTCCGAACGAAATTCACGGCTTTCTGAGATGGCATTCCTGGCTTGAGGCGGACACGGCGACGGCGGATTTCTTCGCTCGCACCCTGGGCGTGAATTAGCGGTCCCGGCAGCCGGCTGGCCGCAAGCGCCTCGTTGGCAAAGTCGTCGTCTTGGCTCACGGTGCCAACGGGCGGGCGTAAACTGTTCATAAGATGCATCAAACGGGCGCGTTGTTGATTTACTCTGCTTGGTTGTTTCGACGAGTCGGGTGGGGGAAATGCACCTCAACAATGCCGCGGATCTGCAAGAGAGCCTGACGGCGCCGCCAGCCGGCGGCGGCGAGCTTGCCGAAGGGTTCATGCTGCTGCGCGCGAGCACGCTGAAGATCGTCCGCCTGCAGCTCGCCATCGAACGCCAGGACCGCCAACTCGCCCTCGAGGCCGTCGACGACCTGGTCGCGCTGGATCGCAGGCTCCAGGCCTATCTCGACGGTGCCCCGGATAATGCGGAGCAGCTCCTGTTGCGGCGTGAACTGGATGCCGACCGCGCGGCGCTGAACGAAGAGCGGCTCGCCCTCACGGCCGGTGTTGTCCGGCGGCCAGTCGATCCGATCGAGCAGGCGGACCCGGTCGATCAGTCGGCCTCGATCGGACCGGATGACGGCTGGCCCGGCCTGCGCGACATGCAGTTCGAACCGGAGAAGCGGCGCCGAAGCCATTGGTGGCTGGTTCTAATGGTGGCCGTCGTCGGGACCCTCGCGGCGGCCGGTTATTATTTCGTCAGCATTGGCGACGTGCCCGCGTGGCTCGCCGGAGCGCTTGGAGCCCTGAGATGATCGAGTCCGACGGCTTCTTTCGCGCGAAGGAGCTGGAGGCCTATGAGGCCATGGGCTCGCTCGACGAGCACGGCGAAACCGTCCGCCTCATCCTTGCCGAGGCATCGCTCCTCGCCGAGAAATATCGCTACGTCCGCCGGCACGAGGTTCCTCACGTGCGCGAGATCGCAGGCCTCATCGACCTGCTCTGGCAGGAGGTCGAGATGGAGTCGGTGGACGTGCCGGCGAGGAATCCGCTCGACGAGGTCGGCACCTATTAGAAGGTTAAGGAGCGCATGGGTCTCTACGCTTTCCTTGCTCCGGTCGGCCCGTTCGCCGGATTATCCAACGGCGTGAGGCAGAAGATCGGAGAGCGTTTTCCGACCCTGTCCATTGAGGAAATCGAAAGCGCCGCCGGGTCGTTCTCGACGGAGCTGCGCGCGTCGAAAATGGAGTCACGCCTCATCGAAGTTCGAGATGAGTTGCACATTTTCGGCAAGGAGATCGCGCGTTTCCAAAACGCGCTGGCACCTCTCCGAAAGCATCGCCTCGACCGCACGATCGGCGAGGCCAGCCGGGCGATAAGCGGCCAGAATGAGCTCGAACATCTCGAACTCTCTGTCGGCAATCTGAGAACGGCTGTTCAGCAGACGGTGAGGGCGCTCCCATCCGGTTGCCCCGGACTTGCGAGCCGGAGGCTCGTCGAGGCGCTTGCAAAGCACGTCGACGACAGAAACTCGCTGCTGACCCTCGTCGAGCTGATCTTCGAAGATTTGATGGTCGGCGGCGATGCGGCGGGGGCCGTCAGGGAATGGCAGCAAAGCCGGACAGCCACCCTCGACGCCGAACGCATGGCTGTCTTGCTGGAGCTCGCTTAGCAAGTACGGCGCGCTTCCGGTCCTTCGCCCGCCGGGCGCTTCTTTCCTTGCATGAGTGAACGTCTTTCGTTTCCCTGAATGCCGAAAAGGCCGCGACTGCAGGCCTCGCGGCGGCCGCCCCGATGGGGGAACGCGAACGCCAAATCCCTCATCAGCGGCGATGGACGTTGAACGGCGTTCAGCCTAAATCAAAGTCCCTTGAACAGGATGTGACCGGATGGTCGCCGAGACAGCGCCCAGTGCGGCGTTCACACAGAGCGATACGCCGATGCCGCACCGGGAGCGGGCGAAGCAGATTCTTGCGGCGCACCCCGACGTACGCGAGCTGTTCGAGCGCGATCGATGGTCCGTGCTGTGGACCGTGCTGTTGGTCGCGCTGCAAGTCGCCATCGCCATCGGGCTGACGTTGTTGAAGGCGCCCTGGTGGGCGATCGTCATCATGGCCTATGCGTTCGGCGCCTTCGCCAATCATGCGCTCTTCGTGCTGATCCACGACTTCACGCACAACGTCGTGTTCCGGAAGGCGAACGCCAACCGGCTCGGATCGATCTTCGCCAATATCGCTATCGTCTTCCCGGCGGCGATCGGCTTTCGCAACCATCACCTGTTGCACCACAAGTATCTCGGCATCCCCGGCCTCGATGCCGACGTGCCGACATCCAGGGAGGTGCGCTGGGTCGGCAACAGCTGGTGGCGCAAGACGTTCTGGCTTGGCATGTACTGGGCGGTGCAGGCCTTCGTGCGGCCGGCGACGGTGAAGGCGGTCCGCACCGTCGACGCCTGGGCGGTGTTCAACGCCGTCGCGATGGTCGCGGCGATCGCGCCGATCGTCTGGTTCTTCGGCTGCTGGCCGGTGGCGTACTTGTTCCTCTCGACCTTGTTCTCGCTCGGCGTGCACCCCGTGGGCGCGCGCTGGGTCCAGGAGCATTTCGTGTTCAGGGAAGGGCAGGAAACCTATTCCTACTACGGCCCGCTGAACAAGCTGTCGTTCAACATGGGCTACCACAACGAGCACCACGACTTCCCGCAGGTGCCGTGGTCGCGCCTCCCGGCGGTGCGCGCCGCGGCGCCGGAGTTCTACGACCACCTCTATCACCACCGGTCGTGGACCAGGTTGCTGTTCCACGTCCTTTTCAGCAGCAAGTTCCGGCTGCACAATCGCATCGTGCGGCCGATGCCCGAGGGAATGAAGGACGTGGTCCCAGTCTGACGCTTCAGGCCTTGACGTGGGGCTGGCGCAGTGGCGCCCGGGAGCTTCGCGCGCGCCGAGCGGTTCATTACAATATGATTGAGCCGTCTTTAACGTCCTGGATGCCGGAATGATCCGGGTCGTCGCCTTCCGGAAAGCCGCGACGGCGGGCCTCGCGGCGGCCGCCGCGATGGAGGCTTTCGCATTCGCCAGTTCCCGCCTGGGCCTCGGCACGATCGATTTCGTCGCCGAGCTGAGCGGGGTCGCGTTCGACGGCTCTCGTGTCCTCGCGACCATTGCGGCGACCCTCGTCCATCTCGGCAT
This sequence comes from Sphingomicrobium sp., assembly GCA_035701045.1. Classification (GTDB taxonomy): domain Bacteria; phylum Pseudomonadota; class Alphaproteobacteria; order Sphingomonadales; family Sphingomonadaceae; genus Sphingomicrobium. The sequence goes on along the minus strand of DASSOB010000009.1, from coordinate 94,110 downwards.
CGGCGTGTGCTGGGCCGTTTTCTACGCCTTCTTCTTCTGGGGCCGGCTGCGTCTCCCCCCGCCGCTCCAGGGATTGATCTTCGCGATCATCCCCGCGCTTCTCGCGACCTTCGTCGTCTATCCCGAGCTTGCGTTGATGCAGCACCACGCGGACGTGGTGTCTCTGGATATAGGGACCTTCCTTGCGCCTCTGTCCGTGTCGTCGGTCGGCAGTCTGGTCGCCGGCCATGTGCTGTTCGGGCTCGTCATGGGCGCGATTTACCGCAAACCGGTCGGCTATCCGGTCGACAGCAAGCCAGCCCCGCCAGCCGCACGCCGCCGCGATGACGGGTCAGGCCGCCGCGAGGACGGGCGGGCGGGCTTCATGTTCGCGACCGGCGTCGAGTGCAGCTATCCGACGATTCACAACGGCCGCTGGCGGCGCGACGAGATGGAGTCGACGCGCCACTACGAGCTTTGGCAACGCGATTTCGAGCTCGCGCGCGAGATCGGAATCACGCACATCCGCTACGGTCCGCCGCTGCACCTGATCTTCGCCGGGCCCGGGCAATATCGCTGGGAATATATCGACCCGCAGATGGAGGAACTGCGCGATCGCGGGCCGGAACCAATCATCGATCTGTGCCATTTCGGCGTGCCGTCGTGGCTCGGCAACTTCCAGAACCCCGACATCGGGCAGGCGCTCGCGGAATATGCGGGGGCTTTTGCCGAGCGCTATTCCTGGGTGCGCTTCTACACGCCGGTCAACGAGATGTACGTCTGCGCGCGCTTGAGCGCGCTCGACGGCGTGTGGAACGAGCAGCTTCGCGACGAAGGCGCTTATGCCCGTGCCGCGTGGAACCTCGCCAATGCGAGCATCCAGATCAGCGACGCGATCCTGAAGCGGCGCGCGGACGCAATCTTCATCAACAGCGAAAGCAGCGAATTCTACCAGCCCTGCTGCCCGGCCGATCGGGTGCAGGATGCCGCCGAGGCGGCGAACGAGCGGCGCTTTCTTCCGCTCGACCTGATCTACGCCCACCCACTCAGCAAGCCCATGCACGATCTTCTGTGCAGCCAGGGCATTTCGCCCGGCGACATTGATGGACGGGGTCGCCGCGAGGTGCCTCGACGGTCGATCCTTGGGATCGATTATTACGAGTGGAACGAACGGCTGATCGATTTGCAGTGCCGGCCGCGCGCGCTGGGCGAGCTGTTCGGCTGGTACGTGATCGCGAGCCAATATTGGCAGCGCTACCGGCGGCCGATGATGCACACCGAGACCAACAAAATGGACGCTGACGGGGCCCCGCGGTGGCTCTGGCGCCAGTGGCACAACGTCCAACTGCTGGCGCGCGACGGCGTGCCGCTGGTTGGATTCACCTGGTACAGCCTCGTCGACCAGATCGACTGGAGCTTCGCCATGAGCGAGCCGGTTGGCGTGGTTTATCCGGTGGGCCTGTTCGACATGAACCGGGAGGCGCGAACGGTCGGCCTCTCCTACAAGCATCTGATCGATCTCTATCGCCATTTGCCGGAATATCGCGAGTGCGATGCGCTGAGGGAGATCATGACATAATGGCGGGATTCCTTGCAGCGCACGGATACGATCCGGGACCGAGCCAGCGTCCGCTGACGGCAGGCGCGATTGCGGGAGTCGTCGCGACCGTTCCCGCGATCGGCGTGTTGATCGCGTTCGGATCGCTTCAGGTCGAGGCGGAGATCCTCAGCATGTCCGAGCTGGCGACGCTCGCCGCCGGATGGGTCATCATGGCCGTCGCTGGCGCCGCATATGCGCGGCTGTTCGGGAGGGCGGCGAATGCGGTCCGCGGCGGCTGGCTGTTCGGCATGTCGTTCGGCTTCGGTCTATGGGCCGCCGGCGCGGTCCTGCTCCTGCCGCTGATCAGCGACGGGCGAGCGCCCGCCGGTCCAGCCGCGACCGGGGTCGCGGTGTCGCTGCTGGTTTGGGGCTTCGGCGCGGGACTGCTCGTGCCGTTCGTCCATCGGCCGCTTCACGAAAGCCTGGAGGAGGCGTCGAAGCGGCACGAGGTCGGGCCCGACGCGGCGGCGGGCAAGGACCAGCCGATACGGCGGGAGAGGCCGAAGACCGACGAATGAAGGCGGTCAGACCAGCTCGCGCACCGTATCCGAAGCGAGCGTCAGCGCCGTGTCCATCGCGTGCGGCGTGCCCTTGGCGAGAGCCTTCCCCATGTTGATCGCCTGCTTCATCTCGATTTTCGGCGGGAACGGCGGCTCATAGGGGTCGACGACCGCTTCGATCAGGCATGGGCCAGGCATGGCGAGCGCTTCGCGCAGCTGGTCGGCGCAACGCGCGGGATCGTCGATCGAAATCGCGCTGATCCCGCAGCCCTCCGCGACCTTGGCGAAGTCGACTGGCTCAAGCTCGCAACCATATTCGGGGTTTCCGAGGAAAACCATCTGCTCCCACTTGATCTGGCCGAGCGCGTTGTTCTTGATGACGATGATCTTGGCGTTGAGGTTGTATTTTCGCAGCGTCACGAAATCGCCCATCAGCATCGCCGCCGAGCCGTCGCCGATCACCGCCACTACCTGCCGGTCCGGGAAGGCCGTGGCCGCGCCGATTGCGTAAGGCAGGCCGCACGCCATGCTGGCGAGCGTGCCCGAGCAGCTGAACATCATCCGCCCGCGCATGTCGACGTGGCGCGCGACCCAGGAAGTGATCGTGCCGCTGTCGGTGATGAGGATCGCATCGTCGTCGATGAGCTTGTTGAGCTCGTGCGTCACCACTTGCGGCTTCATCGGTGAGTCGGTGCGTGTGCCGCGCTCGTTCATCACCTCGCGCCATTCGCGCATCCCGTCCTGCGCTTTCTTGAGGAAGCCGCCGCTGCCGGCTTTTCGGACCAGCGGCAGCAGTTCCGAAAGCACACGCTTGCTGTCGCCGACGAGTCCGACGTCTACGGGATAGCGAAGCCCGACGCGCTTCGGATCGAGTTCGATTTGCACGGCTCTGGCCTTGCCGGGCTTCGGGTAGAATTCGATGTACGGGAAGCTGGACCCAACGATCAGCAAGGTATCGCAGTTTTCGAGTGCTTCCTGACTTGGCCTGGTGCCCAGCATTCCGACGCCGCCGGTCGTATAAGGGCTCTGGTCGGGTACCGCACCCTTGCCGAGCAGCGGTTTGCCGATCGGCGCTTCCAATCTTTCGGCCATCGCGAGCAATTCTTCGCTCGCGCCGAGCGAGCCGCGTCCAGCCAGGATGAACGGCTGTTGCGATTCGTTGAGAATATCCGCGGCCTTCTGAAGCATTTCCGGATCGGGGAGTTGGCCGCCCCGTGCCATCAGGTTCGAGACGTGGTGTGCAACGTTCCGCTCCGACCGGTCTTTCACCGGCTGCGACTGGAAGTCGACCGGAATCATGACGTGCGTAGGCTGCCGGTAGGCAAGGGCGGTGCGGCACGCCTGCTCCACTACGTCCTCGACATGGGCCGGGCCCATCACCCGCACCGAATATGCGGTCGCGTCCATGAATAGCTTGTCGAGCGCGATGTCCTGCTGCGTATAGGTCTCGATCAGATCGTGGTGCTGCGCGCCGGTGATCGCGAGCACCGGCTGGCCGTCGAGCTTTGCGTCGTAAATGCCGTTGAGGAGATGGACTCCACCCGGCCCGGAGGTCGCGAGGCAAACGCCGAGCTTGCCGGTGAACTTCGCATAGGCACAGGCGGCGAACGCGCCTGCTTCCTCATGCCGCATCTGGACGAACCTGATCTTGTCCTGCCGCGTCCGAAGCGATTCGAACACGCCGTTGATGCCATCGCCGGGAATCCCGAAAATCGTATCCACGCCCCAACTGATCAGGGTCTCGACGAGAATGTCGCCGCCGGTCATCGCCATGTCGTCAACTCCTGCTAGCTTTCCTGATAAACGCGCACGTCGCGGAACGGTCCCCCACTGGTCGCTGCGTTCGGCGTTTCAGGGGCCGGAGGCGGGCGGAGGATGATGCCGCGGGGAACCTTCTCGACATCGGTGACGCCGGTCAGCGCCATCGCGATGCCGAGCTCGTCCTTGAGGATCTCGAGCGCCTTGGTGACGCCCGCCAGCCCGTAAGCGCCGAGGCCGTAGAGATAGGCCCGCCCGATGAAGCAGGCGCGGGCGCCGAGGCCGAGGAACTTCAGCACGTCGAGGCCGGAGCGGACGCCGCTGTCGACATAAACCTCGGTCCGGTCGCCGACCGCATCGACGATGCCGCTCAGCACCGATGCAGTGGACGGCGCGCTGTCGAGCTGGCGCCCGCCGTGATTGGAGACTAGGATCGCATCCGCGCCGGCGCTGATCGCCATCTTCGCATCCTCGATGTCCATGATGCCCTTGACGATCAGCTTGCCCGGCCAGAGCGATCGAACCCATTCGAGAGTCTTCAGGTCGAACGAGGAATCGAGCTGGCTTTTGACCAGCGCGGCCATCTCCTTCACGTTTCCCGACTTCACCTTCCCGGCATAATTGCCGAAGCTCCAGCGCTTGGAGTGGAGCATCGCGAACGCCCAGCGCGGATGGCTGACGATGCTCCAGATGTTCGCGGGCGTGAGCCTGGGCGGAACGCCGAGGCCGTTGTGGACGTCGCAATAGCGCGTGCCCTCGACGTGCAGGTCCATGGTCAGGATGAGCGCGGGACACCACGCCTTCTTCGCGCGCTCCAGCAGCTCTTTGGAGAAGCCGCGGTCCTTTTCGAGATAGAGCTGGAACCAGAAGGGCCGGTCGACCGAGCTTCGCACGTCCTCGATCGACAGCAATGCGTTGGTCGAGAGCGAGAAGGGGATGCCGAAATCGTGCGCGGCGCGGCACGAAAGGATTTCGCCGTTCGACCAGATCGCGCCGCACATGCCCGTGGGGCCGATCGCCACCGGCATCGACACTTTCTCGCCAAGCATCGTGGTTTCGAGCTTGCGGTTCGACACATCGAACATCACGCGTTCGCGGAACCGAATTGAATCGAGGTCGTGGCGATTTTCGCGCAGCGTGATCTGCGAGAAGGAGCCGGCCTCCATATAGTCCATGAAGGGTTTCGGAACCCGGGCATGCGCGCGCTTTCGCAGGTCCTCGATGCTGGCGATGTCCCCTGGGACCTTGCTCACAGTGTCCCTCGCTTCGCCATCTCGCCGATGCGGTCGCCCATCCGGCAGGCGAGCGCCTGGATGGTCAGCGATGGATTGACGCCGCCGCTGGTCGGGAAGAGCGAGCCGTCGCAAACCCAGAGGTTCGGGATCGACCAGCTGCGGCCATCCTTGTCGACCACGCTGTCTTTCGGGTCGTCTCCCATCCGGCACCCGCCCATCAGGTGCGACGTGTCGTCGTCGACCCACAATTCCTTCGCGCCCGCGCCCTCCAGCACCGCGCGCATCGAGCCCTTGCTGTGCTCCATCAGCTTCCGGTCGTTGTCCGAATAACTGAAGGTCATGCGCGGGATCTGAAGGCCATATTGGTCCTTCTCGTCGGCGACCTCGACGCGGTTGTGGCGCTGCGGCTCGGTCTCGCCGACGATGCGCAAGCCCGCGACGTGGTTGTACCGGGTCATCTCTTGCCGCAGCTTCATTCCCCAGAGGTTGCGCTGAGACGCGAGGTCCTGCGCCCAGCCGACCGGCAGCGGCCCCTGGCTCATGAAGGCATAGCCGCCGCGGAAATCCTTCTTGTCGCCGTCGTCGTAATTCCAGTGCTCGGTCACCGCCATGCACGGCGGCGCGCGGTAGCAGCGCACTTCCTCGTCCATATAGCCCCAGACGCCGGGCCCGGAGTGGATCATGAGGTGCGTGCCGACGAGGCCGTTCTCGTTGCAGAGGCCGTCCGGAAATTCGGGGCACTTTGAGTTGAGCAGCAGGCGCGGAGTCTCGATTGCATAGCCGGCGACGACGACGTTGCGCGCCTTTTGCCGCCGCCATTTCCCTTGCCGGTGATAGAGCAGGCCGGACGCCTTGCCGTTTTTGCCGATTTCGATCCGTCCGACCATCGCCAGGTCGCGTACCTCGGCGCCTGCCTTGAGCGCGCGCGGGATGAAGGTAACGAGCACGCTCTGCTTGGCGTTGGTCGAGCAGCCGTAGGCGCAGAAACCGCGATAGACGCAGGGATGCGCCATGCCGCGCGGCGCGGAGAGGGTGGCGAGTGGAATCGGCGACCATTTGACGCCAATCGCCTCGCAGCCGCGGGCGAGCACCAGCCCGGCCGAATTCACCTCGTGCGCGCGGTAGGGATAGCGCTTGCGCCGTTTTCCCCAAGGGTAGCTGACCGGGCCCGAGATTTTCAGCGCCTCTTCGGCTTCCTCATAATAAGGTTCGAGCTCGTCGAAGCTTATCGGCCAGTCCCGCCCGTAGCCGAGTGTCGAGCGGCATTTGAACCATTCCGGCCGCCAGCGGAGTGCGATCATCGTGTAGTGAACCGTGCTTCCGCCGACTCCGCGCCCGCTGTTGTTCGAGCCTAACTCTACCGGATCAGCGCCGCCGGTGATCCGCTCGTCGGTCCAGAACAGCCCGCCCTGGTAACTTTCGTCGGAGGCGAAATCCTCGAGCGGACGCCAGAACGGGCCGGCGTCGAATGCGACGACCGAGAAGCCCGCTTCGGCCAGCTTGCAGGCGAGCGTTCCGCCGCCCGCGCCGGTGCCGACGATCGCGAAGTCGACCTTCTCATCGTCAGCGTAGGAACGCATCTCGACCCACTTGCCGGCCCGGAAGACGTCCGGCGCATAGCCGTCGCGCGCCCTCGGCTCGGCGACCTCAAGCATCGACCGCCTCGGCGTGATGCTCCTCGGCTTCCCATGGATCGTGCTCGTCGAAGCCGAGCCGGACATAACCGCGTGGGCTGGCCGGCCCGCCGAAGCCGATCTCGCTCCATGCGTCCGGGTGCGAATAATAAACGGCGACGACCTGCTTCAGGAGATGATGGGTGAAGAAGCCGCCCGAGGGCAGCCCTCCCCAATATCGGCGCTCGACCCGATTGTTCTGGATGTCCGTCAGCAGATCGTCCTGATCGCCCGGCGGGAGCTTCTGGAAATCCTTCCCGTGCCGGTCGTGGGCCTCGGCCGCGATCGCATCGAGACCCTGCCGCCACGCATCGCGCATCGGCGGCATGTCGGCATAGCGATAGCCGGGCCCGCGATTGCGCTGGAGCATTTCGTCGATCCACGGGACGATCGGCACCGGCTCTTCGCGGTCGGGCTGGGGGATGAGGCGGGCGACGACCGATTCCAGCAGCGACCATTGCTCCGGGGTGAAGAAGCGGCGCCGCGGGAGCTCGTGCAGGCGTTTTCGCACCACCTTGCGCGTCTGCTCGTTCCACGAGGGCGAATCCCATTTCGCCATCACATTGTAGGTCGGATAGGGCGTGTGGAAGTCGCTCACGCCTGCTCCTCCAGCATCGGCAGCAGGCCGAGGCCGGCAACCGCGATGCCGAGGAATGCCGGCGGGGCGGGGAGCGGCGGCCCCTGGAGAATCATCTGGCTCCAGTTGCGCCAGCCACCCATGTTGCGGTGGATTCCGTAGGCGTGGAAGATCGGTCCGGCGATGCCGAGCACGGCGGTCGCCTTGAGCAATGGCTCGGCCAGCACTCCCGCGCGCGGCGACAAAGTGGCGGCGCCAATGCTGACGGCGGCGAGCGGCGGGATTGTCACCGGCGCGTACATGAACGGGTCCTGGAACGCGCCGCGGAAGTGGAGAATTCCCGCCTCCGCGACCGTGCCGAGGAGCGAGATGGCAACCAAAGCGGCGGTAGCCTTGGGAAGCCGTGTCTTCACGTAATTGTTGCCGCCGAGCATCTCGCTGGCAATGATTCCGTAAAGGCCAGCCAGCGTCAGCGCGGCGGGCGCGCCGGCGGGCGCTGCGTAGAAGAGGTTGAGCACGCTGAGCTCGCCAGGGCGCTTCAGGATATTGTAGGCGTGGAAGCCGAGGCCGGCGAGGCCGGTCGCGCCGACGGTGACGAAGGCGATGCGCGGCAGAATCTTGTTCGCGTCGGCCGGGCGGAAGGCGATCCAGGATGCCGCCGCCAATCCCAGCACGGCCATGCTCGGGCCGACGAACATGACGCGGTCCTTGAAGCTGCCGCGGTAATGCTCGATCCCGCTGTCGAGCGCGACGCTGAGGCAGAGAATGGCCGCGCCCGCCCCGAGCGCCTCGGCGGCGCGCAACTTCGGGTCCTTCGACGGACGCCATGCCCGCTGCAGCAACCAGCCGACGCCGACAGCGGCGGCGACGCCGCAAAGGCCGACCGCGAGGAGCGGCCGCCGCGAAGGTTCGGGCTGGCGGGGCGCGAGCAACCTAGCTCCGCTCGCGGCTGTCGCTGTTCATTCGGATACTCCACATGACATTCGCCGCCCTGCCCTCACTTCAACAGACGGGCTCGGCGTCGCGTTCCGGAACGATTCCCCCCGTGAGAGCGGCGGAGCGGCTCGAGCGTTCCCGCTATTGAGGCAGATCAACAGCCGTGGCTTGCGCGGGCGCGCAGCCATTCGGCGACGATCCGTGCGATGCGCGGCGCGGCGTGCCCGTCGCCGAAAGGCAAAGAGGGGCGCGACATGGTTGCCAGCGTGGCTGGATCATCCAGCAGCCGCCGCGTTTCGGCGACGATCTTTTTGGTCCCGGTGCCGACCAGCCGCGCATTGCCGCTGGCAATCGCCTCGGGCCGTTCGGTCTTTTCGCGCAGCACGAGCAGCGGCACGCCGAGCGCCGGCGCTTCCTCCTGGATGCCGCCGGAATCGCTGAGGATCAGGTTGGCGGCGCGCATGCGTTCGACGAGTTCTCGGTGTCCGCAAGGCGGAAGCAGGCGAATCTTCTCATGCCCGCTGAGCTCGCGGCGCATCGCGGCCGCGACATGCGCATTGGGATGAAGGATGAAGTCGACGCGCACTAGTCCGGCGGCAATCTCGCGCAGCGCCGCGGCGATCGAGTGCAGTCCTTCGCCCCAGCTCTCCCGGCGGTGGCACGTAACGAGCAGGTGCGGCGGTTCATCGCGAACCGGTCGCGGGGGCAAAGTCGCGGCGAGCGCCAGGAGCGCGTCGATTCCGGTGTTGCCGGTGACGTGAATTTCGCCGGGGACCGCCTCGCGCCCGAGGTTGGACGCCGCGATTACGGTCGGAGCGAACAACAAATCGGCGCGGGCGTCGATAGCCGTTCGATATTCCTCTTCCGGCCAGGGAAGTTGCGGATCGTGAGTCCTGATGCCCGCCTCGACATGCGCGACGGGAACGCCGGCGGTGAAGCCGGCGAGCGCGGCGCCGAGCGCGCTCGACGTGTCGCCCTGCACGACCAGCAGGTCGGGGCCTCCGCTCATCAGTGGCAGAAGCGCCGTCGTGACTTTCCGGACATGCTCGTGCGGCAGTTCCTCGCCGGGGCAGCCGAGATCGACCGTCGGCGGGGCCAAGCCAAATTCGTCCGGATCAAGACGGGGATGCTGCCCGGTAAAGATCAGCTTCGACGGAAGATCGATGTCCGCGAGCGCGCGCACCACCGGCGCGAGCTTGATCGCCTCGGGCCTGGTGCCGACGACGACCCAGATGTTGGAACGCAGGCGCCCCCCTAGCTCGGCGGGGTCAATCTGCCCCTGCTAGGCGCGCAGCTCAACGAAAATTGTCGGCGTAGGCCTGGATCTTCAGCCGGACGGGTGGGGCGGGCATGATGTGATAGTCGAGGCCGTGCTTCTCGCAGTAGGCGATCGCCGCTTCCTTCGTCTGGAAGAAAATCCGCAGCTGCGGGTTGGTGTCGCCCGAACCGTTCCAGCCGGTGAGCGGGTCGGGACGCTGCGCCTCGCGCCGCTCGAACTCGAGCAACCAGCGGCCGTTGCCCGCTTTTCCGGCCTGCGTCGTCTTGCGGTCCAGCTCGGAGATGCGGGCGATGGTCATGGCTGCGGCAGGTGGCAAAGAGCGGCCATCAAATCAAGCCGTCATGCAGGATCAATAGACGCGGGCGACGGCGAATTCGGCGGCTTCGACGAGCGCGGATTTCGCCTTGCTCGCGGGGAAGATGGCGAGGGCGTCGATGGCGCGGCGCGCGTACTGGCGGGCGCGCTCGATCGTATCGGCGAGCGCGTCGGTGGAGCGAAGGAGCAAGGTCGCGTGGGCGAGGTCCTCGTCCGACGTGCGATCGCCGCCGATCGCCGAGCGCCAGAAGCTCCGGTCCTCCTCACTTCCCCGCGCGTAGGCGAGGATCACCGGAAGCGTCATCTTGCCGTCGCGGAAGTCGTCGCCGACACCCTTGCCCATCGTCGCCGAGTCCGATGCATAATCGATCGCATCGTCGGTGAGCTGGAAGGCGATTCCGAGATTGCGGCCGAAACATTCCAGCGCCAGCTCGGCATCCTCGCTCGCCTCGGCGACCACCGGCGAGACGCGGCAGGCGGCGGCGAACAGCGCGGCGGTCTTCGCGCTGATGATTTCGAGATAATGGTCTTCGTCCGTGTCGATCCGCCGCTGCGCGGTTAGCTGCTCGACCTCGCCCTCGGCGATCACCGCCGAGGCGTGGCTGAGGATCTTCAGCACCTTGAGGCTGCCATCCTCTACCATCAGCTCGAACGCGCGGGAGAAGAGGAAATCGCCGACCAACACGCTCGCCGGATTGCCCCAGATGAGGTTGGCCGTCCGCCGCCCGCGGCGCATTCCGGAGCCGTCCACGACGTCGTCGTGGAGAAGCGTTGCCGTGTGGATGAACTCGACGGCGGCCGCGAGCTTATGATGGCGCGTGCCGGGATAGCCGAGCAGGGTGCCGCAGGCGAGCGTCAGCATCGGCCGCATCCGCTTGCCGCCGCCGGCGATGAGGTGGCCGGCAAGCTCGGGGATCAACGCGACCTTGCTCTGCATCCGCTCGAGGATGACGGCATTGACGCCGTTCATGTCGGCGGCGACGAGCGTCAGCATCGCATCGAGCGATGGAGCGCGCTCCGCCGTTAAGGGATGGATCGATGCGGTCACGGCGCGCGCTTAGGCGCGGGCAGGGAGAAGGGCAACTATCGCCGCAAAGCCTCCCCCTTGTGGGGGAGGTTGGTGGGGGCGGCCGGCGTCTGCCGGCCAGGAGAATCAAGATGATCATTTGTCTGCGGAGCCCGCTGCTGACGCAGCCCGCTCCGCGCCCCCACCCAACCCTCCCCACGAGGGGGAGGGCTTTAGAGATCACCAAACATGCACGCGCTGCTCGGGCGGCAAATAGAGCTTGTCGCCGGGCTGCACGTTGAAGGCCTTGTACCAGGGGTCGAAATTCCGGACGATTCCATCGACGCGGTACTTTTCCGGGCTGTGCGGGTTGCTCAGCAATTGCTGGCGAAGCGCGCCTTCGCGGCGCTTGCCCTGCCATGCCTGGGCGTAGGCGATGAAAAAGCGCTGGTCGCCGGTGAAGCCGTCGATCACCGGCGGTTCGCCGTGGCGGGCGACGTACCGCCGATAGGCCGCGTATGCCGTCTCCAGCCCGCCGAGATCGGCGAGGTTTTCACCGAGCGTCAGCTTGCCCTTGATGTGCACGCCGGGGATCGGCTCGTACTTGTCGAACTGAGCGGCAAGCTTGTCGGCTTTCACCTTATATTTGGCCGCGGTCGCCGGCGTCCACCAGTTGCGCAGCCGGCCCTTGGCATCGAACTGACGGCCCTCGTCGTCGAACCCGTGGCCCATCTCGTGCCCGATGGTGGTCGCGCCGGTTTCGGCATAATTGACTGCCGGATCGGCATAAGCGTCGAAGAAGGGCGGCTGGAGGATCGCGGCCGGAACCGTGATCTGGTTCATCGTCGGGTCGTAATAGGCATTCACCGTCTGCGGAGTCATGAACCACAAGGTTCGGTCCACCGGTTTGGGGAAGCGATCGAGCTGAAGGTTCCACTGGAAATCCTCACTCGCGATTTCGTTTGCGAGCGGATCGGTCCGGCTGACCTTCAGCGTCGAATAGTCGATCCACTTCACCGGATGGCCGATGCGCGGGTCGAACGAGGCGAGCTTCTCCAGCGCCGCTTTGCGGGTCTTTTCGTCCATCCACGACGCGTTGGTGATCTTCTCGCGATAGGCGGCGCGCACGTCGTCGACGAGCTCCTGCGCCTGGCGCGCCGTCTCGTCCGGCCAATGTTGCGCGACGTATAGCTGCCCGACCGCTTCGCCAAGGCTGTCGTCGAGCATCGCGATTCCGCGCTTCCACCGCGCACGTTGTTCGGGAACGTCGTTGAGCGTGCGGCCGTAAAAACCGAAGCGGGCGTCATCGAACGCCTTGGGAAGGTCATTGGCGTGATCGCTGATGAAGCGGAAGGTCAGATATTCCTTCCAGGTCTCGAGCGGCACGTCGGCGATGCGCTTGCCGGCCGCAGCCACCGCCGTGGTCTCCGCGACATCGACTTTCTTCGCCGCGCCGAGCCCCATCGAGTCGAGGGTTTCCGCCCAGTTGAACTGCGGTGCGAGCTTCATCAGTTGCGCGCGATCCATCGGATTGTGGGTCGCGACAGGATCGCGCCGCCGCTCTGGCGTCCACTGGTCCGTTGCAAGGCGCGTTTCGAGCGCGATAATCCGGTCGGCGCGATCTTCGGGATCGGAAAGTCCGGCGAGCTTGCCCAATTGGATGATGTAATTGCGATAGGCGGTGCGGATCGAATCGTATTTGTCGCCCTTCAGCAGATAATAATCGCGGGTCGGGAGTCCTAGCCGCGCCTGGCCGGCGCTCGCGGTGTAGCGGGTCGGATCGTCCTGGTCCGCGCCGATGCCGATATTGATCGGCGCCGCATAGCCGGGCTCAGCCATCAGCTTCACCAGCTCCTTGCGGTTCGACACGGCGTCGATGCGCGCGAGCCAGGGCTGGAGCGGCGCTAGTCCCCGCTGCTCGATTCCCGCTTCGTCCATCCAGGCCGCGTAAGCATCGCCGATTTTCCGCGAGACCGGATCGGCGGGATTCGCCGCCACGGCCTCGACCATCTTGCGGACCTGAAGCTCGATTTCGTCGGGCAGCTCGTAATTGTAGCCCGCCCCGGTCTTGTCGGCCGGAATGGCGTGATTCTTGAGCCAGGTCCCTTCGGCATATTCGAAGAAGTCGTCGCCCGGCTTGACGCTCGGGTCCATGTCCTTCGTTTCGACGCCCCAGGTGCCGTAGCGGGGCTGATCCGCCGAAAGGGCGGGGGAGGCAAACGCCAGCAGCGTGCCCCCGATCAACAGAACACACGCTGCCTTCATTCGAACCTCCCCCGATTCAATTGTTACCAGATGTGCACCCGCTGCTCAGGCGGCAGGTAGAGCTTGTCGCCAGGCTGCACATTGAATGCTTTGTACCAGGCGTCGACATTCCGGACGACGCCGTTGACCCGATACTTGCCGGGGCTGTGTTCGTTCGTGATGATCTGTTGCCGCTCGGCGTCTTCGCGGTCCTTTTCCTGCCACGCCTGGGCGTAGGCGATGAAGAAGCGCTGGTCGGCGGTCAGGCCGTCGATCACCGGCGGTTCGCCGTGCTTCGCGACATATTTTTGATACGCCGCGTAGGCGGCCTCCACACCAGACAGGTCGCCGATGTTTTCGCCAAGCGTCAGCTTGCCGTTAATGTGGAGATCGGCGAACGGGTAGAAGCCGTCATACTGGGCGACCAGCGCATCGGTCTTCGCCGTGAAGGCCTTGGCCGCTTCCGGTGACCACCAGTCGCGCAGCTTGCCCTTCGGGTCGAATTTCCGGCCTTCGTTGTCGAAACCGTGGCCCATCTCGTGACCGATGACGGCGCCGATCGCGCCGTAGTTCGCGGCCGGATCGGCATTCGGATCGAAGAACGGCGGCTGGAGGATCGCAGCCGGGAAAGTGATCTGATTCGCCAGCGGGTTGTAATAAGCGTTGATCGTCTGCGGATACATCCCCCAGAGGGTCCGATCGACGGGCTTGGGGAAGCGCTTCAGCTGAAGCTTCCAGTCGAAATCGGCGGCCGCGATGGAATTGGCGAGCGCATTGCCCTTCACCACGTTCATCGATGAATAGTCGATATATTTCACCGGGTGGCCGATGCGCGGCTCGAATGCGGCGAGCTTCTCGAGCGCCGCCTTGCGGGTCGCGTCGTCCATCCACGCGTTGCTGCTGATCCGCTCGTGATAGGCATCCTCGAGATTGCCGATCAGCTCCTTCATCTGGTGCTCGGATTCGGCGGGGTAATGGCTCTCGACGTAAATCTTGCCGATGCCTTCGCCGAGCGCGCCGTTCACCGCGGCGACGCCTCGCTTCCACCGCTCGCGCTGCTCCTGAACGCCGGAAAGCTCCTTCGAGTAGAAGGCGAACCGCGCATCGTCGAATGCCTTGGGAAGGTAGCTGGCATGATCCGAGACGAAGCGGAATGCCAGCCACTCCTTCCATGTCGACAGCGGCGTCGAGGTGAGAATCTTGCCCGCTCCCGCGACAGCTGACGGCTCGGTGACGATGACCTGATTCGCGTTGGCGAGACCGGCCTCCGCAAGCGTCGAGTTCCAGTTGAACTGCGGCGCCAGCTTGACGAGTTGAGCGCGGGTCATCGGATTGTAGATTTTGTCGATGTCCCGGCGGTCGGCGGCCGGCCACTGCGCCTTGGACAGCGCGGTCTCGAGCGCGATGATGCGGTCAGCGGCCGCCGCGCCGCCCGGCAGCCCCGCGAGCTTCTCGATCGTGATGATATAGTCCCGATAGGCTGCTCGGTGCGCTTTCATCTTGGTGTTGTCTTCGAGATAATATTCGCGGCTCGGCATTCCGAGGCGTGCCTGGCTGGCGAAGGCCGAATAGCGGTCCGGATTCTTGAAATCGGCGTCGAGCCCGAGGTCGACGGGGCTCGCGAAGCCCGGTTTGATGAACAAGGCGAGCAGCTGGGCGCGGGTCTTCGCGCCGCCGATCTCGGCAAGGTAGGGCTTCAGCGGCGCGGTGCCCGCGGCTTCAATCCCGTCGGTGTCCATGAAGCTCGCGTAAAAATCGCCGATCTGCTGCCCGAGATGATCGCGATTGGGATCGTTGGCGAGCCGTTCGACGATCTGACGGACATCCTTTTCGGCCTCATCGGAAAGCGTGACGAACGGGCCGGCCGAAGCGCGATCTGCGGCGATTTGGGTGTTCTTGTCCCAGGTGCCGTTCACATAAGCCCAGAAATCGTCGCCGGGCTTCACCGACTTGTCCATTGCCGCGGCATCGTAGCCCCAGTCGCCGTAGACCGGTTTGCCCGGCTGCGCCGCGACCGGCGTGGTAACGGCCAAAAGACTCGCTGTGGCGAGCGCGAACATCTTGAATTTCATGGAAAATTACCCCTCCGGAAAATCGCGCGCGCAATGTCGCAATTCGCTCGAATTTGGCAAGGATTTTCGACGAACGCGGGGGCGGGCGCGACGGATTAACCGGCGGGGAGGCTGAGCCTCGCGAGGAGGCCGCCAAGGTCCTCGCTTTCCTCGAGTCTGATGTTGCCGCCGTAGATTTCGGCGACGTCGCGGATGATGGCGAGGCCGAGGCCGGTGCCGGGCTTGCCGGTGGTATCGAGCCTCGCGCCGCGGACGAACAGTTCGCCCCGTCGCTCCTGCGGGATTCCGGGACCGTCGTCTTCGACGAGGATGTCGACCATGCCGTCCCTGGGCTCGACCGTCACGAACACGCGTCCGCCGCCATATTTGGCGGCATTCTCGACGAGGTTGCCGAGCATTTCGTCGAGGTCCTGACGCTCGACGCGCGCCTGCGCCTGGTGGTCGCCGGCGATGTCTATGGTGATGTCCTCGTGGAGCCGTTCGACCGCGCGCTGCACGGCTTCCAGGCTCTCCCACACGCGAACACGCGCCTGCGCCGAGGCGCGCCGGCCGATGGCCCGCGCCCGGGCGAGGTGATGGTCGACCTGCCGGCGCATTACGAGCGCCTCGCGGCAAACGGTATCGACGAGGTCGGGCGCATGAGCGGTCGCCGCATTGGTGATGACCGTCAGTGGTGTCTTCAGCGCATGCGCGAGGTTGCCGGCGTGGCGCCGCGCTTCTTCTGCCTGGGCTTCGCTGTGGGCGAAGAGCTGATTGATCTCCTCGGTCAGCGGCCGGATTTCGGCGGGAAAATCCTGGCCGATGCGGGTCTTTTCGCCCGAGCGGATCGCGGCGACCTCGCGGCGCACGCGTCGCAGCGGCCACAGGCCATAGACGGTCTGCAAGCCGCCAAGAATGAGCAGCCCGAAACCGAGCGCGGCGAAGCTCCAGAACAAGGTCAGCCGAAGGCGGTGGATCTGGTCGTCCATCGCCTCGCGTGATTCGGCGACCTGGAACCGCCACCGAACCGGTGAGCCGGGCAGGATCGCGTCCTGTTCGGCCACTCGAATCGGTTCCGGGTGGCCGGGCGCGGAAAATTCGTCGCTGTCGTAAATGTGGGGTTTGAGGTCGGTGTGACTCTGGTCGACCCGCAGGCGGCGGTCCCACAAGGAGCGGGAGGGGAAGACCTGGTCGGGTGTCGCCTTCAGCGGGTCCACGCCTTGCTCGGTCACTTGATAATAGAGCCCGGAATAGGCTTCAACGAAGCGCTGGTCGGCGAGCGCCCGGCTGAACCGGACTTCGCCGCTCGGCCCGATTTCGGCCGCTCCGAGCATGCCTTTGAGGATCGTGACGAGCTGCGTGTCGAACGTTTCGACGATCGTCCGCGACAATACCCGGTCGAGCGCAAATCCGCCGATGAGCAGAAGCGCCGCGATCCACAGCGCCGCCATACCGATCATCCGACGAGTCAACGAACCGGTCCGCCGCCGGTCTTGCCACAGCGACCTTGGCGGTGGTTCCTCCGCCGCCGCCGTTACGGGGGCGGCCTGCTGGTTCAACTAACCGGTTCCTCCAGGCTGTAGCCGAGGCCGCGGATGGTCGTGATGACGTCCGCGCCGAGCTTCTTGCGGATGCGCGTCACGAACACCTCGATCGTGTTCGAATCGCGGTCGAAATCCTGGTCGTAGATATGCTCGATGAGCTCGGTCCGGCTGACCACCTTGCCCTTGTGGTGCATGAGATAGGAGAGGAGCTTGTACTCCTGCGCGGTGAGCTTCACCGGCTCGCCGGCCTTGGTGACCTTGCCCGAGCGCGTGTCGAGGCGGATGTCGCCGGCGGTGAGTTCGGAGCTGGCGATTCCCGCGCTGCGGCGGATCAATGCTCTGAGGCGGGCGATCAACTCTTCGGTCTGGAACGGCTTGGCGAGATAATCGTCGGCACCCGCGTCCAGGCCGGCGACCTTGTCCGACCAGCTGTCGCGGGCGGTCAGGACGAGGACGGGCATCTTTCGCCCTTCCTTGCGCCAGCGGTCGAGCACGGTGAGTCCGTCGATTTCCGGCAGGCCGAGATCGAGAATCACCGCGTCATAGGTTTCGGTCGAACCCAGATAATGGCCGTCCTCGCCGTCCGTCGCGAGGTCGACGGCATAGCCCGCCCCTTCCAGGGTCGAGCGCAGCTGGCGCCCTAGATTGGGTTCGTCTTCGACGATCAAAACGCGCATTGCTGTTCCCCGGAACTGTTCATCTTCGCGCGGTCAACCCGCGTTGCGGCGAGAGGTTGCTTATCCGGAACAACTGGGAGGACCCAGGGAAATGTCAATGCTGACTGTCGTCATCGCGAGCGCCGCACGCGCGCGGCAATCCAGCAGCACGGGATTGCTCCCCCCGATTGGGGCCGGGATCGCAATGACGCTTTTCAGGCAGTTACGGCCCCGACCGGCGGATGATCCGGCCGGACTGGGCGTCGACGTCCACCCAGATCACGCGGCCGTTCTGAATGAATTTCAGGCGATAGGTTCCGCCGCTGATCTCGGGCCCGAGATAATCGGCGCCGCCCATCAATGGCATGACCCTGCGCTCGATCTGCGGCAGCGGCATCGAGCGGCCGTCGCGCTTCGCCTCGAATGCGCGCTCCTGCTCGCGCCTCGGTCCATTGTGATCGCTCCGATCGCTGCGCGGCGGGCGATGGTCGCGCGGACGGTCTGCCAGCGCGGGAACGCTGGTCAGGCCCGTCGCAAGCAGGACGGGAAGGAGGAGGGTACGCAGAAGCTTCATCACACGACTCTTTCGTCGGGCCGGTTATCTACACCGAAGCATTGAATGCGTAATGAATGCTGTTGAACCGTAGCATTCAGGATCACAGCGGCGTTGCAATAGGGCAACATAGCCTCCCTCGATTTCGAGGGGAGGGGAACCAGCGAAGCTGGTGGAGGGGTCTTCTTAGCTGCCGAAAGACCCCTCCACCACATTTCATGCGGTCCCCCTCCCCTGCAAATGCAGGGGAGGATATGGCGGTGCCCATGCCGCCACCGATCCTTTCTTACGAACAGCTTGGACTCATCCAGGGTGAAGGATGGCTGTTCCGCGGTCTCGACCTCTATGTCGGCGAGCGCGACCGGCTGGCGCTGATCGGCCGCAACGGCGCGGGCAAGACGACTTTGCTGAAGTGTCTCGCGGACCTGATCGACCCCGACGAGGGGAAGCGCACGATCGTGCCCGGCACGCATGTCGTCCTGCTGGAACAGGATCCGGCCATGACCGGCTTCGAGACATTACACGATTGGGTGTTGCACGGACCGGACGGCCCCGAGGCGCACGAAGCCGCGGCGATCGCCGACCAGCTCGGAATCGATCTGTCCCGTCCGACCGCGACGGCGAGCGGCGGCGAACGGCGCCGCGCGGCGATCACACGCGCCCTGGCACAAAATCCCGACGTGCTGCTGCTCGACGAGCCGACCAACCATCTCGACCTCGGCGCGATCGAATGGCTGGAGGAGTGGCTGAAGCGGTTCAAGGGCGCGTTCATCGTCATCAGCCACGACCGCACCTTCCTGACTCGGCTCACGCGCAGCTGCGTGTGGCTCGACCGCGGACAATTGCGCCGCGCCGAAATCGGGTTTGGGGGGTTCGAGGCGTGGACCGAGCGGGTTTATGAGGAGGAAGCGAGGGCAGCCGAGAAGCTCGACGCCAAGCTGAAGATCGAGCTTCACTGGCTGCAACGTGGAGTGACCGCCCGCCGAAGGCGCAACCAGGGACGACTCGCCAAGCTCAACGAAATGCGCGCCCAGCGGGCGGCGATGCTCGGTGCGGCCGGCGCCGCGAAGCTCGCGCTCGCGAAGGACGACGTGCGCTCCAAGACGGTCATCGATGCCGAGCATGCTTTCAAAAGTTTCGGCGACCGGACGATCGTTCGCGACTTCTCGCTACGCGTGCAACGCGGGGACAGGATCGGAATCGTGGGGCCAAACGGCGCGGGGAAGACGACGCTGCTGAAGCTGCTGACCGGCGAGATCGAGCCCGACAGTGGCACGGTGACGTTGGCGAAGACGCTCAGCGGGATCGTGATCGACCAGCAGCGCAAGCTGATGGAGCCGCAGCGCCGCGTCCGCGACATCCTCGCCAATGGCGGCGACTGGATCGAGGTGCGCGGGCATAAGAAGCACATCAAGGGCTATTTGAAGGAGTTCCTGTTCGACCCGGCGATCGCCGACGCGCCAATCGGGTCATTGTCGGGCGGGGAGCGGTCGCGGCTGCTGCTCGCCCGGGAGTTCGCGCGCGAGGCGAACCTGCTGGTGCTCGACGAGCCAACCAACGATCTCGACCTCGAAACGCTCGACCTGCTGCAGGAAGTGATCGCCGATTATGAAGGCACGGTGCTGATCGTCAGCCACGACCGCGATTTCCTCGACCGCACGGTGACAATCACATTGGGACTCGATGGCTCGGGCAAAGTGGACGTGGTCGCCGGCGGCTACGAGGATTGGGTCCGCAAGCGGTACGAAGCGCACCGTTCCCCGGCGAAAGCCGGGACCCAGGGTGCTGCAAAAGGAGCGGGTGACCGCACTCCTGGACCCCGGCCTTCGCCGGGGAACAAGCTGTCTTACAAGGACCAGCGCGATTACGATCGCCTGCCGGGCGAGGTCGAGCGGCTGCAGGCGCTGGTCGCAGCGGACGAGGCGGCGCTGTCCGACCCCGACCTCTACACGCGCGACCCAAAGCGTTTCGCCGAGCTCATCGCCCGCATCGCCCGCCACCGCGCGGATATCGAAGCCGCGGAAGTGCGCTGGCTTGAAGTAGCGGAGATGGCGGAGGCTCTATTTCGGTGACAGTTTACTTTTTGCCGCCCCGTCGGAACTTAGTGCGCTCACCGTTCTGCCTGCAAAAAGTAAACTGTCACCGAAATAGCTACGCCTGCAAGCGATATTGCTTGAGCAAGTCGTAGAGCGTCGGCCGGCTGATGCCGAGCAGCTTGGCGGCGCCGGAGATGTTGTTGTCGGTGCGGCTCATCGCCTGGCGGATCGCCTTGCGGTCGGCGATTTCGCGCGCGGCGCGGAGATTGATTAGCTCGGCCCCTTCGCCGTCCCCCTTCGAACCGAGGTCGAGATCATGCGCCGTGACGCTCTTGCCGTCGGCCATGATGACTGCGCGCTTGATCCGATTCTCGAGCTCGCGGACGTTGCCCGGCCAGGCGTAAGTGTCGATCGCCGCGAGCGCATCGGGGCTGAGCGCCTGGACTCCGCTGTTGAGCTCTCGCCCGAACCGTTTGACGAAGTGCCGCGCGAGCAGGACCGCGTCGCCCGAACGCTCCGCCAGCGACGGGATTTTCACCACAATCTCGGCGAGGCGGTAATAGAGGTCTTCGCGGAAGCGGCCGTCGGCGATCATCGCTTCCAAATCCTGGTGCGTGGCGCAGACGATTCGCGTGTCGACGGCAATCGGCTGGCGCCCGCCGATCCGCTCGATCACGCGCTCCTGCAAAAAGCGCAGCAGCTTGACCTGGAGAGGAAGCGGGATGTCGCCGACCTCGTCGAGGAACAGGGTGCCGCCCTCGGCGAGTTCGATCTTGCCGACGTTCGATTTGACCGCGCCGGTGAAGGCGCCGCGCTCGTAGCCGAACAGCTCGGCCTCGAGCAGATTCTCGGGGATCGCGGCGCAGTTGATGGCAATGAATTCGCCCTTGCGGTCGCTCATCTCGTGGACAGCGCGGGCGAGCAGCTCCTTGCCGGTACCGCTTGCGCCCAGCAGCATGACCGACACGTCGGCGTTCGCTACCCGCTCGATCGTCCGCGCGACTTTCAGCATTTCCGGCGCGGCGGTGATGATCGAGCCGAGCATCGTCGCCGACGCGCCGGTTTCGAGCCGGCGGTTTTCTTCTTCGATGTCGCGGAGATGAAAGGCGCGGGCGACGATCATTCCGAGCTCGTCGATGTCGACCGGCTTGCGGTAAAAATCGTAGGCGCCCATTGCGATTGCACGCGTCGCGCTTTCCCTCGCCCCATGCCCAGTCGCGACAATCACCTTCGCGTCGGGTTTCAGGCGAAGGATTTCCTCCAAAACGGCAAAGCCCTCGTCGGTGCCATCGGGATCGGGCGGCAGCCCGAGGTCGAGCGTGACCACCGAAGGCTCGTGCGCGCGCAAGGCCTCGATCGCCGACCCCCTGTCCCCCGCGCAGACCACTTCATAGCCCTCGTAGGCCCATTTCAGCTGGCGCTGCAGCCCTTCGTCGTCCTCGACGACGAGCAGCACTTTGGTTTCTTTGGTGTCGGTCATGCGCTTTTCCGTTGCGGTTCGCCTTCCTGCCGGGCGGCGGCGGGAAGCGTGATGGTGAAGGTGGTGCCCTGTCCGGGGCGGCTGTCGACCGAGAGTCGGCCGCCCATGGCGGCGATCAGCGAGCGGGCCTCGAACGCGCCGATTCCGAAGCCGTCGGCCTTGGTCGAAGCGAACGGCTGGAACAGGCGATTGCGGACGAAGTCGCCGTCCATGCCGACGCCCTTGTCGCTGATGGCGATGCTCACATTGCTTCCGTCGCCGCTGACTCGAACAGTGACGGGGGCGGCGGTGCTGGCGTCGAGCGCGTTCTGGAGGAGGTGGCTAACGGCTTGTTCCAGCGCGCCCGGATCGACCAGCGCGGAGAGGCTTGTGTCGCCGAGCAGCTGGACGTCGCGGTCGCGGCGTTTGGCGGCGATCGCATCGGCGAGGATCGGCCGCAGCGGCTGCGCTTCGACCCGCTGGACGCGCGCTCCCGAACGCGGCGCGAGGCGAGCGAGGAGATCGTTCATCTTGCCAACCGACGACTGGAGCGTCGCAACCATGTCGGCGCGAAAGTCGGGATTGTCGGCGTGGCGCTCGGCGTTGCGCGCGACCAGCGACAATTGGCTCACCAGATTCTTGATGTCGTGAAGGATGAAGGCGAACCGCCGATTGAATTCCTCGAACCTTTGGGCGTTGGCGAGCGCTTCCTGGCTCATCGCTTCGGCGAGTGAGCTTGCGGCCTGGTTGCCCGCGGTGCGCAGCAGATCGAAATCCTCCCAGTCGAGCGGGCGACGGTATTCGGGCGCGGCGAGCACGACCATTCCGACCACGCGCTGAAGATGGATGAGCGGGATTCCCGCCCAGACGGCGGATTCGTCGAGCATCCATTCGGGCACGACCAGCGACTTGTCGCGCGCGCTCGCCCAGCCCTGGCGAAGTCCCTCGAACTCGATGATGCGGCTGTCGGCCTCCACCGCCCGCCAGAAATCACCGAACGATTCGAGCGCTTGCTGAGGCGGGGACTGGCCGGGCCAGTTCCACATGCCGGCGATGCTGACGTCGCCGCTGCCGTCGCCGGCGAGGAGGAGGCCGCCCGGCGCGTCGACCACGTCCGCGAAGGCTTTGACGATGCGCTCCGTGAGCGGCGGCGCGTCTTGCCCCATGCGGCCCAGAGTTTCGGTGAAGCGAAGCCACTCCGTCCGGTAGTCGTAGCGGTGCTCGAACAGATGCTTGGCGATCTTGACCTTGATCCAGCCGCGTGCGCGGGAGCTTGGGATCAGCACCATGGCGCCGACGGTCATGACCGCCAGGACGGCGATCATTAGTCCCGCGGACCAGTCGACGCCGGAGCCGCGCAACGCCGTGGCGACGATCGCCATCAGCGCGAAATAGGCACAAATCGCGAGCAACGAGAGAGATTGGAACGTCGCCGCTCGCGACACCCGGATTCGCCAGGCGCCGTCGTCTCGAGCCGCGAGCGCAAACAGCGGCGCCGTCACCGCGACCGCAAGACCGCGCCATTCCATCAAGCGGGTCGCGGTGGCCGATCCGAGATAGGCGATGGTGTAGAGGTTGAGATCGTAAATCCAGATGATCGCCAGCCCGAGCGCCGCGAGCCTGATCTGGGACCGGCTGGCCGGCGCCGCCTGCCCATAGACGTTGTGGACCAGGACGAGTGCGCCGGCCGCTGTCGTGATTCGCAGCATGAGCGCGGTCTGGGCGAGCGCATCGCTTGGCGAGATCAGCTCGAGCGTCGCGCCGATCAGCTGAAAGCCGATCACCGCCGCGACGGCGCCATAGACGAGCTTCAGCCCATGCTCGCGCTCCTCGCCCGCCGCCGACAGGCTATAAAGCAGGCTGATCCACAAGAGGTTGCGCGCGCTCTCTGCATAGCCGCTGACCGGAGTGCCGGGGGCAACGGCGGCTAGCCAAGCCCAGCACGCCGTCAGCGCGAATGCGCCCGCGAGGAAGCGCTTGGCCGGCTGGCGCGCGGCATCGCCGAGGCGCCACAGCGCGAGCGCCGCGAACAGCGCCGCGGCAAGCGCGTGGCTCCAGAATTGGATCAGCGCGTCCACGCCGATTCCCCCGCGACCGATGTCAATTCAACCGACATGGCACGGGTGTCGCTAAATTTTACAAACAAGTGGTGAACGTCGGTCACGCTGCTAGACGAGGAATCCCCAAGTGAAGGCTCCTGACGGAGCCTGTCTGGGCCCCTGCCTTCGCAGGGGAACAGTCATTTCTTCAATATATCCAGCACCGCGACCGTCATCGCCTCTGTGGCGGTCGAAATCACCGCTTCGGCGTCGGGCGCCCATAGCGGGCTGTGGAGGGCGGGGAGCTTCAGCGTGTCGCCTTTAACCGCGTCCCACTTCGCCTTGGGCACGCCGCCGACCCAGAAGATCACGCTCTGTTTCGATTTGTCGGCGAGCCAGAAGCGGCCGAAATCCTCGGCCGCCATGATCGACTTGGTCTGCTCGACCCGGTCGCTCCCGAAATGCGCGCCGAACAGCTTCAGCAGGCGATCGGACAATAAGGGCGTGTTGAAGGTCGCGTCAGCCGACGGCTGCTCGATCTCGACCACCGGCATCTTGTCCTCGGGCAGCCCGGCGGCGATTGCCTCGCCGCGCGCTATCCGCCTGATTCCGTCGAGCAGCAGCTTGCGCGTTTCCGGCGTGTAACTGCGGACGGTGAGCGCCAGCTTCGCTTCATCCGAAATGATGTTGCTCTTGGTCCCGGAATGGAAGCTTCCGACCGTCACCACGGCCGGTTCGAGCGGATCGTTCTCGCGGCTGACCAGGGTCTGGAGCGCGAGCACGATCTGCGAGCCGAGGACGATCGGGTCCTTGGTGTTCTGCGGATAGGCGCCGTGCCCGCCGACGCCCTTCACGTCGATGTTGACGGTGTCGACATTGGCGAGCGCATAGCCCGGCGTGACTCCGATCACGCCCGCGGGCAGCGACGCGGAATCGTGGAACGCGAGAAGATAATCCGGCTTCGGAAAGCGCGTGAACAGCCCGTCGTCGAGCATCGCCTTCGCGCCCATCACCAGCTCTTCGCCCGGCTGCAGGATCATGACGATCGTGCCCGACCACTGGTCCTTCATCGACGAGAGGCGCCGAGCGGTCGCGAGCCAGGTCGTGATGTGGGTGTCGTGGCCACACGCGTGCATCACGTCGGTCTCGACTCCGGCGAGGCTCTTGGCGCGCACCTTGGACGCGAACGGCAGGCCGGTCTGCTCCCTGACCGGAAGCGCGTCCATGTCGGCGCGGATCAGGAGTACGGGGCCGGAGCCGTTCTTCATCACCGCGACGACGCCGGTCTTGCCGACATGCTCGGTCACGTCGAAGCCCAATTCGCGCATCTTCCCGGCGAGCAATGCGGGCGTCCGGACTTCCATCATCGACAGCTCGGGATGCGCGTGGAGATCGCGGTACAGGTTCATCAGCATCGGCATGTCGGCCTGGATCGAATCCGGCAGGCTCGCGGCTGCGGCTGGCGTGGCTAGGGTCATGGCGGCGGCGGCGAGCCATAGCAGTTTCTTCATCCAGACGCTCCGTTGCTCAAAGGGACCAGCTCCATGACGTCGAGCTGCGATTCGAAATGCGGTTTGGGCATGATCAGGCGCCAGCGGTTCGGTCCGATGCGCTCGATGTAGCCGGCGATATCGCGGGTTTCGTCCTGACCATATTGCAACGCTCGCCGCTCGTCGCCGAGCACCAGCGTGCCGAGGAACACCTCGCGAATGGCATCATCGGGGAAGATGAGGCCGACATATCGCTGCGAACCGCTGAGCTTGTTGAGGCGGTGCAGTCCCTTCTCGGCGCGGACTCGGCAGGTGAAGGGCGAGTAAGCGACATAATCGAGATTGCCGGGCTGCTTCGCGCCGAGCTTGATCACCCGGCAATTGTACATGCCGTTGGGCAGGGAAGGCCGAGCAAGCGCCGCGTCCGGATCGAGCAGCGCGCCTTCGCGCGCGACGTCCGCCGAATGCGCCTTGTTCGCCGCCTTCAGCGCCGCAACGAAATCGCTCCGCCAGTCGCGCAGTCGCTCGCGATCGTCGGCGGTGACCACGTCCTTCCATTGGGTGGTCCAGCGCGGGATCATCCCCGACGGCTGCTCGATCACGCTGCAGGATGAGCAGGCGAGGGCGAAAGCGAGGAGGATCGGGCTGCGCATCGTCATTGAGAGCGTAGCGCGGCAATCCAGCGGCGCAACTGCCCCAATGGCGGTCAGGCCGCCGTCCAGCCGCCGTCCATGCTGAGATTGGCGCCGGTGATCGAGGCGGCTTCGTCGCGGCACAGGAACAGCGCGAGCGCGGCGACCTGCTCGACGGTGACGAACCGCTTGGTCGGCTGGCCGGCGAGAAGCACGTCGTTCATCACTTGCTCGCGGGTCATGCCGCGGGCTTTCATCGTGTCGGGAATTTGCTTTTCGACCAGTGGGGTCCAGACATAGCCGGGCGAAATGCAATTCACCGTGATTCCGCTGGGCGCGGTCTCCAGCGCGACCGTTTTCGTGAATCCGGCGATGCCGTGCTTCGCCGCGACATAGGCGCTCTTGAAGGGCGAAGCGACGAGGCTGTGCGCGCTCGCCGTGTTGACGATGCGGCCCCACTTCTTCGCCTTCATCCCGGGCACCGCCAGCCGCGTCGTATGGAAAGCGGAAGACAGGTTGATCGCGATGATCGCGTCCCACTTCTCGGGCGGGAAGTCCTCGACCGGCGAGACGTGCTGGATGCCGGCATTGTTGACGAGGATGTCCGGCCCGCCGAGCTCGTCGGCGCAGCGCTCCATCATCCGCGCGATTTCGTCCGGTTTCGACATGTCCGCGCCGTCGTGGATGGCGCCGAGCGCCTCGCATTCGCGATCGATGTCGGCCGGGTCGCCGAAGCCGTTGATCATCAACTTCGCGCCCTCGGCGGCGAGCGCCTTCACGATCGCCAGGCCAATTCCCGACGTCGAGCCGGTAACGAGGGCCACTTTTCCTTCGAGAATCATTCGCACACTCCGTCATTGCGAGGCCGCGAAGCGGCCGCGGCAATCCACTGTCGTCGGTGGATTGCTTCGCTTCGCTCGCAATGACGGGTCACAAGCGAATTGCAACTGGCCGAAGGCTCGCGCATTCAGGAATGCCGGCAGGAGGCGAAACATGCGGTTCGGCGATCAGCGCGAAAGCACGAATTTCACCGACGACACCGGACGAGGCGGGGGCTTGGGCGGCGGAGGATTCGGTGGAGGCGGGCTCGGCTGCCTTTTGCCGCTGATCGCGAGCCGGTTCGGAATCGGCGGAGTGGTTGTGCTGGTCGTCGGCTATTTCCTGCTGAGCTCGCTCGGCGTGCTTGGCGGAGGGACCAGCAGCATCGGACCGGGCCAGC
This sequence comes from Sphingomicrobium sp., assembly GCA_035701045.1. GTDB lineage: Bacteria > Pseudomonadota > Alphaproteobacteria > Sphingomonadales > Sphingomonadaceae > Sphingomicrobium. The sequence continues at coordinate 67,329 of DASSOB010000009.1, read as the reverse complement.
AGGCCAGCGCGCCGGCTGGGCAAAGCAACCTCGACCCGAACATCAAGCGCTTCACGCTTCAAGTGCTCTCCAGCACCGAGGACGTGTGGACCGCGCTGCTCCGCCCGCGCGGCATCGCCTACGCGCCGACCAACCTTCATTTTTATTCTGAGTCCGACCAGTCGGGCTGTGGCGCGGCGCAATCGGCGATGGGGCCATTCTACTGCCCCAACGACAAGGCGATCTATCTCGATACGGAGTTCTTCCAGGAATTGTCTCGGCGCTTCCAGGCGCCGGGCGATTTCGCCATGGCTTATGTGATCGCTCACGAGGTCGGGCATCATGTTCAGGACCTGACCGGCACGCTCGATCAGGCCGAGCAACTCCAGGCGCGATCGAGCAGGACCGAAGGAAATGTCATCCAGGTGAAGGTCGAGCTGCAAGCCGATTGTTATGCCGGGGTATGGGCGGCGAATGCGAAAGCGCCCGATGGACAGCCGGTGATGGAGCAAGGCGATTTCGAAGAGGGCATGCGCGCCGCCGAAGCGATCGGCGACGACACGCTTCAGCGGGAGACGCAGGGGCGCGTCGTTCCCGACAGCTTCACCCATGGAACGTCGGCGCAGCGGATGAACGCTCTTCGCACCGGCTATCAGAGCGGTGATCCTGCTGCCTGTAAATCGCTTTAGACGCGGACCAGCATCTTCCCGGTATTGGCGCCCGTAAACAGGCCGAGGAAGGCGTCCGGCATCTTCTCCAGCCCTTCGACCACCGTCTCATGCGCCCTGACCTTCCCGCTCGCGACCCATTCGCCCATGTCGCGATGGAATTCGGCGAGGCGCGGCACGTAATCTCCGTAGAGAAAGCCCTGCACGCGGATGCGCATGGCGACGATCCGGATGATGTAGCGGAAGGCCGCGGGCTCCGCGCTGTTATAGCCCTCGATCATCCCGCACAGCGCGAACCGCGCGTGCAGCCGGGCCCTCGCGAAGGCCGCATCCAGATGCGACCCGCCGACATTGTCGAAATAGACGTCGATCCCGTCCGGCGCCGCCTCGCGCAGCGACTTGCCGATCGGTCCGGCCTTGTAGTCGACGACCGCGTCCGCCCCGAGCGACTTCACGAAATCGCATTTCTCGCTGCCGCCCGCGGAGCCGATCACCGTCATGCCTTTCGCCTTGGCGATCTGGACTACGGCCGAGCCGACCGCGCCCGCCGCCGCGGAGACGAAGACGATGTCGCCCGCCTTGGCCGACGCCGCGTCGAGCAGGCCGAAATAAGCGGTCGCTCCCGGCATCCCGAGAAGTCCGAGAAAGGCCTCGGGCGGTGCGCCAGTGCCGGGCAATTTGGTCAGCGCCCTGGCCGGCAGCACGGCCTCGTCGCGCCAGCCGGCCATGTGCAGCACGAGATCGCCGGGCGCGAACCCGTCGGCGCGGCTCTCCACGACTTCACCGACGGCGCTGCCTTCCATCGGCGCGCCGATCGCGAACGGCGCGATGTACGACTTCGACTCGTTCATCCGCCCGCGCATGTACGGATCGACGGAGAGGAAGAGGTTGCGGACGTGCGCCATGCCGTCGCCAAGGGGAGGCAGCTCGGCTTCCGTCAGCTCGAAATTGTCGGCCGTCGGGAGCCCTTGCGGGCGGCTCTTGAGGAACCAGGCACGGGTCATTCATTGCCTTTCTCCCCTCCCTGCAAGGGAGGGGCCGGGGTGGGTGTTCCTGAAGCGGCTCAATGCCGCTGAAGGAACTCGCTCACGGGCATTGAGCCCGTTCGCTCGTCACCCACCCCTTTATCCCCTCCCTTGCAGGGAGGGGAAGCAGCATGGAAAGAAGGCCCGGCGGTGAAGGGGACGGCACCGCCGGGCCTCTCTCTTTGCCTCCGTCACGCAGAGGCCGATCAGCTATCGCCTGGTCAGCGATAGGTGCCCTCGAAGCTTCGGTTGAGGTTCCTCGGGCCCATTTCGCCCTGGTCCTCGCGTTCGAACAGCGCGCGGGAGCGGCTTTCGTCGCGCCAGCGCCGGTGGGCCTCGTCCGCCGAGCAGTCGAGGATGACCTTGTCCTCCTCGACCCGGTCGATGTCCGAGCAGCTCAGCGAATGGTGGACGCCGCCGCTTTCCGGGTCCGACTTGGTCAGGATGATGCGGTCGCCCGCGACGCGGTCGACGGTGCCGACATGTTTGTCGTCGTTGCCGGCCACGTCCATATGCTCGCGGATCTGGCCGAGGATCCCGCGCTTGCTCATCCGGCGCTCGCGCCAGCTTCCGAAGTCATCTTCGAAGCGCGACTGATTTTCCCGGCGGTAATCGTCATAGTCACGGTCGAGATCGCTCATATGGCGCTCGCGCCAGGAGCGGTAATGCGGGTCGAAGTCGCGTTCGCGCGAGCCCGCGTAGCTCGTTCGCCGATACTGGTCGCGGCCGTAAGGCGACTGCGACCGGTCGTAATCGCCGAAGCCACGCTCGCCACGGCCGTAGCCGCTGGCGGCGAAGAATTGCCCGGACTCATGGTCCGATCCACGGCCGGAGTCTCCGGTGACGGGACGGTGGCCACGATCGCGTTCGCGTCTGCCTGTGTCGAGTTCACTGCGCCAAGAGGGATTGTAGTCGCTTTCGCTCCAGCCGCCGCGCTCGTTCAGCCCGCGGGTCTCGTACCAGTCGCGGCCGCGGTCCCGATCTCGGCCCCTCCAGCCGCCCTCGCGCTCGTCGCGCATCCGGTCCTCGTGGCGCCGGCGTTCGGCATCCTCGTCACCGAACCAGGAGGCGACCTCGTCGCCCGCGCGTTCGAAGAAGCCGCGATCCTCGTCGCCGCGGCCGTAAACGCGGTTGGGGTCGCGGGTCCTGTCGCGATCATCGGACCATCGATTGTTCTCGTCGCGCGGCCTGTTCCGCGTGTCGTAGCGGTCGTATGCCATCGTCGCTCCTCCATGCTTGAAAAATCGTCCGGCGGCGTGCCGGTCATCGTTCGGAAGAAAAACGAACGGATGGGCACCGCCGTTCCGGCCGGCGGAGGTTACAAAGACGATTGAATCGGTGGACCGAAAGCGGCGTGGGACAAGCGTTGCAAGGGGACAAACAAGCCGCTAGGGGACCGCGTCCCATGCCGGCAATTCCCTTTGGGCCGGCGACCTGGCTGGAGGCGCGGGGCTGTAGCTCAGATGGGAGAGCGCTGCAATCGCACTGCAGAGGTCAGGGGTTCGATTCCCCTCAGCTCCACCAGCCTTTTCAATGACTTAGCCGGGTAGCGCTGGCTGCTGTACGGAAATCGTACGGAAATGGATTTTCGCGCGAGCTCGCCAGCTCGGTTCCGATAGCCGCGAAGATCACGTATTTGCGGAACGCGGAAATCACACATCTAAATTGCCGATCCGCTCCGATGACGGGGACGCCGCTTGCGGATCGCGCAATCGACGGTAAGCTTCTTGAGCGCCGGAAGCTTGGCGCCGAGGCGTGAGAACCTCGACTTGGTGAACCTTTCCGAACGCATCTCGTGCTTCGGGCCGGGTGGCCGCCGCGCATGTCCAGGCCGCTCGCGGCTAAAGACGGCGGCGCATGTTTCCAAGCATGTTCTCAACACCCGGCTCACCGGCGCAGTTCGCGAGGGAGGTCGTGGATGCGTCCGGCGGAATGCAATTCAGTTGCGAGTGGCCAATCCACCAACGTTGAGTGCACCCTCGGGCCGCAAATGCGGCGGCTCGGATGAGCCTTTCGCCGCCGAGTTCGGCAACTCCTTTTGCCTCCTCCGCGCCCGGCGATCCCGCCTCGCCGGGAGAAGATGACGACCGGATTCGGGTCCAGCAACTCTATCGGGAACATTCGTCGTCGCTGGTGCGCCAGCTCGCGCGGAAGACGGGATGCATTGAGCTTGCGCGCGATCTCGCCAACGAGACATTCCTGCAGCTGCTGAGGATGACTCCGGGCTCCCTTGGCCGGATTGAACAGCCGGAAGCCTATCTTTGGAGTGTCTCGACCAACCTGTTGGGTAGATGGGGCAAAGCCGAGGCGCTGAGGAAGGAGGCACAGACCGGCCCGAATCTCGCCTTCGATCGCCAGCTGGACCAGATCGCCGTGCTTGAATCGCGTGACACGCTGCAACGCCTCGAGCATGCCGTCAGCAAGCTGAAACCGAAGACCCGGGAGATATTTCTCGCGCACCGCATCCATGGCTTCACCTATCCGGAAATCGCCGCGCGCACCGGCCTCAGCGTGAAGGGCGTCGAGAAGCAGATGAGCAAAGCCATTGCCAAGATCGACCGGTTGCTGGATCGAGGCTGAGCTGTGGGACTTCGTCTACTCAAGACAAAGGGGATGTTGCGCCGGGAGGCGGCGAGCTGGCTCGCGCGGCTTCAGAGCGGCCGGGATCCCGATGTTGAGCGCAAGTTCCAGCGCTGGCGCGATGCGGATCGGAGACATGCCGAAGCGTTCGATCGCGTCCGCCGTTCCTACGAGCGGGCCGGGCTGCTCAGGCATTCTCCAGCCCTTGTTTCGGGCCAGCTCGAACCGGCAGTCCGGCAGCCCGGATGGAAGCCGCTGCCCGCGCTCGCCGCAGCCGCGGCAGTCGCCATTTTGGTGCCCATCGGTCTCGTCGTCTTCCGCGATGGCAGTGCGTCATTCGGTGGTACCGAGGCCGTGATGCTGATGACGCAGGTCGGGGAGATCAGGCAGGTCGAACTGGCGGACGGTTCGAAGGTGACGCTCGACACCGCGACGAAGGTCGACGTGGAGATCGGACGGTCGCGCCGCAGCGCGCATTTGCGCTATGGCCGTGCGCGCTTTCGCATTGCCCAGACAAAAGCACCGTTCGTGGTCGAAACCGGCAACATCTCGATCATGACGCATGAAGGCGTGATCGACGTCGAGCAAGGCGCGCGGCTAGACCATGTCGAGGTGCTTGCGGGAGCCGCCGATGTTCGTTCATCCAAGCGAGATGAGACGTCGACCGTCGCGCTTGGGGCCGGCGAAGCGGTGAGCGTGAGCTCCAACGGCACGGAGCAGAAGGGCGCCGCGACCCCGGCTCCCGACTGGACCAGGGGCATGCTGCAGTTCGATGGAACACCGCTTGCCGAGGCGGTCGCGCTCGCCAATCGTTATTCGGAGCGGCACATCGTCCTTGCCGGCGACCTCAGCGCGCTTCGGGTTACGGGCGCCTTCCGCGCCGGTGACACGGCCGGTCTCGCCAAGGCGCTTGCGGCGGCGTTCAACCTTTCGCTCCAGCAACGCGCCGACGGCATTCTCTTGTCGCGGAGCGGCGCTCCCGCGCCGCACAAAAAAAACGGGGGGTAATCGCCCGTCCAACGACTCTCTGTTGCGAGGCCCAAAGCGGCCGGAGGGGGAGAACGGACGTGCGAATGCTTCGATCAACAACCGCCTGGGCACTGCTCGCATTTACGGCGGCGACCGCCGCGAATGCGCAGTCACGCGATCATTTTACTTTCAACCAGCCTGCGGAGACGCTTTCGCAAGCGCTGAGGGATGTTGCGGTGCGCACCGGGCGCAATGTCATCGCGCCGGCAGATCTGATCGGCACGCAGCAGGCAGCGCCGCTTTCCGGCACATTTACCGCGGAGGAGGCAGTGGCGCGGCTGCTTGCCGGGACCGGCCTCCGGTATCGCCTCATCGAGGGAACGCTCGTCGTCGAGCGCATCCCTTTTGCAGAGAAAGGCGCCGGACCCGGAAACGCTGAAACAGCGGCCTCGGCGATCACCGTGACCGGGACGCGCATCCGCGGCGCGGGCTCGGCATCGCCGGTGACTGTCGTCACACGACGGCAGCTCGAGCGGAGCGGCATCAACGATCTCTCCGATTTCACGCGCATCCTCCCGCAAAATTATACGGGCGGGCAGAATCGTGGAATTGCCGGCGGCGGCGAACAGGGCGGCCAGCAGAATCTCAATGATTCAGCAGCCCTGAACCTTCGCGGTCTCGGACAGGATGCCACGCTGACGCTGCTCAATGGGCACCGCCTTTCCTACGACGCCCTTGACCAGGGCGTCGACATATCGGCCATCCCGCTTGCAGCGATCGACCGGATAGAAGTGATCGCCGACGGCGCTTCGGCGCTCTACGGCTCGGACGCGGTTGCCGGCGTCGCCAATGTCATTCTGAGGCGCGACTATGAGGGGCTGGAGACCACGGCCCGGATCGGCGGATCGACGTCCGGCGGCAATTTTCAGCAGGAATATAGCCTCGTCGGGGGTCACCGCTGGACATCCGGCGGCTTCATGCTCGCCCTCGACCGAAGCAATGCTACCCCGATCACCGCGGGTCAGCGCGACTATACGCGGACCGTCGACCGATCGCTCTTTCTAACCGACCGGATCCGGCAGACGAGCGGCGTCCTCAGTGCTCATCAGCAGATAGCGCCAGGGCTCGATTTCGATGTCGACGGCACCGCGATGAACCGCAGGTCGCTTTCGCAGAACCCTTTTCTCCCGACAGCGGATGTCCATGTCGAGGGACTGGTTGCGCGCGGCCATGTGCGCTCATGGGCTCTGAGCCCGACCCTGCGGGCCGACATTGGCCCCTGGCGTGCAAGCCTGAGCGCGACGGCGGCGGGAAGCCGCACGCTCCTCAATGCCAGCAATTTCTTCAATAGCGTTCCGACCGTCTCCCGTCTGCTTTACGCCGATAGTTTGAGGGGCGTCGAAACCACTGCCGAGGGTCCCTTGTTCGCGCTTCCGGGGGGCGATGCCCGGCTTGCTCTGGGCGGCGGCCTCAGAAGAGTGTCGCTCCACGTCAATCAGCAGCGGACGAGCGGCGTACAAAGCATTACCACGGAGAATTTCACCGAAAGGCGCAGCGTCCAGTTCGCTTATGGCGAATTGTCGCTTCCCCTCGTTCGCCCGGATCTTTCCGTTCCGTTGATCGACCTGCTGACGCTGAGCGCGGCGCTGCGATACGAGCATTGGAACGGGATTTCTTCGGTGACCACGCCGAAGCTGGGGCTGCTCTACCGGCCTTTCCCCGACGTGACGGTCCGGGCGACATGGGGCAAGTCGTTCAAGATCCCGACGCTCCTCCAGGTCAATGAGACGAGGGAAGGCGATCTCCTTCCGGGATTCATCTTCACGCCGCCGCCGGAACCCGCCGGCTCGCCCGTGCTCTTGCTTGCCGGGAGCGCTCCGAACCTCAAGCCCGAGCGCGCGACGACCTGGTCGGGAACGTTCGAGTTGCAGCCCCGCTCGATTCCAGGACTCGACCTTCAGGCGACCTATTTCCACATCGACTACCGCGACCGGATCGCGGCACCTGTGACAAGCGTCCTGACGGCGCTGTTCAACCCGCTCTTTGACGATCTCATCATCTACAATCCGACGGCAGACCAGGTGAATGCGCTGATCGCATCGCTTCCGGGCGGGCTCATCAACCAGACTGGTGCACCCTTCGATCCGTCGGCGGTCGGCGCGATCATCGACGGCGCCATCCGCAATACCGAGCGCCAGCGCATTCACGGCGTCGACCTCAGCGCCGATTATCATGTCGATCTTGGAGCTTATGGCGGGCTGACGCTCACGGGTACGGCAAGCTATCTTAAGAGCAATCAGCAACTGGCGCCGAACCAGCCGGCGGTGCAGCTGGCGGGCACGATCTTCCATCCCCCGCATTGGCGCGGGCGCGGCGGGGCCGTCTGGAACGGGAAACGAACCGGATTTTCGGCCTTCGTCAATTATGTCGGGCCCACGACCGATAACCGCTTTCCGGCGCGTGAAACGATCGGAGCGTTCGTCACCCTGGACCTCAATGCCAGCGTCCGGACAGGAACCGGCGGCGGCTTGTTGAGCAACCTGGACCTGAGACTCTCCGCGCTTAACGTCCTCAATCAAAAGCCGCACTTCATCCGAAATGCCGCCCCCGAAGCGGCGCCCTACGATTCGACCAATGAATCGCCGGTCGGACGCTTCCTCGGCATTGCTGTCCGGAAGGTCTGGTAGTGCGAAGGCTGGTTCTCTTCGCCGCGTCGGTGTTGCTCGGGGTCTCCGCGAGCGGCCATGCCGCGACCGACCCTCATCCGGAATGCAGCGACATCCTTCCGCCGGCGCAATCGCCGGCCGGCAAGCGGGCGCTGGTCTCCGAGGATCTGGCGCGCCTTCGGGACATTGGGCCGGCCGAGCCGCAATATTATGCCGAACCGTTCTTCACTTTGTCCCCCGACGGCCGGAAGGCTGCGTTCCAGCTGAGACGAGGCGAGCCCGCGCGCAACTCTTATTGCTTCGCGATGGTCATTCTCGATCTTTCGGGCAAGGAACGGCCAAGGATCGTCGACGAGGGTGGCGACCTGCTCCTTCTCACCATCGATCTCCGCGGAATTGCCGATTTTCCGATCGGGAATACCAAGGTCGTCAGTCCCCGCTGGTCTAGCGACGGCAAATGGATCGCCTTCCTCAAGCGCTCGGGCGGCACGACCCAGGTCTGGCGCGCGTTCGCCGACGGCAGCGGAAGCGCGCCGCTCACCCATTCGGACGTGGACGTCGTCGACTTCCGGATCGGGCCCGACGGATCGAGCATCGTCTATGCGACTCGTCCGGACATCGCGCGCCAGCAGCAAGAGATCGAGCGGGAAGGGCTGAACGGCTGGCATTATGACGACCGTTTCGTGCCGTGGTTGTCGAAGAGACCGTTGCCGCGTGCGCCTGCGCCCCGCGCAGTCCAGGTGCTGGACATCGGCACGGGCAAGGTCCGCGCTCCAACTCCGCGGGAAGCAGCACTGGTCTCGGTCGATCGCCAGATCATCGCCAATGCCGGCGCCGCGGCTTCGACCGGGGGCCAGGGTCTCGAGATCAGCAAAACCGACCTCATGGGCGGCGCTCAGGCTGGAAGCTTCCGCGCGCTTCTGGCCGATGGATCGACTGCGACCTGCACGGCCCCTGCGTGCGCAGGCGCGATGAGACCGTGGTGGATGCCGGATCGAAAGCATGTGCGCTTCTTCCGCTGGGAGGGCTGGGCAAACGCTTCGACCGCGATCTACGATTGGGACATCAAGAGCGGCGCTGTCCGGCGGCTCTATCTTACAGACGATGTCCTTTCGAGCTGCGCGCCCGAAGGCGAGAAGCTGATCTGCAGGATCGATTCCTCGCTCGATCCCGGGCGGCTGGTCCGGCTCGATCCCGTCACTGGCAGGCGCGAGATCCTGTTCGACCCCAATCCGGAATTCGCTCATCTGACTCTCGGCAAGGCCGAGCGGCTGCACTGGCGCAATGCCTTCGGCAGCGAGACGATCGCGGATCTGGTGCTGCCGGTCGGCTACCGAAAGGGCGAGAAATATCCGATGGTCGTCGTTCAATATGACACGCGCGGGTTCCTTCGCGGCGGGACCGACGACGAATATCCGATCCAGGCCTTCGCCAACCGCGGCTATGCGGTTCTGAGCTTCAAGTCGCCGTCTTTGAGCGCGGCGATGCAAGCAAAGGATTATGAGGAGGTCGGCCGCAAGAATCTCGAGCATTTCGCCAATCGCCGGAACATCCAGGCTTCGCTCGAAGAAGGCGTGAAGCTTATTGTCGATCGGGGCATCGCCGATCCAAAGCGCATCGGCATCACCGGTCTCAGCGATGGCTCGAGCACGGTCGAATGGGCGCTCATCCACAGCCACATTTTTTCTGCCGCGGCTACGAGCACCTGTTGCTGGGATCCGACTTTCATTGCGACGGCGGGCCCGGCGGCCGCGAGGCATTTTCTGGACGAGGGATATCCCGGCGTGCTCGGTCACGACGACTCCTTCTGGAAGGATGTCGCGCTGTCGAAGAACGTGCAGCGCCTCTCGACTCCGATCCTGATCAATGCGTCGGAAGAGGAGTTCCTCGATACGCTCTTTACATACACTGCGCTTCGCGAAGCGGGGGTGCCCGTCGATCTGTTCGAATATCCGGGAGAATATCATGCGCGGTGGCAGCCGGCGCATCGGCTCGCGACCTACCGGCGCTCGCTCGACTGGTTCGATTATTGGCTTCGCGGCGTCCGCTCCAACGATCCCGATCGTCAGTCGGAGCTCAAGGAATGGGACCGCCTGAAGCGGGAGGCGGGTCATGGGCACCCGATTTGATATCCGGATGGCGTGGTTCAGGCGCCTGACCCCGGGCGGTCCAATGATCGATCCATGCCTCGGCGTTCACCAGCTCGAGAATGCGGACGCGCTCGAGATCGGGGACGGGGCGCTCGCCGGCGAGGACTCGCTCGAGTGCGATTGCATCGACGATTCCATGCGCCGCGAGCCTGCCGCCAAGAAGCCGGTCGCGAATCGCCGGGCGGAAATGGTCGAGCAGCCTGGCTGCGAACCGGCCGGGCGTACCCTTGACCCGCCGGTCGAGAATAAGCGGCGGGAGGTTGTTCGCGAAAGCGCGCCGGGCCAATGACCGGTCGCGGCCCCCTCCGCGCCATTCCCAGGTCGGGACCTGAAGGCAGGCCTCGACGATCGGCTGTGAAATAAGGGGATTGATCACGGGATATCGGTCGCCGAGGCTTGGCTCGAGATTGGGCTGGACACGAAGGATCGTCGCGATGTGCGCGGCCTTGCCCGGAAGGGCCCCCGCCGGCGCATCGAGATAGGGATGATGCAAGTCCTTCGGGCCCAAATTCCCAACGAAGTCGCGGTGAAGAAAGAGGGGATTGGGCCGGACATGATAGCCCGGCGCTGCTCGGGCCAGGCGCCACGCTTGGCGGGCGGCATCGGCGATGCTGCAGCCTGTCTGACGGCAGACGTCGAGCAGCGCCGCCCACGTCCCCTGGCCGAGACCTTCGGCCAAATATCTGTCGGCAATGGGCGCGGCAGATTGCGAATAGCCGAAGACATGGTCGCCGCCATTGCCGGTCATGAAGGCATCCGCGCCGAGCTCGGCGGCGACGGCATAATGGACTCGCTCGAAAGCCAGCGCCTGGGTCCGGTCTTTCGGCCTCGGCAAATTCGTTGCCATGGGCTCGCCAATGTCGATGTCCTCGAGCCGGTACTGGCGCTCGATCAGCCGGAGCCCAAGCCGGTCGCACAATGCGCGCGCGAACGGCCGTTCGTCGCCGGCCGGATCGTCGGTGAACATCGTGAGGCAAATTGTCTCGGCACCGGCCTTTGCGAGGCAAGCCGCGACGATCGAGGAATCGAGACCGCCCGAGACGCTGAGCAGGGTAGAATGGTAGCCCGAGGCTCGTGCCTGCACCGTGTGCTGCACGATCCGGGACAGCCGTTCGGCCGCATCGCTGTCGGTGCGGCCGACGTCCACATGGCCCCATGGCGACCAGCAGGGTTCCTGACCGCCGTCTGACGGAATTCGAAGTGCGAACCCGGCAAGGAGCTCGTGGATGCCGCTGAGCGCGGTCGACGGCACGGGAACGAAGGCCCTGAAGAGTTGCCGGCCGATCTCTTCTAAATCGATCGACGCGCCGGCAACGCCGCCGTTCACTAGCAGCTCTGCGTCCGACGCGAAGACCGTAACGCCGTCGATCGCCGCATAATAACAAGGGAAGTCGCCGCAGGGGTCGCGCAGAATCCTGACGGAGTTGGGGCCGGCGATGGCCGCGGCATAGGCTCCCCAGAAATGCCCGAGCAGCGCCTGCCCATCGCTTTTTATGATCGACGCCGCCTCGCTGCCCGCCAATGCCGGCACCCGGCGTGCCGGTCCGTTGCGGTGAAACAAAGATCCCAGGATGCACCCGGCTTCGCCGATCGCAAGGTAGCCGCAGGATGAATGCGCCAGAGCGGCCATCCGCTGGTTCGAGAAGGCCAGCTCGAGCCCCGAGCTGCGAGCGAGCCGTTCGACAAGCTCGATCCTTCTTCGGGATTCTTCCGCCACGGCGAGGAGGTAACGCTGCCTCATTCGATCACGAGGATCGGGCTGTAGAGTCGCGCATGTTCGCAGCCGCCGACCAGCACGGCATTGCCCAACTGGACCCAGCAATGCGCCGCGAAGGGATGCGCGATCACGCCGAAGACGAGCTTTGGACTGATGCCTCGCTTCTTGCAGGTGGAGTGGACTGCCAGGGCACGCACCAGGCACCTGTTGTGAGTCCGGGTCAGAAAAGAAATCGCATGCGAGGCCGCGACGATTGTCTGGACGGTTCGATCGGAAGCGCCCGGGGCCGGCCGCCACTCGGGCGCCAACCCGGAAGCAGCTGCAATTGCGTGTCGCAGTGGACTGGATCTGAGCGATTTGGCCGCGCGCATTTCCGCGGCGAGCGCCCTGCCGAGGTCGAGCAATCCGACTTGGGGAGCGGCGGCGTGATCGCGGGCCGGCGTTTCGAGCGCCGGAGGCCGCCGGATGATGTTGGTTGCGGAACATTCGACCAGCAGTCCGCGGGCGATGACCGCCCCGAGCCGTTCGTCGTCGCCCGGCTGCATCCGCGCGTTGGCCAGGCGCAGGAAGGCATCATTGGCTGACTTGGGCAGACAGAAATAGCGGTCCGCCTCGATGTCGAGAAAGATGGCCCGGCCGCCACTTTCGCACCAATGGACATTGTCCCGGAGCCGAAGAGACATGGCTTAATTCGCGACTTGCGTGCGCCCGCCGTGAAGACGGGCGCACGCTCGACGATTCATTCGTCGCTGAGTCCGGGGACCGGGATGAGGCCGCCCTTGCGGTCGTCCGCTCCGAACGGCGTTCCCTTCGTCTCGACGGTGACGGCGCCGAGATCGATCAGCTCATGCTCATGTTCGCGGTTCATGCTGCTTCTCCTTGTTCTGGCGTCACGGCCATGACCGGAGAATCCTACCGCGCCGCGGAGGCTATTCGAAAATTATAAGGCGGATGTAATGCGATTGTTTGGGCTCCTGGCGCTCCGCCAAAGGCAATCCGGACTCGGGAGTCCGGTTCATCGTCACGAGTGTTCGATTTCAGGTTGATGCGAGCGCGTGCCTGGAAGCACGCGCTCGCCAGTCGGCCGGACTTCAGTCCGCTGTCAGGCCTCCGTCCGGGGGCATGAACGATGCCCGGTGATCATCGACCCCGAACGGGCCGCCCTTTGTTTCGACGCTGGCTGCGCCAAGGTCGATCAGTTCTTCTTGGTCATGCTGATTGTTCATGGCTTTCACTCCTCTTCGTGATGTCATGGCCATGACCACTCGAGTTTAGCGCGGGCGCCGGGTGGCACCTAAACTATAAATCGAATGTATCGGGATTATATATCGGCTGCCGGCGCTGGGGCGGGCGGCGACCGCCTGGCAGCGAGATACATACGGCCCGCGAAGTCCGGTCGTCGGACGATCGGATTTATTGTTCCGCTGCGCCCGACGCATCAGGTCTCGCCGAACGCGCGCAGTCCCTCGTTGATCATTATTGCTGACGGCGATGAATTTTCCCGATTGACGAAGATCAACAACTCTGTAGCTTGGGCTGCGGGGGAACTGTCGAAGCAACGGTGGCTCGGAAGCCGTTGCGGGAAATCCCGCAACGGGCAGCCGTCTCTTGTCAGTCCGCGTCATTTTGAGGCGAGGCGCACATGCGGGCTCGTGGCGTGACGATTGACGTTGCTTTCCGGCGCGCGCCGGGCATTCGGCGCGACGGCTTCGTGCGCCGCGTTCGAGTGCTGCCTTATTCGCGGACAATCCGGCCCGGCATGAGGCAAGTCCTGCGGGCTCGCCCGGGTCCGGCCGCCGGGGCGATCCGGACTTCCGGCACACAATCCATAGAAATGAAGAGGCGCCCATGAGCTTCGGGAAGCGTGTCCGCTCGGCGGTCGTCCGTTCTGGCTTGCTCGCCGCGGCCAGCGCTTTGGCGACCTCTCCGGCCTTTGCCGGCGAGACGATTACCTACAGTTACGATGCGCTCGGGCGGCTGGTGAAGGTTTCGCACAGCGGAACCGTCAATGGAGGGGCCAGCGCCTGCTACACTTACGATCACGCGAGCAACCGCTCGAACGTGCTCGTCAACACGGCGTCGGATTGTTCCAACGGCCCGCCGCCGTCCTTCTCGATCAACAATCCGTCCGCATCGGAAGGCGACACGGTGACGTTTACCGTGACCCGGTCGGGCTCGAGCGGAGGAACTTATACGTTGAACTATGCGACCGCCGACAAGGAGGCAGTCGCAGGCTCCGATTACACTGCAAAGTCGGGTACGCTCACCTTCACCGATGGAATCATGTCCCAGACGATTCCCGTCGCCACGATCGAGGATTCGGTCATCGAGCCCAACGAGGGTTTCTACGTAAATCTTTCGAACCCGAGCGGGGGCGCGATCCTCAGCGACAATCAAGGCCTGGGGACCATTACCAACGATGACGTCCCGCCGCCGTGCCAGGGTGTCCAGTTCGCGGCCGGCGATGCCTCGGCGACCGAGGGTGGCAATCTAACCTTCACGATCACCAAAACCGGCACCGCAACAGGCAGCTGCAGCGTCAATTATGCGACGTCGGACGGCACGGCCGGAGCTGGATCCGACTATACGGCCAAGTCCGGAACGCTGACCTTCACCACGGCCCAGACATCGCAAACCGTTGTCGTCGCGACGGTCGAGGACACGACTTACGAGCCTTCCGAGACCGTCCATCTGTATCTCACCAGCCCGACCGGCGGGGCGACGTTCGCCGACGATCACGGTGTCGGCACCATCACCGACGACGACCCGGCCTGCGGCACCGTCAGCTTCACGATCGCCAGCAACGGCGCGGTGACGGAGGGAGGTTCCTCGGTTTTCACTGTCACCAAGTCAGGGTCTGCACCCGTCAGCTGCACCGTTAATTATGCGACCGGAAACGCCACGGCCTTCGCGGGTTCCGATTATACTGCCAAATCGGGAACGCTGACTTTCACAAGCGCCCAGACGTCGCAGACCGTGAGCGTCGCTACGATCGATGACAGCACGACCGAGAATGCCGAAACTTTTCATATGGCACTGTCGGCTCCGAGCAACGGCGGATCGCTTGGTTCAGCATGGGATGTGTCGGCAACGATCGACGATAACGATATTCCGCCGTGCACTGGCGTCAGCTTCGCGGTGTCGAGCAACGGCGCCGTCACCGAGGGCGCCAGCTCTATCTTCACGTTCACCAAGACGGGCACAACGTCCAGCAGTTGCAGCGTGAATTACGGGACTGCAGACATCAGTGCCCTGGGGGGCTCCGACTATACTGCGACCAATGGCGTGCTGACCTTCACCTCGACCCAGACCTCGATGACTGTGAGCGTGCCGACGATCGACGATTCGACGATCGAGAGCCCTGAAACATTCAAGATGACCATCTCGTCGGCCGGTGGCGGCTCCACGATCTCGACGCCCGTCGCGAACGCCACGCTCAACGACAATGACACGCCGGTCAATCATCCGCCGGTCGCGGTTAACGACACGGGTAGCCAGACGACCTGTTCGGTCGAAGTCTATACTGTGACGTCGAACGACACGGATCCGGACGGGGATTATCCGCTTTCGCTCGTGTCCGTGACCGGTGCCGGTTCGATGGTCAGCTCCACGAACATCCAGGTCGCTTCGGGGAGGGCAACGGGTACCAAGATCGCGACCTACTCGGTCCAGGATTCGAAGGGTGCGACTGCGACAGCGACACTGACAGTGACCGTGGTCGGCGGCGGAAATTGTACGCAGCTCGTGGCTCCGCTTGAGCAACCGCCGGAGACCGATGCGCCGCCCGAATCCAGTCCGGAAGCGACACCGCAATGAGCGCGCGGCGAGGACATGAGCCCGCGGCAGGGGAAGAGAGGAGGACCGGAATGATGGCGCGTCGCATCGGCCTTGCGCTCAGGGCCGCCCAGCTGATCCTGGTGGTCTTCGCAACTGTCACCGCGGCGCATGCCGACGATCTTCCCAAGACCATTTCGCCCTTGATGGTCGAACCGGATCGCAACAGCGTCAATCTGCTGGACGGCAAGACCACGCCCGACGCCTTGGTCCTCTCCATTCCCGCCGATCCGCGCCTCAAATTCGATCGCGTCCAGAATGCGGCGCCTTACGTCAAAAGCGACGTCACCAGGGCTCCGGACACAGCCGAGGACATGGTTGCCTTGACGACTGTCCACACGGCGGAGGGCGTGTCCGAGGCGTTCCGGTGCGAGTTCGTGTTCGAATCTGGAAAAGTCTGCATGCCGAGCCTCAACGGCAGCGGCTCTATGATCAATTATGGGGCTACCGATTACCGCCACGGCGGGTCGGGTGAGCGCTATGCCTTCACCGAACTCTACGAATTTTCGATACCGGCGCCGGGCGCCGTCGACCAGAAGACACACAAAGTCTTTTACGTCGGGACCATCACTTATCCTGACGGCGAGGTGATCACCTATGACTATGACAGGGTGCAGATCAGCACGCTGATCCCGGTAGTCCTGCACAGGCCGATCACGCTCACCAGCAATCGCGGCTATTATATCAAGATCAACTATGGCTGCACCGACTACAATCAGGCCTGTTGGTACAAGCCGACCGATGCTGCCATCTATAAGGCGAGCGACCCGAATACGCCGCTTGCCAAATACACCTACAATGCCGATGGCACGGCGACCGACCTCGCGGGCCGCGTATATACCGGTTACGATCCGGGTGCGCTCGGCGGCGACATCGAGGTAGCGAGCTACTCGCGGACCCTGCCGACCGAGAGTTCACCTGCCATCAGCGTCTCGGCGGCGACGGACCTTCCTGCCGGCACCCCCATTGTAGGCTCCGTCAATCGCGACGGAATCCCGTGGAGCTATACCTACACGAATCCCCAGTTCTTCGCGGGAATCGACGGCTATCTTTACGACAGCGTCAGCGTGACCGGTCCCAATGGCTATCACAAAATCTATGCGATGGAGCACACGGTCCCGCAGGCGGCGATCGGCGTTCGCAACCTGATCCATAGCGTGACCGACGAGCTCGGCCGCCAGACGAGCTTCGAATATGAGGGGACGGCGACGCTCAACGGGTCGGACGTGCGGGTCGTCAAGATGACGTTGCCCGAGGGGAATTATGTGTCGGTCGTCTATGACGATGCCGGCAATATCGTCACCAAGACCACGACGGCCAAGGCCGGATCGGGGCTGCCCAGTCAGGTCGAACAGGCGTTCGTCGACCTCAGTCCTTATTATCTCTCGAACGGCTACCTCGATTGCCGCGACACCGTGCTTTGCTATCGGCCGGTCTGGTTCAAGGACGCGCTCAATCGCCAGACAAATCTGACGTACAATTCGCTTGGGCAGGTGACCCAGGTCCTCGATCCGCCCGACAGCGCCGGCGTGCGCCGCGAAACCGACATCACCTACACGGTCAGTCCCGGAGGCATCTCGCGCAAGACTTTGGTGCGCGTCTGCGGCAACACGACGACATGCGCAGGCAATGCCGAGAGCCACACCGAATATACTTACTTCGGCGAGACCGACCTGCCGCTCACCGTCACCCAGGTTGATGAGGCAACAGGCGGGCAGCGGACCACGACTTACGCTTATGACGCGGCCGGCCGGCAGGTGATGGTGGATGGGCCGCTCGCGGGGGTCGATGATGCAAAATATTTCCAATACGATATTCTAGGCAGGAAGATCTGGGAGGTCGGTGAGCGAGCGCCGAATGGACTGAGGCTGGCGAAGAAACTTACCTACCGCGACTCAGACGACAAGGTGAAGAGCGTCGACAGCGGCACCGTGACATGCGCGAGTGTCTGCGACCAGGCGGCGCTGGCGCTGACCGTGCTCAACTCGACGGACACGAGCTACGACAGCCGGCGCTATCCGATCCGAGAAACCACGCACCTCTCCACGACGAACTTCACGGTCACCGATCGCTCGTTCCTGGATCGGGGCATGGCGGAATGCGTCGCGGTGCGAATGAATCTTGCGGCGCTCCCGGCGTCCGGATCTCATGCCGCTTGCAACCTTGGAACGGCAGGATCAGCCGGTCCCGACCGGATCACAAAGAACACCTACGATGTCGCTGGACAGCTGACGCTGGTTCAGAAGGGTGTCGGGACCTCGGACCAGATCAATTATGTTGCTTATCTCTACACAGGGAATGGCAAACAGCAGTTCGTCACCGACGCAAACGGTAACAAGGCGCAGTTCAAATATGACGGGTTCGACCGGCTCCAGTGCTGGATTTTCCCGTCGAAGACCGCGGTGGGGTCGGTAAGCGGCGACTGCGTTACGACCGGCGATTATGAGAAATATGGCTATGACGCGGTCGGCAACCGGACCTCGCTGAGGAAGCGGGACGCCACAACGATCAACTATATCTATGACGGGCTCAACCGCCTGATCCAGAAGGGTGGTTCTGCAATCGCCGACACCGCTTACACCTACGACGTGGCAGGCCGTCAGCTGACCGCGAAGTTCATCACCGGCGGGCAAGGCATCACGAACAGTTACGACGGGTTCGGCGAGCTGACCTCGACCATGAGCGACGTCGGCGGGACTGCGCGCACGCTCTCCTTCCAATATGATGCCGCTGGACGTCGGACCCGCATCACGCACCCCGACGGCCAGGCGTTCACTTATGCCTATGATGGACTAGATCGGTTGAGCGGCGTCTATCAGGGCAGTGGCACGGGCACGCCTCTCGATACTTTCGCTTATGCCAACAACGGCCTGATTTCATCGCGTACCGAATCCGGCGGTAGCTCGGTTGGTTACGGGTGGGACGACGTGGGCAGGCTGACGAGTCAGTCCGATGCATTTGTCGGTGGCACGGGCAATCTGGCCGCGACCTTCACCTACAATCCGGCGTCCGGGCTTGCGGCCGAAACCAGGAGCAACGATGCTTATGCCTGGACCGGGCTCCGCCAGGTGGACCGAGATTACGCGACCAACGGGTTGAACCAGTACAATACAGCAGGGCCGGCGACGTTCACTTATGACGCCAACGGCAATCTGACGGGCGACGGAACCGAGACTTACGCTTATGACGGTGAGAACCGGCTAATCTCCGTCACCGATGCAGGCGTGGTCACAAATCTCGCCTACGATCCCCTCGGACGTCTGTCGCGGGTGACCGGAAGCGCGGTTGCTGACCGGACATTCCTTTACGATGGCGATGCCTTGGTCGCGGAATATAGCAGCAGCGGAGCTCTGCAGGCGCGCTATGTCCACGGAAGCAGCGCCGCCGACGATCCGCTGATCCAGTTCGACAATGGCGGCAGCGCCAGCTGGCTCCACGCTGACCATCTGGGCTCCATCGTCGCAATCGCGAACAGCGCGGGCGGCAACTCGGCGATCAACGGCTACGACGAATATGGACTCCCGAACGTCGACAGCAGCGACCAGGTCATCAACACGGGTCGGTTCCAATACACAGGCCAAGCCTACATCTCAGAGGTCGGTCTCTATTATTACAAGGCCCGCTTTTACTCGCCAAAGCTCGGGCGCTTCATGCAGACGGATCCAGTTGGATATAAGGACCAGATCAATCTTTATGCGTACGTTGCGGATGATCCGCTCAATGCGGTGGATCCGAGTGGCTTGTACGAGTGCCAAAACGATGAATCATGCAAGGCAGCAAAGCAAGGGATAAAGGAAATCAAAGAGGCTAGAGATTATTATAAATCGCCGGAAATAGGTTCGCGCCTAGCTCGCGCTCCAGAGGCAGCTGCGGCCTTGAACAAGATACTCGGTTCGCTGGGAACGAAAGACGACGGGGGCGTGAACATTAGTGCTCAAGATACGTTAGGGCCTTCGGGCGAAAATGGGAGATACGATCCTTCGGCTACCGGACCTGGCACTATAAATCTCTACCTCCGGCAAATTCGAGACTCAGGCGAACGAGTGGGAGAAACGCTGGGCCACGAAACTGAGCACTTCCGCCTACGCAACCAGCATCTTGATCCACTCGCGACGGAAATTCGTCCGTTCGGAATCCAGTATTTGATTGGTTTTGCGCCAGGGGGCACGATTCATAACATTTCTGGGCGCCCGTACATCAAAAGCCGGGTTGATAATGACGCTTATTGCCATGCACCCGCTAAATATTGCGATCCTGCGGTCGAGAAAGCCATGAACAATGAACTATCGAAACCGTTTTAGGTTGGCCGTACTGTCGCTCGCGCTACTGGCGTCGTGCAAAGATCACGCCGACTCGATGCGAATCGTGGCGCCCGATGCCTACGCGGCCAGATCGTGTTGGTTCGACAAAAGCGGCAATCTGACCGCCTTTCTTGTGTTCGGCAAACGAAAGCTAGTCGCGGTACCTTACGTTATCTCGTCTAGGTGTTCGATCGATGAGTCAGAGGGCAACTATGGTGTCACAACTCTCCTTCATTTGACCACGATCAGCCTAGTTGACAATTATGATAAATTGCATGCCAAGTATCCATCTCTGGAGTTCTCTAACAGCCTTCGTTCTGATCAGCCGATTCCCTCTGCTTCGAGTAAAATATATTATCTTCGAGCTAAGGTAAAGAAGATGAACGGTCCTTACGGTGGTATATATGCGCCAATCCGAATAGCTACCTTGTTAGATACCAACGTCAATCTCCTTGGTCTGTTCGAAATGTCTGAGAATGAGCGTCGGGCATTTGCGCGACGCTTTGCTGGGAGCTGAGCCAGCGGGTACCAGAAGCTGCGGCAACAGCTTCCCGCCCGACAGCGTCGTATGCAAGGACGAGACGAAGAGCGTCACCGAGGTGACCACCACAGCTACGATTCCGTGACCTGACGGACCTTGACTGACGGGTGATTGGGCCTTGCGTCCACCAGCTAATCACCTTGAGCCACTGCGTGGCAGTCCGGAACAATGAGCAAGCGAACTCTTATCGTCGAACCCGCCGTTCGGTGACCAGGTTTGGTACGATGCGCTGCCGCCTCCGATGATATTGGACGAGGGCCTTGCGCAGCGTTCTGAAATCCCGGCGTTCGATTGCGGTGACGATCTGCTGCATTTCCTGTTCGACATTGTCGAGGAACACATTCTCCAGCCGCCGATAGGCGTCGAGCCGCTCGCTCACATTCCTCAGTGCCTGCGCATTTTCCGGATTGCCGCTCACCGCAGCGATGGAGGCGAGGGTCCGCTCCGGCCGCCGATCCGAAACTTGTCCATCGGCCCGGTCGGGTGACCAGGATTTACGGTCGGCTTTCCGGCGCGCCAGCGAGACCAGCAGGATGTCGAGATGCCAGGCATAGAGATGCCGAAGCATCAATTCCGTCATCATCGGGACGCGGAAGCCTTCATGGCGCGGCGCCTCCACCATATGCTCGCCGGTCAGACGATGCAGCGCGTCGCGGATGGGAGTGACGCTCGCATTGAGCTCGTCCGAGAGGGCCGCTGGTTCGAGACGGTCTCCGGGCTGGTAGAGGCCTTCACGAAGACCCTGCTTGATTGCCGCGTAGACGCGTTCGAACGTTCCGGGCGGGGTCATCCTCGTCGTCCGTCACGCCGTCACCGACGGCCAGCCCTGCGCGGAGACGAACTGCTCGACCAAGGCCTGCTGGTCGGGCCGTAGCGCGTCCGTGGCCGCAAAGCACGCCGGCACCTGGTGCTGGAGAAGAACCGACGGGCACTGGCCTTCATAATTTCCGAGGTTCGGCCGGTGCTGCTGGTAACCGACTAGCGCGGCCAGCTCAGGATTGAAGCCGCGCGCGATCTCTGGCGGATAGGCGAGCCACTGATTTTCATAGGGCTTCAGCCAGCCGAGGCAGTAGCTGACAATCGCGCCGCGGCGCACCTCGCCGCTCGAATTGCCGCCGGCGCCGTGGAGCGTGGAACCGAGAAAGAGCAGAGCGGAGCCCGGCTCGAGCTCGACGGGAAATTCTCCCGCTGGCTGGTCTGGAACGAGTGCCTGTTTGCCATGGCTGTTCGGCCAGACAATGGTTGCCCCGTTAGCCGCCGTATAGCGCGTGAACGGCCACATCACATTGACCAGATATTCCGTCTCGCCGACGGCGCCGCGCCACATATCCTGGTCGCGGTGGGGGAGCTGCGGCGGAGCGCCCGGATTAATCGCGATGGCCTGGGTGAGATTAAGCTGGATCGTGTCGCACCAAGGCTCGAGCACTTGGCGGGAGATGGCGAGAATCAGGGGATGTTGAACGAGTCGTTTGGCTAGCGGCGAGCGCACGAGCAACCGCCCGAACCTTTTGGTTCGCGCACCGTAAAAGCCACCCCTGCAGAAAGGCGTCTCACGAAAGTCCGAGGCAAGGTCGGAATCCAGCGCCCCGATCAACTCGGGAAAGACGAGCCCCGAGATGACGCACCAGCCCTTCTCGAGCAGCTCGGCGGTCCATTGGTTGGCCTGGATCGCAAGCGTGGGCCTTAAATCCCGCATCTGTCAGGCCGCTTTCGCAACGGGCAGGAACGGCTCGCCCTCGAAATCCCATACGCCGTTGCCGGCGAGCAGCTCGGGCGTGTCGGACCGGATCTCGATCGCGAGCGCGCCGATCATTCCGCACTCCAGGCGCGCGGGGACGCCGAGCGGCCGGCAGTCCCAGCCGAAGGCGAGGATCTGCTGAAGCCAGGCGAGTTCGGCGACGCCAGTATAGGTTTGGATACCGCTTTCGAGCGCGTGCCAGGCGAGCGCCGTGACCAGCTGGTTGCGGGTGCGGCGTCGCGATGCCGCATTCTGCCGGCGTGACAAGCAGAAGCGGGTGATCTCGAAGACCTGTGACCCGATCGGGGCAGGCGCGGCGCAAAGATGCGCAAACAGTGAGTCCAGGATGTGCGGGCGAGTGGTCGGAAGCAACCTGGCCGAACCGAGGTGGTCGCCGTCCCCGTCGGCGATGATGACGTAGGTGGCCCGACTGTCATCGAAATCGTCGAGCTCGAAGCGCCCATGAAGGACCGGCAGGTCCCATTTCAGGAGATCGACGAAGACGCTCTTGCGGTCCTCGAACATGGCCCTCAGCGTGCGGTCGCTGCAGGGCTCCAGACATCCAGCTTCAACGATTGTCGCCATTCGCTTGTCTCCCAGTTTCGGGAGCAAGCATCGCGCGGCCCGGCAGCGCGCGGTATAACACAAACGGTGGGTGTCAGCGGCGCAGCACGTCCAGGAATCCGATCGTGCCGTCGAACAAGGCGTGCACGGTGACCAGGGTCCGTTTGCCGACGCCGTAGCGCTCATAAGCGTGGCGCAGATGCTCGCCGACAGTTGCTTCACTCACACCGAGGACCCGGGCAATCTCCCAGTCCGTTTTGCCGCGCGCCGCCCACATCACACATTCGCGCTGGCGGTCAGTGAGCTGGACCGGGCCGCTCGAGAAACGGCTCCGGCGCATCCGGCGCGCCGCTTCAAACGCATAGGCGCCGACGAGTTGCAGCAATGCGAGATGTTCGTCGGCGAAGCGTTCGCCCGTGACGCATGCGAAAGAGCATGAGCCGTGCGCTTCGCCGGGGACATGAGCGGGAACGGTGAATCCCTCGCCAATCCCGTGGGTGCGCGCGAGCTCGAGCACGCGGCGGTCATCGGGGGTAAGCGCAATCATGTCCGGGAGCTGCGACCAGGGGAAGCCGACGCTTGTGATGTTACTCGCGCGATGGACCGGGTCGGTCTTGCCCAGCGACTGCTCGTCGAACCACTCGGCCCAGCCGTTTGGATAATTGTGGATCCGGATCGCGGCGCTGCCCGCGCGAATGTCGACATGGTGCGTCAGCGCGAAATAGCGAAAGCCGAGGTCGCGGGAGACATCGGCGAGCGCGCCGGCAAGCGCCTCCTCGGTTTCCAACTCGCGAACATCTCTGACAAACGCATCTACTCGACTGAACATCCCCCGCCGCGGCTTCGCCGCCACGTCCGGAGAGGGTGTTCCAAGTCACAGCATTCCCGCGGACGTCCTTTCAACCAAGTGCCACGCCTTCGTTTCTCGGGCGAAGGGCGGTGCGCAAGGTCCGAGCAGTTCGGCAAGTAACAAGCGAGCGGCGGCCGTTCAAATATATTCACTTGTTAGTAACGTATTTTGCGAAAATTAATGACGCTCGGTCAACAAGGAGGTGGTGCTTTGGTCCTTCGGACGAGGCGATCCTTGCGAGGCGAGACAAGTGAGGCGGCTGAGCGACCGCTTTGCTGAGGCGGCCCGGACCTGCGGCACTCTGGCGCGGCTCGGCGCATTGCTGGGCGACGTCGCGCTCGAGCTCGGTTTCCATCATTTCGCTTTGCTCGAGCATGCGAGTCTCACCGCTTCGGGTGCCAGTCTCCTCCGGATCGACAATTATCCCGAAGCCTGGGCCGAGGAGATCATCGCGCGCGCTTATGCGCCCGACGACCCGGTCCATCTTGCCAGCCGGCGCACCAACGCGGGATTCGGGTGGCACGAGCTCGGCACGTTGATCAGGCTTGAGAGGCGTCACAGAAAAATTCTGTCGCGCGGCCGGCATCATGGGATTGCAGCCGGGTTCACGGTCCCCTCGAATGTTCCTGGACAACCGAGCGCGACCTGCTCCTTCGCGCTGCGCGCGGGGCATGATCTCCCGGCCGCGCGTATGCGTTGCGCGGAATTGATCGGCACCCATGCACTCAGCGCCGCGAGACGCCTTCGGCCGCCCCCGCCACGCCGCCCGCGTCTCAGCCGCCGTGAGCTGCAGTGTCTGCGCTTTGTCGCGATGGGCAAGACGGACTGGGAAATCGCCAGGATTCTCGGACTCAGCATCGACACCGCGCATCAATATGTGAAGCGCGCCCGCGCCGCTTATGATGCGGTGAGTCGCACGCAACTCGTCGTCTACGGTCTGCGCGACGCGTGGATCAGCTTCGACGACGCAATTCCCCCAAATGGGTGAATGGGCCGCTGAGCCTCGCATTGCTCTCCGCCGGCGGTGCAGGCCGAAACGGCATATGGTCCGGACTGGCGGGACGCCGCAGCCTATGCGCCGCTGCTCGACGCGGACCGCTCGCTCTTCGCCTGGGAATGGCTGCGTCGTGACCCCAACTATTGCGCGGCCGCCGACCGATCCTTGCAGGCGCGCACGGGAATGGCGGACGCAGCTTTTGCCGCG
Source organism: Sphingomicrobium sp. (assembly GCA_035701045.1). Lineage (GTDB taxonomy): Bacteria > Pseudomonadota > Alphaproteobacteria > Sphingomonadales > Sphingomonadaceae > Sphingomicrobium. The sequence goes on along the minus strand of DASSOB010000009.1, from coordinate 42,543 downwards.
GAGCATTTCGGGCTCGTCGCGCTCGAGCCTCCGCGCCTGGCGGTCCCCAACGGGCGGCCACTGTGGCGTTCGGACGTCCATCCGTTCGTCCTTCCGGTCGATTTCTGCCGTGCGGCATCATCCGCCTTGGACGAGGTGGACATGGTTCAGGTGCAGGAGCTCGCACGGACCATTGTCGAAGACGGCGTCGAGCATCTGCTGCTGTCGGATGGCCTGCGCTCAATCCGGCTGGATGGGCCGCCGGGCGCCTTCACCGGCGGGCCAATTTGCCTGCGTTATTCGATCGAGGGGCTGATCGCCGCCGAACGGCCGCTCCTCACCTTGCGCCGCTTTCTGGCCCTTTGCCGGACCGGCCATTTCTCTCGGTCGCTCCATGCCCGGGAAGCGCGGGCGCGGCGCTGGATCATCATGCTTCGCGCTTATGATGGGCTTATCGCCGATGCCGACCAGCGGCGGATCGCACAGGAGCTTTTCCGCGGCTCGGTGGCGGAGCCGCGCTGGCGCACCCGGGAATCGAGTGTGCGCTCGCAAGTCCAGCGACTCGTTCGCTCGGCCCGGTGGTTTGCCGCAGGTGGATACAGGTCCCTGCTGCGTTGACCTCGCGCAAAGAGAGCGGCCCGGTGCGGGGGCAAATCCAAATACCGGGCCGGAGACTCGTCGCATCTGCTTTGCAGTGTCAGGGGCGATGAGTCTCCCGTGCACTGTACCGGCTGTTTGAAGTCTGGTCAGCCGCAACGCGAGCCCTCCGCGTCGACTGGACCTCCATCAACGCGGTAAACCGTCAGCCGTGCCCAGGCTCAGCTGTAGGGGCTGGTTTCAACCGTCGTCTCGACATCCTGCGGCACGGCCGGTGCGGCGACCGGGCGCCCTGTCGAAACCCGTGCCCGCCGAGCGTTTCGAATCCAGCACCATGAAAGAGGAATAGCCTAGCGCCGACCAGCCTGGTTGATGGGATCGCCGGGCGCGGGCTCTTCTTCGGCGGCGATGCTGAACATGTTTCCGGTCACAGCTTCGATCTGTTCCTCATATTGATGGGCGAGTTCCCGATGCGCCTCGCGCGCGGCCTCGGACGAGGCATCTTCGGCGCGGCTTCGCTCGACCTGCTGGCGATGTAACAGATAATTGAGGTCCACGGCTGCGTCTCCGGCTGGTTCGACGCCGCGATGTGGCGACGGCCGCCTGAATAGCCGGTGAAAATTAGCTCCTTTCAGAACGTGCAGCGAGTGAAGGCGGAGGCGGTCCGAGAATCCCGCTCGGCGGACCGGGCTCGATTTCGGCGGGGCTCGTTTTCGAGCCTCTGCCGCAGCGAGACATTCCGGCACTGCGGTCTGCATCGGGACACAGAAAGGTGCGTCCGGCGCAGGGAGCTCTTGATGGATGATGATATCGCCCGGGCGGCACGGGCCAAGAAAGGAAGCCCGTTCCTGTCGACCGAGCAGGCCGCTTTCTATCTTGGGCTGAGCGCGCGCAAGATGCAGGCCATGCGCGGCGCCGGCATCGGACCGCCGTTCCGCCGGCACAGCCGGTATATCCGATACCATATCGACGATCTGGACGGCTGGTCGGCAGCGTCCGGCGCGGCTTCGCGCAATGATTGAACGCCATGCACGATGCTCGTTGCGGCGGGAGGGCAAGGCGCCCGAGGTGCGCCCGGGGTCTTTACGCTTGCCTGTCGTCAGCGGAATCGGCGCAGTGGCGGCCGCAGCGGGGATCGCCTCCACCCTCCTTTGGCCGCCCCGGCCGGTCCTGCTCTGGAACGCCAGCCCAAGCAGTCCCATCGGGCTTTATGCAGTAACGTCCTTTGGCCGGATCGCTGCCGGTGACACGATCGTTGCCTGGGCGCCTGCATCAGCCCGCCGGCTCGCTGCCGCGCGGAATTATCTGCCTTTCAATGTTCCGCTCGTGAAACGCGTCGCCGCTGCTCCGGGCGGCCGCGTGTGCGCGACGCGCATGACCATATTCGTGAACGGGCGGCCCGCGGCGCTGCGACGGGTCCGCGATCCGTCGGGTCGGCCGTTGCCCTGGTGGTCCGGTTGCCGCCTGCTTCGGCCGGGCGAACTGTTCCTGCTGTCGCCGGACGCGCCCGACGCGTTCGACGGCCGCTATTTCGGCGTCACCAGCAGCAGTCAGATCGTCGGGAAAGCGAGGCTCCTTTGGCCCCGCTGAGGATCCTCGTCGCCGCTTTCGTCCTCGCATGGGCGGTCCCCGCAGCCGCCGATCCGGTCGATCGCTGGGCTGCGCACATCGCCGAAGCCTCATCGCGTTTCGGCATTCCCGCCGACTGGATCCGGCGCGTGATGCGCGCCGAAAGCGGCGGCCGGACGATGCTCAACGGACGGCCGATCGTCAGCCGCGCCGGCGCCATGGGTCTCATGCAATTGATGCCTGGTACGTGGCGCGACCTGCGGTCGCTGCTCGGTCTCGGCCCCGATCCCCATGATCCGCGCGACAATATCCTCGCCGGCACGGCCTATCTGCGCTTGATGTACGACCGGTTCGGCTATCCGGGCCTGTTCGCGGCCTATAATGGCGGGCCCGCGCGATATGCCGGCTTTCTGACCGGCGCGCAGCCGCTGCCCGCCGAGACACGCGCTTATGTCTCCACGGTCGCGTCAGCGAGGCCGCGGCCACGTGTCATGGGGTGGCCAGCCGCCGGCCGACTTTTCGTGCTGCGAGCGCAGGCGAGGCCCGTCGCACGCAGCCTATCCCCGCAATTGCTTTCAGGGAGTCTGTTCGTGGCGCTGAGCGGACCGCCACGGCCCTGATCCTGTCCGGGAAGGAGAGGCTGCGGGTGCGAGTGATGGACAGCAGGAGCAGGATGATGGGATCGGTCGGACAGCGGCGGCTGGGCATCGCGCAGGAGGGGCAGAAACTCGTGGAGCGGCTCGGCGGTTGCTGGGGCCCGAACGGCGGCATGTGCCGCTGCCCGGCGCATGACGATCGCACGCCGTCGCTCAGCGTCCGGCCGGGGCGCTCGCGTCTGCTGCTGCATTGCTTCGCGGGCTGTGACGCGTCCGCAATCCTGGGCGCGCTCCAGTCTGAGCATCTTCTCGAACCGAATGGTCCCGGCGCCGCCGACCCTGCAGCCGGGCGGGGGAACGATAGGCACAATGTCGCCGCGCTGCGCCTGTGGGACGAGGCCCGCTCGATCGCCGGAACGCCGGCTGAAACTTATCTCACTTCGCGCGGCCTGCACGCCACGCCGGCGGAGCTGCGTTATTATCCGCGCACCCCGCATGGGCCGCGCCCGCTCACCCGATATCGCCCGGCGTTGATCGCGGCGGTGCGCGACGAGTCCGGGCTGGTCGCCGTCCACCGCACCTTCATCAATCCGGGCGGTCGCGGTCTCGCCGCACTTACCGATCCGCGCTGCGGTCTCGGGCGCTTTGGACAAGGGACCGTTCGGCTTGGCGGAAGCGCACCCCGGCTCGGTCTCGCCGAGGGGATCGAGACGGCACTGTCCGCGACCGCTTTGTTCGGCGTGCCGTGCTGGGCGACGCTTGGAACCGAGCGCTTCCGGCGCATCGCACTCCCGCAGGAAATCCGCGAGCTTCTGCTGTTCCTCGACCATGATGCGGGCGGCCGGCGCGCCGAACGGCTTGCGCGCGAGGCCTTCGCACAGGTCGAGCGCATCGAGACTCATGTCCCTTGGCGCGCGGGCGACGACTGGAACGATGTTCTTCGGCGGTCGACGGCTGGCCCGAAGGAATAGAGGGGAGGGAGCGGGAGGTTGGGTGAGCGACGGGTGCGGAATGGCCGCACCGGCTCTCATCCGGAGACACCCGATGATCAAGACGATCCCGTTGAACAAGCTCGTCACCAGCCCACGCAATGTGCGGCGGTCGAGCGATCCCCAGGCCGACCTCGAGCTCAAAGCCGACCTCGAGGCACATGGCCTCCTTCAGAATCTCGTCGTCACCAGCGTCAAGAAGCCCAAAGGCTGCTTTGCGGTGGAGGCGGGCGAGCGACGCCGCCAGGCGCTGCTGGCGCTTGTTGACGAGGGCAAGCTCCCCAAGGGTCATGCCGTCTGCTGCCTCGTCGTCGACGCGGAGGCCGGGCAGGAGGCGAGCCTCGCCGAGAATTTCCAGCGGTTGGCGATGAACCCCGCCGACGAATGCCTCGCTTTCCTGGCACTTGTCGAGCAGGGCGCCGACCAGGAAGGCATCGCGCGGCGTTTCGGCCTGACGGTGCGGTTCGTCGAGGGACGCCTGCGACTCGCGAGTCTGGCGCCGGTCGTGTTTGACGCGCTGGGCGCGGGCGAGATCAGCCTCGACATCGCCAAAGCCTATGCGGCGACCCCTGACGCCGAACGGCAGGCCTATGTCTTCGAGCAGGTCAGCCATTCCTACATGTCGAGCCATCCCGACAGCATCCGCCGGATGATGACCCAGGCGACGGTCAGCGCAAGCGACCGGCGCGCCCGCTTCGTCGGCGAGGAAGCCTATGTCGCGGCCGGCGGGCGGGTCGAGCGCGACCTGTTCGCCGACGCCGATGACGCGCGCTGGCTCGACGTCGCCTTGCTCGAGCGCTTGGCCTCCGAGAAGATGGAGGAGCTCGCGGCCTCGACGGCCGCCGAGCACGGGCTGGCGTTCGTCCGGCCTACGCTCGACAGCTGGATCGGCTATCCCGCGACCGAGGGGCTACGGCGGGTGCCGGTCGCGATGCCGCCGCTCACCGACGAGGAATCGGCGCGCGTCGAAGCGCTTGAGGAAGAGATCGGTCAGCTGGTCGGCATCCTCGAAGATTCGGAGAGCGACGACTCCGCGAGGGCCGGGGCCGAAGCGAAGATCCGAGCGCTTGACCAGGAGATCGACGCGATCACCGACAAGCCGCCAGTGATTGACGCCGAGCTCAAGGGCAAGGTCGGCGCCTTCCTCATGCTCGACCATGAGGGCCGGCCGAAGCTCGACAGCAGCTTCTACGCCGAGGTTGCGGAGGACGAGGACGAGGGCGCGACCGACGCCGAGCGGGGCGAACCACCGGCGGTCGCGGTGCAGCCGGCACAACCACCGAAACCGGCGGGCCTGCCGCGCCAGCTGATCGAGGAGCTGGCGATGCAGCGGCGCGATATCCTTGGCGTTCATGTCGCGGCCGATCCGGGGTTCGCGCTCGACCTTGCGATCTTCCTGATGGTCGACAGGGCCGAGATCCATTCGTCGGAGAAGAGCGGCTCGACCTTGAGCGCGGCGCGGCCGTCCAATCCGGTGTTCGATTTCCGCACGCCGGAGGCGCGGGCAACCCTTGCCGAGGCGGAACGCACACAAGCGCTCGACCGCAGCTGGACGGAAGGCTCGACGCGCGCGGAGCGCTTCGACGCCTTTCGTGCGCTTGCAGACTCGGCGCGAGCGGCCTGGCTCGGCCATGCCGTGGCACGCACGCTCGAGGCCAGCGTCGGAGTGCCGGGCGACCGGGCCTGCGCCTTCCACGACCATCTCGGGCAGCTGCTCGGCGTCGACGTCGCGGCCTGGTGGCGGCCGAGCGGCGCCAATTATTTCGACCGGGTGCCGAAGAGCCTTTCGCTCGCGGCCCTGACCGAAGTCGGCGGCCCGACGCTCGCCGGACCTTATGCCAAGGCCAAGAAGCCCGAGCTCGCGCAGGCATGCGAGCGGATCTTCTCGGGCGACTTCATCGCCGACGTCGAGGTCAAGCAGGCGGCGCTCGCCTGGGTTCCCGAAGCGATGCGCTTCGAACAGCCAGCCGACGAGGCGGCGCCCGGCGGCGGGACCGGCGAACCACCGGCAACCGGCACGGACGAGGTCGCGTCCACGGACGAGCCCGTCGTGGAGGAGATCGAGGAAGCGGCCTGACGTCTCCTGGCCATTCCTCGGGCGGTTCTCCATGGAAGGAGAACCGCCTCTCCACGGCACCGGCCGGGGGCGGCGTTCCGGAATTAGTGAAAAGCGGCCGCAGGGTGCGTCCAACGGGAAATGCAGGCGCCCCCCACTATCCGCCGCGATTGCAGCCGGCCGTCAGCGCCGGAACGGATCGCCGCCCGGATTCCCCGCCGCCCCCGACCCGTGCCGGGAAAGGCTTGCCATGCTAAACGACATCGAACGTTCCTATGTGAAACACGGCTACCGGCTGCCCCAGGGCTTTAGCTGGACGAACGTGCGGGAGCACCGCCGCCACTGGAATATCGCTGCAACCTTCGTGCAGCTTGCCGTCGCGTCCGGCTGCATCTCCTGGGGCGTGCTTTATGCGGGCGGCGTCCCGCTGAAGCATCCATGACCCGCGATTCCGCCAGGACGTCTGCTTCCGCGAACGAGATCGCGCGCGTGGAACGCGCGGCGGCTTGCTTGTCGCCGATCGAACGCGAAATCCTCATCCTCAGCGCCGCGCATAAGCTGGACTGCCTCGAAATCGCCCGGCGGCTCGGCCTCAGCAGGATACGCGCCGAGCGGATCCTGGCCCGGGCCCTGTGCAAGTTCGACCGCGCCGTCGAGCGGCAGGAGCAGCCCTGGTGGAGGCTCTGGTGAGCGGCCCAGCCCTGTTGACCTCCCTGAAGGAGCTGGCGAATGATGATGCTGAACCTCGAAACCACATATCCGGACCATGTTGGAGGACCGTCGCGTTGAGATCGATTTCGATCCGAAGGCGCCGGCCACTCATTTCTATGTCTGCACGTTCGAGCCACACTAGGCCGAGTACCGTCAGAGCTGCTGGACTGTGCGGGAGGCTGTCGATCTTGCCGGAAAGGATCTGGATCGCATTCGCATGAAGGCGGCAACGTCAGAACCCGAAGCTCCGGCCGGGCGCTAGGTCGCGGCAGTCCCGTGGCGCGACGGGTGCAATTTCCCCCCTGCGGATTGCGCCGGTCCGGCGCCGGAGAGCGCCTTGACCCGCTGCCGCCGTGCCGCAACCCGCCGGCTCTCGGCCCGTGTTGCCTCGCTTTGCTCGGCGGCCCGCGCCAGCCTCGGCCCGGGGTTTCCCGCCGCTTCGCGGACGGTGCGGAGAGGCGGCCTTGCGAGTCGTCGGGCTCAGGGCGCCGGACCCTTCCGGCCTCTCAGCTTGAGGAGACAAATCATGCAGACCAGCCTTGCCGTGCAGCTCGCCCAACTCGAGCTTGGCCACATCAGGGTCGAGGACATGGCCAGCGCTGGTGCCTCTGAAATGCCAGATCCGGATTCCGTCACCCAGACGCTCGCCGCCATCTGGTCCGACCTGTTCGCGCTCTTCCCCGACACCGCGTTGGAGCACGATTCCGAGGAGCTCGCCTGGGGTTTTGTCAACCTGTTCCACCGCGCGGCAGCGAAGCGCAGCGCGCAACTCGATCGCGCCGCCGACGAAATCCGTTGCCTCCTCGCCAGCGCCGACGGTTCGGAGGTCCATACGAGCGAGCTCGAGAAGCAGATCGACCGTGCTCGCGCGGCTGAGGCGGCTATGCTCGGTCTGGAGTCCTTCCGCGAGGCCGCAGCCTTGCTCTACATCAACGAGATCGGCCACTCTTGGCGGCCCGCGACAGGCTCGCGGCTCAACCATAGCGCGGCACTGACGTCCGCCGTCGTCGACGGCCGCGACTTCCTGCGTGCGCGGTCGGAAAGCCGCCGGCGCGCGGCCATGCCTGACGGAACGCCGGTCCTGTTTGCCGGCGGTCGCTTGTCGTTCGCCGCGGCCGACGACGCGAAAGCTGTTGCGAACAGCGTCTGGGACACGCTCGACAAGGTGCGCGAGCATGTCGCCGACATGGTTCTGCTGCATGGCGGCGACACCAAGGGCCTCGACCGCATTGCCGCCGCCTGGGCCGGGCGCCGCAAGGTCGCGCAGGTCGCCTTCGGGCTAGACCGGCGCCTCGGCGCGCGCGCCGGATTCAGGCGCAACGAGCAGATGCTCTCGCTCAATCCGCGCTACCTGGTTGCTTATCCCGGCAACGGCGTGCTGGAACGCCTCGTCATCCAAGCCAAGGACAAGGGCATCACCGTTGTCGACCGGCGCGGCCCGCTCGGCACCAATCCGAAACGGACGGCCCGAATCGCGGCCACCTGACTGCCTCGCTGGACCGGCCCCGGCCGGTCCAGTTTATATCGTGTGAGCTCCCCGCTGCGGCCGAGCTTGATCGACCAGCGTTCCAGGTCAACAACCATCGCGGCAAGCGCTGCAAGCCGAGCGTTGTCCAGTCATGTCCCCCGGATTCAAAATGCATTAGAGCAACACGGGCCGAATCTTTTATGAATCACTTTGTGGCTGAGCCAGGTTGGAATCCCGTGCGTGCGGAGGAGCAATGTCTCATAACGATGTGAAATCCTTCGTTCCGGAGCTGACCGAACTGCAGCTCAAATGTCTCGAGGGCTTCTGGAACCGCCGGTCGGCAAAGCAGATTGCCGCCGACCTCGGCATCAGCGAAGCATGGGTGAACAAGAATTTGATGGCGGCTCGACGAAAGCTCCACGTCAACAGCAGCGCGGACGCGGCCGCGATCGTCTTCGGTGGCAAGCGCGCCGGTATCAAAAGCTACTACTATCAGGAAACTGGCCTATCGCAGATTCAGGAACTCGCGGACTCCTCGTTCACCGGTGCGGACAAAAGACGGTCTGGATCGGTGGCTAGTGAACGAGCGCTGATCAACAATTTCGGCGTCGGCCAGACTCTCGGCTTGATCCTGGCGGTTGCCATTGGGGTGATCGCGGGATTGCTGCTGATGCTGCAGGCTGCGGTCGGAATTTACACGCTTTGGGAAGCACTCGGTTATTAGTCTCACTCAAAGAGCGCGCGAACGCCACCAGGGAGACTAGAATTGCTCAACCAGCGCCATGAAGCGGCCAGGGCCGTCGCCTCGGAACTCCTGCCCGCCGAGAAGGAAGTCGACTCCGCCATCGTCCGGAATGCCAAATTGACCATTGCCGTCATCGAGGGTCGCCGGAGATGCAAGCTTCCACTGGGAGCCGGCCAGAACGGTCTGGATTTTGTCACGCGAGCCACGGCTCGCCTCGTCGAGGCGCGTGCGTTTCTCGCACAGGCCCACTCGGCGTTCCGGGCGACGCAGCACGAGATCGGCCTGCAGGCGTTCAGCTATGGCGATATAAGTGAATGCCCGCCTTCGAGCGCCGAGGAATCGACCCCTCTGAAAATCGTTGCATAAGCAACTCGTGGCCGTGAACGCGTAGCGCGGAATCCACCGATGATTCACATGTTCGCCTTCACGGCCGCGTTCATCGCGTGCCTCGGTTACGCGATCTATGCCGGAGGAAAGCCGGAACGGGCCGCCATCCTCGCGCAGCTCGTTGCGCTCCTCTTGTCCCTTGCCGCCATTTCCTTTGGTTCCATACCGGTCCGAGGTCTTCCGATCGGTCTCGCGCTTGTGGATTTCACCCTGGCGCTCGCTTTGACCATCCTGGCGATGAAAGCGAACCGTCTCTGGCCGATCGTCCTTGCCGGCATGCAGGTAGCAACCATCTTCGCTCACTTCGCGAGGCTGTTGGCATTTCCTTTGCCGGCGGCCGGCTACGTCATCTTCGTCCAGTTCTGGTCATGGCCCATGCTCATGGTCACGGCGATCGGAACCCACAAGCATCAGTCGCGAACGAGGAAATTTGGCGAAGAATCCGATTGGAAGCCCTTTTGGCCACACTCAGCTCGAGCCGTTTCGGCAATTTGATCGAACGCTTGCTTTACTCGCAGCGAGGGAGTCCGCATTCAGCTGCCGAATTCGTGCGGGACCAGTTTCCCACGGTCCGCCTTCTCCTCGAGGCGCAGCTTCCAGCGCCCGGGAAGGCCGACGATGCCTGGCTGCAACGCCTGGAGCTGCGTGGCGACAAGCGTGTCATCCGGACGCTGGATGCCGATGGATTTCGCGAGCGTACCGGCACGATGGAGGCCTTGTTCGTGGATGACCGGTGCGGTCTGATCCGTTCGCAACGGATCGGGGCCACCACGTCCATTGACCCAGATCGCGCCGTCGCGGACATTTTACGCCTGGCTGCGAATTGCCTGGCGTCCGGAATCGTCCTCGCCACCAACGATCCGACCGGCGCGATCGCGCACGCTCCCCGATGGCGCAAGTTCACGATGGACCTCCATCGCAAAGGCGAAGCGATCGAGGTCTTTCTGCTTGACCATTTCATTCTAACGGCGGCCGGCTGGAGGCGGATGTTCGCCTTCAACGGCAAGAAGCGCGACTGACGTGCGCTCAGGCGAAGCCGGTCCCGATGCACGCGAGCCTCAGGGTCCTGCGAGCCCGATCTCTGACGCAATACGCCATGGCATCCGCGCTCGCGCCGCGATTCACGCGCCGCTTGTCATCCCGACTGACGCAAGCCTTGTCGTGCGTATCGTCAACTCGAGAGAAGAAGGTCCTTCCCTTTTTCTGGAAGAAGCAAGCAGCTTGCCTCTGTTCGATGAAAAGGAGCTGGACGACCCGCAGCTTCTTTCCAGTGCTGCTGCCGAGATTTACCGGATGCGCCGCGTGAGGGAGCGCCATCTGCCGGGATGTTTCTCCGGCGAGCCAGCGTGGGACATGCTGCTCGCCCTCTATTCGGAGCAGCCAGCCAAGCTTCCTGTATCGTCGGTTTGTTATGGGTCGGGGGTTCCGCTGACAACGGCGCTCCGGTGGATCGGCGCCCTCGACGAGCAGGGACTGGTCGAACGGACCAAACATTGCAGCGATGGCCGGATCGTCCTGGTGTCGTTGACAGGACAGGGAAGCCTGATGGTTGAGCGCTGCCTCAAGGCGATACTGCGCCCGGGGCGCCGGTGAAGCAATGACAGACCGCCGTGCTCCTCTATTCTTTTCGCGCGGGCGCTCTCTGAACGGGGCTCTGTCAGCAGAGGCGCTTTGCGACCGAGCCCAGATCAGGCACTGGGCCCGTGACGCCGATCGCCTTTTCGAGCTCCGAGATTGCAAGATCCAGATGGGCGCCGATATGGGCCGGGGCTTTGGCGCGGTCGAGCGTGTCGAGCGCCGATTGCATCTGTCCGAGCGCGCCGCGAAGCATCTCTTCGCCAATTGGAAGAGTTTCGCTCGCCATGCCCTCTCCACCACATTTGCGTCGCGGGCAGGTGTCTGTCCGGAAAACCGCCCTAAATCTATGTTAAACTATCGCAGTCGACCGCGAATTGGCAAATTGGTTCCCATAGTCTTTCTCGACGCGCTCGGATGGGACCTTCCATGTCCCACGACGTGCCTCGAGCTTGATGAATTCGACACGGACCGGGCCGTTTATCTTATCGCCCGTTCGGAGGCGACCGGGCGCCACCAGCGCTCTCTGAGGCTGCTGCCGACTGCCGGACGACGCCACATGCTTGGAGCCGAAGGTAACGGTCGGCGACGACTGCCGGGAGATTTCTCGGCTGGTCGTCAGGCCGTCCGAGGTTGCCGGAACGCCGGTCGTCAAGGTTCATCGTCTCCTCGCCCTCGCCTTGATCGAGTTCGCATTGCTGAACTCGATCCGCCGGTACACCTTGGTCTCCGAGCCCCATCGTGTACCGGCGTTGCTTTCCATCGGCTGGCCCGTAACGCTGCTCGGCCGTCCATCCGAATGTCTCTGACAGAAGCTCCAGGCGCTGCAGATTTCCGTCAGCGAGCCAGTTCTTGCCAGCATGCGCTCGAGGTTCCGTATCTCCGCCGATGTGCTGAACTTCGCCGACGCTGGAAGGCAGGCGACATGATTGGAGCGCATCGCGGCCGGGGTATGCTGAGATGAGCGGCGGCTCGCACCGGCCGCCCGCAAGTTCCCGATCCGCGTCGCGGCCGTCATACCTTTCCAAATCCTGGCTCGGGACCGGGCTCGGGCGCAGCCTGGTCGCGAGGCCGTCGCAAGTGAGAGCATGGGCGTTCCCGCGATGAAATCCTTGCAGCTCTCCATCGGGACCGGGACCCATCAGCTTCGGCTCACCGACCGTGACATCGGGGACATCGAGCGACTGCTTCACCTACTGGGCGGCGCGGGCGCAGAAAGCTGTACCGAGGACCCTGGCCAGGCGGCTCTGCAGGCGCGCGCGCTTCGCATCCATTCGGAGCGTCGTCTGCGCGGAAAATATCTGCCGCCGGCGATGTTCGGCGAAGCGGCATGGGACGTCCTTCTTTCCCTATACGCGCTCGGCGACGGCGTCGCGGGTCTCGACCTCATTTGCGAGAGCCTGTCGATCCGGATGAATTCGGCTCTACGGTGGATCGACTATCTCGAGGATGAGGGACTCGTCGTGCGCGAGCATTGGGCTCGCGGCCCGGTCGTCAAGTTGACCGAGCACGGCCGCGAAGCGCTCGAATCCTATCTTGCCCAGCTGTTCGTCGTCGGTTCCTGATAGATCGGGAGGGGCCGGCAATGAGGATCCGAAACTGTGGCGTCAGCATATCGGGACACCCAGACCGAGCGCGCCGCACATGCCCATTCCATCTGGTTGCTTCACCATGAGTCGCTCAAATATTTTGCCGAAGAACTGAGCGATGGCTCGGCTCCTCTTCGTATCCGCTCGGCCGCAGGACTTTGAAACGGACCATTTCACCATCAGGCGCATGAATCGTATTTCCGATACTCTCCTGCATTCATCGCAAGATTTGTGTCGCGCCACGAAGCTCGATGTTGATTTCAATCAATGTTCGACAGGGCAGAACTTCCGCCATTGACGATCAACATCATCTCTGTAGCTTGGGCTGCGGGGGAACTGTCGAAGCAACGGTGGCTCGGAAGCCGTTGCGGGAAATCCCGCAACGGGCAGCCGTCTCTTGTCAGTCCGCGTCATTTTGAGGCGAGGCGCTCATGCGGGCTCGTGGCGGGACGATTGACGTTGCTTTTGGGCGTGCACGCGGTGCGCGCCGTTACAGCGTTGCATCTGCTGTATCTCCGCACATTTCCGACAGCGAGCTGAAGCCAGGCGCGCGATTTCTTCCGCACGGCGTTGGCGGCGCGGCTGTCGCTCTCGCTCCCGCACAAACCATTCACAAGAAGAGGCGTCCATGAGACTTGGGATGCAAGCTCGCACAGGCGTCGTTTGTTCAGCGCTGCTTCTCGCGGCAGCCGCCCTTTCGCTGGCCGGGCCGGCTCTCGCCGGCGAAACGCTGACCTACACCTACGACGCGCTCGGACGCCTCGTGAAGGTTTCCCATTCGGGAACGGTCAACAGCAATACGAACGCCTGCTTCGCCTACGATCCCGCGGACAACCGCGACAATGTGACGGTCTCCACGACCGGCGACTGCACCTCGACGCCAGCCGTCAGTTTCTCCGTGAGCGATGTATCGGTGAAGGAAGGCGGCAACCTCGTCTTCACGGTCACAAAGACGGGAAGCGCTTCGGGAACATTGTCGGTCGATTATGCGACCGCCGACGGGACGGCCTTGGCGCCTGGCGACTATACGGCGAAATCGGGGACGCTGACGTTCCTCAGCACGGACACCTCCAAAACGGTGAGCGTGTCGACCGTTGATGACAGCGCCGTCGAGAGCTCCGAGACCGCTCTGCTCAATCTTTCGAACGCAAGCGCGGGTTCGGCGATCGGCGACGGCCAGGGTATCGGCACCATCACCGACAACGAGACCGACTGCGTCGGTATCAACTTCACGATCGCCAGCAACGGCCCGGTTTCGGAAGGCGCGAACTCCGTCTTCACGGTGACCAAGCACGGCACGACGAGCAATTCTTGCAGCGTCGATTATGCGACGGCCAACGGACCTGGAACTTTCCCCGCCGCGGCTCCTGGTGATTACACGGCCAAATCGGGCACGTTGACGTTCACGTCCTCGGAGACATCGAAGACGGTCAGCGTCGCAACGACCAATGACACGACAGCGGAGAACGATGAAACATTCTCGCTGACTCTATCGAACCCGATGAACGGATCGATCCTCGGCTCTCCGTCAACTGCCACAGCCACGATCATCGACAACGACCGTTGTGCCGGGGTCAGCTTCACGGTTGCCAGCAATGGAGCGGTGACCGAGGGCGGCGGATCGACTTTCACGGTTACCAAGAGCGGATCGACGACATGGCTGTGTTCGGTCAATTACGCGACCGCGAACGGGACCGCGGTTGCGCCCGGCGACTATACCGCGGCTTCAGGGACACTGACCTTCACTTCGACCCAGGCGTCCCAGTCCGTAATCGTCAGCACGGTCGAAGATTCGACGATCGAAAGCGCCGAGACATTCGCTTTGAACCTGTCGGGCCCGGCGAATGGGGGAATCCTGGGCACGCCGAACAGCGCAACCGCCACAATCAATGACGACGACAGCGGTGGCCCGTGCAGCGCCGTCAGCTTCTCGGTCAACGATCCGCCGCTCGTGGTCGAGGGCAATCCGCTGACGTTCACGGTGTCGAAGGCGGGCGCGACGTCGAGCAGCTGCAGCGTCAGCTATGCAACGGCCAACGGTACTGCGCTTGCGGGGACCAACTACGCCGCTAAGTCCGGAACGCTGACGTTCACGTCAACCCAGACCTCGCAGAATGTCGTCGTGACCACGATTGATACGCAGCGGGCGAAGGGCATCAGGACGATGTTCCTCAACCTGACGAACGCGACCGGCGACGCGTCCATCACCGACAGTCAGGGAACTGGATCGATCGATCACAGCGGCACCTTGTGCACCACATGTCTGCAGAGCGCAGACCCCGATCCGGAGCCGCCAAGCACGGACTCAACCGCGCCGCCCGACTCGAGCACGACGGATCCGGCGCCCGCTCCGCCGGAAGAGTGACGAGCGCGAGACCAATCGTGAAACCTCGAGCCACAATTGAAGCAACGTCGGGCTGCGGCCCGTCCGAGGGGGACTGATGATCAGGCTTAGTTCAACGCAACTCCTTTGCGCATTGCTCGCCAGCACGGCATTGGCTTCACCGGCCCAGGCTCAGGTGGACACAGACTACATTCCGCCGGTGCGGCAGGTGGTCGATCAGAATGGGGTCGATCTTGCGACCGGCGAACTGAGCCTCTCGGCGCCTACTATATCCATCGGATCGGGCACCGCAGGCCTTTCGTACGCAAGGAGCCTGCAGTTTACGGCTGGGTCTGCGGTCTGGGATCATCCGTTCCAATATGCGGTTTACGGTGTCGCCGGATCGAGTGTGCAGGTGGTCACCGGCAATCGCTCGATCAACTTCAGTTTCGATGCTCCCAGCGGCAAATATGTCAACCAGCAGGGGAGCGGCGAGACACTGTCGGTCAGCGGCTCGATCTGGACCTGCACATTAAGAGACGGAACCGTCATCCAAATGGATGACAGCGACTACGGCCCGAGCGTGATCGATTTCCGCTTTTACGGATCGAACGTGCTCGGTGTCGCGCACACGATCCTTTTTCCAAACAAGCAGAAGCTCACGCTGACTTACAAGGAAGTCGAGGTCAACGGCCTCAGCGTCATTGGGCGCCTGCGCGTGCAGTCGGTTCAGTCGTCGAATGGCTTTATGGCCAAGCTCGAATATCTGGGAAACGGCACTTGGATCGAAGGGGGCTGGCTCGGCCTCAAGAAAGTTACCCTGCTCAATAACGGCGTCGATTATTGTGCGCCGGCCGCTGACACATGCACCTTCTCGCAATCATGGCCGTCCCTGTCATTTTCTGGTGTGATCAACGGCGACCATACGCAAACGCTCACCGTCGCCGACGTCCTCAGCCGGTCCACCGTCTACACGATCGGCTACGCCGATGCTTCGAACGGCAAGATCAAATCCATCCAGCGGCCGAGCTCCTCAACGCCGAACACCACCATCACGTACGACCCGACGCATGGGAGAGTCGCTTCTCTCACTGCCGAAGGCAGGACCTGGACATATTCCTGGAACCAAGCGGCTCCCCTGATGACAGCGACGGTCACGAACCCGGACGGAACGCACAAAACGATTGTCGCCGACAGCACGCTGGGCGTGATCAAGTCCGAGACCGATGAGCTCAATCGAGTTACTTCGTACAGCTACGATACGAAGGGGCGCCTTACAGATGTGACTTTCCCTGAAGGTAACAAGGCCCACTATGTCTATGACGACAGGGGCAATGTCACCGAGAAAAGATTGATTTCCAAGACGCCGGGAACTCCCGCCGACATCGTCACTTCCGCATCCTTCCCGGCAAGCTGCACCAACCCGCTCACCTGCAATCAGCCGAGCGGCACGACCGACGCAAAGGGCAATACTACCGACTTCACCTACGACAGTACGCACGGCGGTGTGCTGACCGTGACCAGACCGGCGCCCGCGACCGGCGCTGTCCGCCCGCAGACCCGTTACGGCTACACGGCGCTCCAGGGCTATTTCAAGAATAGCGCGGGCTCGATCGTGGCTTCCGGGCAGCCGACCTATCTTCCTACGTCGATTTCGGAATGCCAGACGAATTCCAGCTGCGCGGGAACCGCCGACGAAGCCAAGGCGACCATCGGTTACGGACCGCAGAGCGCGGGTACCGCGAACAACCTGCTGCCGGTAAGCGCTTCAAAGGGCTCGGGGGATGGCGTTCTCACGGCGACGAACACGCTCACCTACGATAACGATGGGAACGTCACCTACGTCGATGGCCCACTTGCCGGAACGGCGGACAAACGCCGGATGCTCTACGATGCGGCGAGACAGGTGATCGGTCAGATTGGACCCGATCCGGACGGCGGCGGCGCGCTTCCCAATCGCGCGGTGCGAACAACCTATAATCTCGATGGCCAGCCGATCAAGATGGAGCTTGGGACAACGGCCGGCCAGACGGATACGAACTGGACGGCTTTCTCATCCGCGGAAACCGTCGATGTCACCTACGATTCGAGCGGCCGTGAGGCTTCACGCAAGCTATCGGCCAGCGGAACGACTTATGCAGTCACCCAGGCCAGCTACGATGCGAACGGCCGTCTCCTATGCTCGGTCGCCCGCATGAATCCCGCCACGTTCGCATCGCTTCCGCCCGATGCCTGCACATTGGGAACCTCAGGACTTTATGGCCCAGACCGCATCCAGAAGACCAGCTATGATGCGGCCGGCGAACCGATCAAATCCGAGGATGGCATCGGGACCGCCGCTGTCAGGGCCGAACGAACGCTGACCTACTCGAACAACGGAAAGGTCAAGACGCTAAAGGACGGCGACAATAATCTCACGACCTACAGCTACGATGGGTTCGACCGGCTTACCAAAACGCAATTTCCGAACATGGCGCAGGGATCCGGCACGAGCTCGACGACCGATTACGAGCAGCTGACGTACGATGCGAACGGTAATGTGACCTCGCGGCGGCTCCGCGATGGGAACAGCATCACCCACAGCTACGACAAGCTCGATCGAATGACCCATAAGGGCGGTTCGACGACCGCCGACCGCGATTACACATACGACAATCTCGGGCGGATGCTGACCGCCAAGTTTAGCACCGGCGGTCTCGGGATCACAAATGCCTATGACGCGCTCGATCGGCTGACCTCGAGCAGCAGCGACGTCAACGGGACGGCGCGAGCTGTATCGTACCAATATGACCTTGCAGGGAGGCGGACGCGGTTGACCTGGCCCGACGGATTCTATGTCGACTATGATTATCTCGCCACGGGCGAGATGACGAAAGTTCGCGAAAATGGCGCGAGCAGCGGGATCAGTGTGCTTGCGACCTACGGTTACGACAGTCTGGGCAACCGTACGAGCCGCACGCTCGGCAACGGCACCATCCAAAATTATGCCTACGACCCGGTCTCACGGCTGGCGAGCCTGACAGCGGATTTTGCCGGCACGTCCAACGACCTCACCATCGGCACGATCGCCTACAATCCGGCGAGCGAAATCAATTCTGCGCCGCGCTCGAACAATGCGTTCAGCTTCACTGGCTATGTCGGGGTCAATCGTCCCTACGTCAGCAACGGACTCAACCAGTACACCAGCGTCGCGTCCAACAATTACACCTATGACGCGAGGGGCAATCTCACTTCGGACGGGACCAACAGCTTCACCTACTCATCCGAGAATCTGCTGACGTCGGGCCCGAACAGCGCAACCCTCAGCTACGATCCGCTACTGCGGCTCACGCAGGTCAGTTCTCCTTCAGCGACCCTGCGCTTCGTCTATGACGGCAACCACATGATTGCGCATTACGATGCCGCGGGATCGCTGCAGTATCGCTACGTGTTCGGGCCG
Source organism: Sphingomicrobium sp. (assembly GCA_035701045.1). Classification (GTDB taxonomy): domain Bacteria; phylum Pseudomonadota; class Alphaproteobacteria; order Sphingomonadales; family Sphingomonadaceae; genus Sphingomicrobium. The sequence goes on along the minus strand of DASSOB010000009.1, from coordinate 24,520 downwards.
GGCGCGGAAGAGCCGCTGCTGCAGTATAACCCATCAGGGGTTCGAACCTGGTACTCGGCGGACGAGCGCGGCTCGATAATCGCTGACAGCTCGGACTCAGGCGCGCTGGCTGGGACCCTCAGCTACGACGAATATGGCATTCCGGGTTCCGGCAATAGCGGGCGGTTCCAGTACACCGGCCAGATGTGGATCGCCGAGCTTGGCATGTATTACTACAAGGCACGGTTCTACTCGCCGACGCTCGGAAGGTTCATGCAGACCGATCCGATCGGGTACGGGGATGGGCCGAACTGGTATACCTATGTGCATGATAATCCAGTCAATGCGATCGATCCATTGGGGTTGGGGTGCAACGACCTTACCATTCCTCCGGCCGCTTCGAACGCAATCGTTATAACTGCAAGCTGTCCTAGCACAGGCGGTGGAGAAGGCGGGAGCTCGTTTGTAGGGGGAATAAATGGCGGCGATCCGGGAAGAGATCCTAAGCTCCGAAACCCTGCAAATCGGCCGCGGAATAACCAGCGACAACATCACAAGAGCCGTCAACAATGCTTACAAGAAGCGGTCCTATCGACGGATGGAGCATCCCTTGTGGTCGATAGTGGCGGCGTGGCTTTGGCCGTTTTTTTTCCGGAACTGCGGTTGACCCAAATTGCGGTTGCTGGAGGATCGCTGGTTTTGGCGGGAGCGTCGGGAGACTTAAAGGGTCTCGGTAACGGTATAACGAACTACCATTTTACGATGTTTGGAAAACAGGCCGCGATGTCAGGCGGGTTGTTCCACGCTATAGTCGATGCTGGCGCTAAATTTACCGGAGTTCTCGCAGTAGCTAACGATCTAAATAACATTCGTAAAGACTATAACAAATGCATGTCCGGGGAATAGGAATGGATGTGACCTATCGAAAAATCCCTAACAGTTTGCTATTTACTATAATAGCGATCTCTCTCCCAGTATATTTTCTGCTATCGTACTATAGTCAGGAAGGACGCGGTTTTGTGGCCGCGTTGAGCATCTGCGGAATTTTGTCTCTCATATGTATACTCAGAGACATCTCTCGTAATCCGAAATTTTGGATAGGAATTTTGGTGATAGTCGTGGTGCATACCTTGTTGGTTGTGCTTGTTCCGTGGGGGGATCGGGTCACTTTTGGCGTGTTAGCAACCCCATTTGTTATTGCTGACATGTATCTCTCCGCTCGGATGCTTATAGTATTTTGCGGAGTGTCGCGCTAGGACACTTTGTCTGAATCTGCGTTCGACATTGGCGGTAGGTAAGAAAATGGCGATTTTTCATGCGAAGGCATTGGCAATTCGGCTTCGTTGACGCAGTATCCTTCTTGCCGAATCGTTTGGGCGGGGGACAAGTTTTCAATGTCGAACCGGATCTGCGCTGCGCGTGCGGCTCTTGTCTTCTTGGTCATTGCAGCGCCTGCCTGGGCACAGGATAGCTATTCGGATCCTGCAGGCTCCGGGGTGCTCGTCTCCGCGGTCAATTGGCTGCAGGAGACGCTGCTCGGAACCGTCGCTACGGTGGCGGCTGTAATCGCGGTGGCGACGGTCGGTTTCATGATGCTTACAGGGCGTGTCAACTGGCGATATGGCGTGACCGTGATCTTGGGCTGCTTCGTGCTCTTCGGCGCTGCGAGCATCGTCGCGGGAATCCATTCGACCGCGACATTGGGGCAATGAGCCTCGAGCGCGACACATTGTTCGTGGGCCTGACCCGGCCGCAGATGTTCGCGGGCGTCACCTACAGCCTGTTCGTCGCGAATGTGGTGATCGCGACCGAGTTGTTCCTGATCTTCAAGTCGATCTGGGTGATTGGTGCTGCGCTGTTGCTGCACGGCGCAGGGGTGCTGCTGTGTCTGAAGGAGCCGCGGTTCTTCGATCTGTGGCTTGCACGTGTGTCCAAATGCCCGCGCGTCCGCAACTTTCGGATATGGGGATGCAACTCCTACCGGCCCTGACGGGCGATTCCGCGGCTGCCGTTCGGGAGCAGCCAGCCGGTCGCCATCTGCCATATGCGCGGCATGTCGACGATTTCACAATCGAGACACGCGACGGACTTCTTCTACAGGTCGCGCAGCTTCGCGGGCTGTTGTTCGAGACCGCGGACAGCGAGGAGATCAATTACCGCAAGACGCTGCGCGATGCCGCGCTTCAGGCGATTGGCTCTTCGCGCTATGCCATTTATCATCATATCGTTCGCCGCGAGGCGGAGGCTTCGCTGAACGCAGACTTTGGCGACGGCTTCTCCCGGCAGCTGGACAGCGCATGGCGGGCGAAGCTCTCGGCCCGCCGGCTTTATGTGAACGATCTGTTCCTGACGCTGGTACGCCGACCTCTTCAAGGGAAGGTGGGGACCGCGGACCGCCTGCGACGGCGGTTCGGCAAGGTCGTCGAGCCGCTGGACACGACGCGCTACGAGCTTCAGCAGCTTAACCAGGCGCGCGAGGCCTTGCTCGCCTCGCTCGGCAATTACGAACCGCGCCTGCTCGGCGTCTACGAGACGCGTCAGGGTCCCTGCTCGGAGCCGCTCGAGGTTTTGTCCTATCTGTTCAACGGCGAGATGCGGCCAGTGCTTCTGCCGATGCAGGATATCGGCGATTATCTGCCGTACCGGCGGATCAGCTTCGGGGAGGATGCGGTCGAGCTTGGCCGTGCCGGTGCGAGCCCGCGGCAGTTCCTGGGACTGGTCTCAATAAAGGATTATCCGGGGCAGACCGCACCGGGAATGTTCGACGAGCTGTTGCGGCTCCCGTTCGAAATGACGGTCGCGCAATCCTTCGGGTTCGTCGAACGGCAGGCGGCGCTCTCGCGCATGAACCTCGCGCTACGGCGGATGCGCTCGGCCGAGGACGAGGCGCTGAGCCTCCGCGCCGAGCTCACCGACGCCAAGGACAATGTTGCAGCCGGCAGGGCAGCGTTCGGCGAGCATCATATGACGATCGCGGTGCGAGCGGGTACGCCGGAGGAGGTCGACGAAGGCGTCGCCGAGGTTCAGGCGTCACTTGCCGATCTCGGCATATTGTCGGTCCGCGAGGACATTGCGCTCGAGCCGACCTTCTGGGCGCAGTTTCCTGGTAACTTCAAATATATTGCCCGTCGCGGGCTCGTCTCGAGCAGCAATTTCGCGGGGCTTGCGAGCTGTCATAATTTCTCGCTTGGGAAAGCGGTGGGAAATCATTGGGGCGAGGCGGTCACCCTTCTGGAGACGACCGCTGCCGGTCCCTATTTCTTCAACTTCCACCAAAGCGATCTCGGCAATTTCACGGTCATCGGTCCGTCGGGTTCGGGCAAGACCGTCGTCGTCAATTTCCTGCTGGCGCAGGCGAGGAAGTTCAGACCCCGGATCGTCTTTTTCGACAAGGACCGCGGAGCCGAGCTGTTCATCCGGGCGATCGGGGGACGCTATGACGTGCTCCGGCCAGGAGTGCCCTCGGGCCTCAATCCGCTTCAGCTGCCGGACACGCCGATCAACCGCCAGTTCCTGATCGACTGGATCGCGGTGCTGGCGGGCGGGGCGGACGGGGAGGAGCTGGCGCAGGTCAAGGATGCGATCGAGGCGAGCTACGAGCAGCCGGTGGAGCTGAGGCGCCTGCGCTATCTGGTCGAATTGTTCAGGGGTGCACACCGGCCGCACGGCAACGACCTCTGGTCGCGCCTCCGCTCCTGGTGGGGCGAGGGGGAGCGGGCCTGGCTGTTCGACAACGAAATGGATCTGACGGACCTCGATGCCGAGTCAGTCGGGTTCGATATGACCCAGATCCTCGACGATTCCGCCGTCCGGACGCCGGCGATGATGGTTCTCTTCCACCGGGTCGAGGAGCGGCTGGACGGCAGCCCGGCGATCATCGTCGTCGACGAGGGCTGGAAGGCGCTCGACGACGACGTCTTCGTCCGCCGCATCAAGGATTGGGAAAAGACCATCCGCAAGCGCAACGGGATCGTCGGCTTCGCCACCCAGAGCGCGCAGGATGCGCTCGAGAGCCGGATCGCGAGCGCGATCGTCGAGCAGGCCGCGACCCAGATCTTCATGTCCAATCCCAAGGCCCAAGCGCGCGAATATGTGGAAGGGTTCGGGCTCACGAGCCACGAGCTGGAGCTCATCCGGACCATTCCCGACAGCGCGCATTGCTTCCTCATCAAGCATGGCAATGACAGCGTGGTCGCGAGGCTCAACCTCACCGGCGAAAAGGACATCTTGACGGTACTATCGGGACGCGAGCGGACGGTGCGGCTCCTCGACGAAATCCGCCTGGAAACCGGCGACGACCCCGCGGCCTGGCTCCCGCGCCTGCTCGAGGTCGCCTGATGTTTGTCTGTCCCGCCCTTCCGCCCGGCTCGGGCTTCATCGGCTCGATGACCTCTTATATCGATTGCCAGGCGCGGATCCTCGGCTCGGGATCCTGGGCGGCGCTTGCCGCGCCGGGCTCGACACTGTCGGTCGTGCTCACCGGCTTTTTGACGATCTTCATCGCGATCCTCGGCTATAATCTGTTGCTCGGGCGCAGCATCACGGTCCGCGAGGGAACGTTGGCCTTTGTGAAGATCGGGGCCGTCTTCGCGCTCGCGACCAGCTGGCCCGCCTACCGGACCCTCATCTATGATCTGGTGACGGACGGACCGTCGCAGCTGGTCGCCGAGATCGGCCCGCAGGCGCGTATCGTCGGCTCCGACGGGACATTGGTGCAAAGGCTCGACCTTGCCGATCATGGCCTCGCCCAGCTCGCCATGCTCGGCCCCGGCAATCCGCCGGCCAATGCTTATGCGCAGCTTCCGCCCTCGCCCTTCGCAGGGTTCAATGCCTTCGCGCTCGGCGGATCGAGAATCCTGTTCGACCTCACTGCCGTCGCCGGGCTCGGCTCGGTCCGCATTGTCGCGGGGCTGATGCTGGCGCTCGGTCCGTTCTTCATCGCCTTTTTGATGTTCGAGAATACGCGCAGCCTGTTCGAGGGCTGGGTGCGGGTTCTGGGCGGCGCGGCGCTCGCCGCCATTGGCGTCTCGATTGCGCTCGGGCTCGAACTCGCGCTCCTGGAGCCCTGGCTCAGCAACGTGCTCGCGCGGCGCATGGCGGGGGAGGCGCTGCCGACGGTCGCCACTGAGCTGTTCGTCATCTCCTCTTTGTTCGCGATTCTGGTCCTTGCGGCCCTTTATGGCTGTGCGCGCGTCGCGCGCGCGTTCCGGCTGGCGCCGGTCATGCGGCCGATGGCGGCGGCGCCGCGGAGGGAGGAGCGGAACATGTTGGGCGGCACGGCCAATGTCTCACGCATCGGCGAAGCCGAGCGGAGCCGGGCGGCGGCGGTCGCCAATATGCTGATGGCGGCAGAGCGCCGCGAGCGGCTCGGATCGCCGACGGCACTCGCGGGGCCCGGCGGCTCGACAAGAGTACCGGCGGTTCGCTCTTCGGACGAGCAGCGCCTGGCGCCGGTGCCGGTCGGCCGTTCCTTCACGCGGCGGCCGCATGCGCGGGCGTCGGCGAGCGCGGCGAAGCGGGACATGAGCGAATGAACGAGCAGAGCCGCGAAGCGCTCGACGCTTATTATGCGGAAGCCGCGAGCTGGAATCGCGACCGGCTCCAGGCGATCCGTTCGTCCACGCGCATCGCCTGGTGGATCGCGGGAATCGCCGCCGTCATCGCTTTGCTCGAGGCCATCGCGCTCGTCTTCCTGATGCCCTTGAAGACCGTCGAGCCTTATACGCTCATGGTCGACAAGACGACCGGCTATGTCCAGGCGTTGAAGCCTTTGGACAAAGCGACGATCGCCCCCGATACCGCGCTCACCCAATCCTTCCTTGTCCAATATGTACTGGCGCGCGAAGGGTTCGACATGGCGACCTTGAATGCGAATTATCGCAAGGTCGCGCTCTTCTCGGCCGGCAAAGCGCGCAGCTCATATCTCACGCAAATGCAGGTCTCGAACCCGCAGAGCCCGCTGGTCGTCTATCCGCGCACGACGATCGTCGATGCGGCGGTGAAGAGTGTGTCGCCTCTGGGCAAGGATGTCGTGCTGGTCCGCTTCGACACGATGAGGAGCGACGCCGGCGCCCAGCCCCAGCCGCCGGCCCATTGGGCGGCGGTGGTGCGCTATCGTTATTCCGAGGCGCCGATGAGCCTCGAGGACCGGTTCGTGAACCCGCTCGGCTTCCAGGTGGTCTCTTATCGCAAGGACCCGGAATCTCTGACGCCGGAGGTTGCTCCACCGGCGCCGTCCGCTGCCGGCCCTGCCGAACCGGCAGCGGACCCTCTTTCCGCGCCTTATTATGGCGGGGCTCCGCAGCCGGGACGGAAGTCAGCGCCCCGATGAGGCGAGGAACAATCCTTTGCGCGATGCTGCTCCTGGCCGCGGCGCCCGCATCGGCTATGGCCGCGGTCGAGCCGGCGCCGGGCAATGGCGATCCGCATCTGCAGCAGGTCGATTATGCGCCGGGCGAGGTCGTGCAGCTGCGCGGCGCCCCCGGCTATGAATTGATGGTCGAGCTCTCGGCCGATGAGCAGGTCCAGAGCGTCGCATTGGGCGACAACAGTGCGTGGCAGGTGAGCGTCAACAAGGCCGGCGACCGGCTGTTCCTGAAGCCCGCTTTGGCGGACTCGGCCACCAACATGACAGTTGTGACGTCGATCCGGGTCTATCATTTCGACCTCGCCGCATTGGCCGGGCCGACGCCGGACATGCCCTATAGCGTCCGGTTCCTTTATCCGGCGCAAAAGCCCGCCGCGCATGAGGAGGGCTATGTCGACGTCGCCGCGGCGACCCGGGCCATCAGCCGCTACAAGGTCTCGGGGGACCGCCAGCTGTGGCCCTCTTCGATCACCGACGACGGCCAGCATATTTACATCCAATGGCCGAGGACCGCCTCGATCCCGGCCATCTATACGACCGACCGGGCGGGCAATGAGGTTTTGGTCAATGGCATGATGGGTACCGACGATGTCTATGTGGTCGACGGGGCGCCGCAGCGGCTGACCTTCAGGATCGACCGCAATGTCGCCCATGCGGTCCGCATCGTTCCGAAGAAGCGCCGCTGATGCCTGTCACCGAAATCGGGGATCCGCGGCTCCAGGCGCTGTTCGGGGCAAAGGATCCGCGCGATCCGGGCGTGCAGCCGGTCGTGCGCCTTCCGCGCAGGGGCCTGCCGCCGCTCGCGATCGCCGCTGCCGCGCTTATCGCCGCGATCCTGCTCTTCGTCGTTCTGAATGAACGGCGCGAGCGGCAGGCCGAGCCGGCGGTCAGGCCCGGGCCATCGGCGGGCGCCAATTCATGGGCGCCGCCGCCCCTCTATATCCCGCCGGCCGCCGCGCCGGTGACGGAGCCCGCGCCGGCCGAAGAACAGAGGCCGCCGGCACCAGCAGCGCAGCCTGGTCCAGCCCCCGCCATCATGCCGGCGCCCGAAATCTATGCCACCCGGCCGGCACCCGAGATCACGCCCATGCCCCAGGCTCCCGCGCAGCCCCGCGTGTCGGCGGGCGCGCCGCTGGTGATCGACAGCGGGAGTGCGGCGGCTGGCGGCTCCGCCGCCGCTTCCGCGGCACCTTCGCTTCCGTCGCTCAACGGGGCTCAGCCGGCGAGCCGGATGCGCGCGAGCGCGCTTGCAAACAGATCGACCACCGTTCCGCAAGGGACGCTCATTCCGGCGGTGCTGGAGACCGGCTTCGATTCGACGCGGCCGGGCTTTGCCCGGGCGATCGTGTCGCGCGACGTGCGCTCGTTCGACGGCACCAACATCCTCATTCCGCGCGGGAGCCGCCTCGTCGGCGAATATCGCGCCGATGTCGCCCAGGGACAGAAACGAGCGATCATCAGCTGGACCCGGCTGATCCGCCCCGACGGGATGACGATCGCGATGGACTCGCCCGCTGTCGACACGGTCGGGCGCGGCGGGGTTCCGGCCCATGTGAACACGCATTTCTTCTCGCGTTTGGGGGATTCGCTCCTCCAGTCGACCGTCGGCCTCGGCGGCGCGCTCGCGCAGCGCCAGGTGACCGGCCCCGTGGTCGTCCTTCCGGGCGCGACCGCTCCCTCGGCGGGCCAGATCGTCCCGACCGGCACTTATACGCCGACCCTCAGCGTCCCGGCGGGCAAGAGCATCAGCGTGTTCGTTGCGCAGGATCTGGATTTCAGCGCCGCGGCACCGCCGAGATGAGCATTGCGGCGGCCGAGCTCGTGCCGGGCGGCGTCTACCTCCGCGCCTGTCTCGCGCCGTTCGAGCCGATCTTTGCGCGAAGCGAAGTCACCGACATCTATGTGAACCGCCCGGGCGAGCTCTGGGTCGAGACTCTCGATGGGCTCGTCGAGCGCCTCGAAGACCCAAATCTAAGCGAGCTGACGCTGGCCCGGCTCGCTCGGCAGATCGCCGCTTTGACTCACCAGGGAGTGAGCCGGGAGCATCCTCTGCTCGCCGCGACTTTGCCCGACGGCTCGCGCATCCAATTGGTGGTTCCGCCCGCGACCCGGGGGCCGCTGGCGCTCGCCATCCGCCGGCATGTCGCGCCGTCGATGAGCCTTCAGGATTATGCGGAGCGCGGTCACTTTTCGGAAACGCTGGCGAATCGCGCGGCGAGGCCGAAGGAGGAGGAATTGCGCTCGCTCGCCGGAAAAGGCGAGTTCGCGGCCGCGCTGTCGCTCGCCGTGCGCTTTCGCAAGAATATCGTCGTCTCGGGCGGGACCTCGAGCGGCAAGACCACCTTCCTGAACGCGCTCCTTCGCGAGATCCCGCGCGAGGAACGGCTGATATTGATCGAGGACACGCCCGAGCTGGTCGTCGAGCATGACAACAGCATCGGCCTGGTCTGCGTCCGGGGCGAGCTTGGAGAAGCCAAAGTGAGCGCGAACGACCTGGTCTCGGCATCGCTCCGGATGCGGCCCGACCGGATCATCCTCGGCGAGCTTCGGGGGCCCGAGGCCTTTGCCTTTCTTCGGGCGATCAACAGCGGGCATCCTGGCTCGATGACCACCATTCATGCCGACTCGCCCGAAAGCGCGGTCGAGCAGCTGGCGATGCTGGTGCTCCAGGGCGGGACCAGGCTCGGACGGGACGACGTGCGGCACTATGTCCGCCAGTCGATCGACCTTTTCGTCCAGCTCTCGCGGACCGGCGGCCGCCGCAGCGTCGATTCGGTCGTGTTGCGCGAGCGGGCCGGCGGAGCCGTTTCGGACCGAGACTTGTGAATCCGGAGCTTGGAAGCCCGTCTGTCTTTGCCGCGGCAGTGCAGTGGTTGAGCTCGACACTGCTCGGAACAATCGCGACAGCAGTGGCGGTGATCGCGGTCGCCTCGATCGGCTTCCTGTTGATGTCGGGCCGGGTCGACGTGCGCCGCGCGATCCAGGTGATCTTCGGCTGCTTCATCCTGTTCGGCGCCTCGACGATCGCGGCCGGGATCATGAGGGCCGTGAACGGCGAGGGCGCTCCGCCCGAGATGGCCGAGGCTCCGCCGCCGCCGGTCTATCCCGATGCCGGCGCGCAGAATCGGCCGCAGGCCGTTCCCTATGACCCTTATGCCGGGGCCGCGCTGCCGACCCGGCGCTAACAAGCAGCGATTAGCTTTAATGTCGGCGACGCGCCGTCCGGCGGCTGTTCCGCTGCGCCTGGTTCATTAACGACGACGGGCTACGATGCGATTATCGGCGCGCTTACAGTTAAATGCGGGTTTGTCGGTCGGTCCGGGCCGGCTCCAACGGCGCGCTGCACAAGTTCAGTAACGCCGGATTCGTGGGGGCTGGCACGAACGATCGTACCGGTATCGGTGATGAGATGTCCAAATCGGCGAGATTGGGGCGTCCTTCCGGAAAACGCAGGGGAATGCGGATTGCGGAACACTCCCCGAATCCAAGTTCGATTGGCAGGAGCGACAGCTCGGCGATAACGGTTGCACATGAGGCCATCATAGCGCGCGGAAGGTGCGGCTAGACGCCTTGAGCGGGATTGACTCACCTGTGCCGAAAATGAGAACATAAAGAGAACAAGTGAGTCGTTGTTCCGATGCAATCTTTTTCTCCGGATATCCGCCTTGAAGCTTTGCGCGCAGAAATCCGAGCTATCCAGGCATCCCCCAGCTCAGGAACCAGGGCACGGCTGCCGTTCGGCGTCCATGCCATGGATAGCAGGATTGGCGGCGGTCTGGTGCCGGCTGGGCTGCACGAGATCATTAGCGAAAGCTGCGCTCTTTCTGACGATGCCGCCGCAACCCTGTTCGTAGCCGGGATCGCCGCGCGCTTGGGAGGGAGCAGCGGCGCAGTGCTGTGGGCGCTCACACGTCGAGACCTGTTCGCTCCTTCGCTTGCCCAGGCAGGCCTGTGTCCAAACCGAATGATCTACGCTGAGTGCCGTAGCGACGACGAAGCATTGCCGGTCATGGAGGAAGGGCTGCGGCATGGCGGCCTTGCCGTCGTTGTCGGAGAGATTGGCAGGGCGACCATGACCGCCATGCGCCGTCTTCAGCTCGCGGCGGAGGACAGCGGAGCGACCGCTTTGATGCTGAGACGTTGGCGCCGCGGCAGTGAAGACCCGCTGGCCTCGCCTTCGGCTGCGGTCACGCGGTGGCGAATCGGCTGCGTGCCGTCCGAGCTGCTGCCAGTCAGCGGCATTGGCCGACCGCGATGGAAAGTCGAATTGGTCCGGCAGCGCGACGGTCAATCTTATGAATGGATTTTGGAGGGAACGGATGAAGCGGGTCGCCTCGCTTTACCTGTCGAGCCTTCCCACCGACCGGCTGCGCCGGATCGAGGGGCGGCGCAGGTCCGAAGCGCAGCCTGAAAGGCCGCTCGTCACGACGCACCGGTCGGGGCAGCGGATGGTGGTGGCTGCCGCCTGTCCGCTGGCACGATCTTCAGGTCTGGTTTCGGGAATGGCCCTGGCGCAAGCGCGGGCGCTCGTCCCTGAGCTCGACATCCGGCCGGCAGAGTCGGAAGCGGATATAAGGTTCCTGACACGATTGGCGCTGTTTGCCGTCCGGCGATGGACTCCCGGCGTCGCGCTCTCGGAGCCTGACGGACTATGGCTTGATCTCACTGGAGTTTCGCACCTGTTCGGCGGCGAACGGCGCATGTGCGAGCGCATCCTGAGCTTCTGCTTCCGGCTGAGGTTCGATGCGCGGATCGCTGTGGCGGGGACGGCTGGCGTGGCTTATGCTCTCGCTCGCTTTGGTCGGAATCGCATCGGCCTCTGTCCCAATGGCCGTGAAACGGAAGCGATTGGCTGCCTGTCTCCAGCTGCGTTGCGGCTGGACGACAATGCCATTGCCACTGCGCGGCGGTTCGGGATCGATACGATAAGCGAGCTGATCGCCATGCCTCGAGGACCGCTGGCGCGCCGCTTCGGGGCAGCGCTGCTAATCCGGCTGGACGAGGCGCTTGGGAACGTCAAAGAGCCGTTCGATCCGATCATCCCTGAAGAGCCGCCGCAAGCTGCCTTACGCTTCCTCGAGCCGATCCTTTCCGCCGAAGCGATCGAACAGGTGCTGGCCGATCTCACGTCTTTACTGGTGGAGCGGCTGGAACGTGAGGGACGGGGAGCGCGGAAGGTCTTGCTGATTTGCGAGCGGATCGATGGGGAAGAGCAGACATTCGCGATCGGCACGGCGGGGGCAACCCGCGACAGCAAGCATCTCCTCCACCTTTTGCGCATGAAGGTCGAAGCTATCGAGCCGGGCTTCGGCATTGAAGCGATGCGCCTTGTCGCCAGCCGCTGCGAACCGCTCTCGGCAAAGCAGATCGGCAGCCATGAACAGCATACCGGTCTCCCGCAGCTCGTCGACCGGATCGCCAGCCGGATCGGATCGGCGCATGTCTTCCGGTGCAGCGCCATTGAAAGCGATGTTCCCGAACGAAGCGTGCGCCGCATTTCGGCTTTAAGCGAAACAAAGGAATGGCCGCGCGAATGGCCGCGTCCGGTTCGGTTGCTTCCGCGTCCTGAGCCAGTCGACCGAGTAATCGCCGAGCTTCCGGACCAGCCGCCGATCCGGTTTTCATGGCGCGGCAAAACCTATCGTGTCCGCAAGGCCGATGGGCCGGAGCGCATCTATGGTGAGTGGTGGAAGCGGATGAGCGAAGCCGAGGCCGTGCGCGACTATTTCCAAGTCGAGGACGAAAGCGGCGCTCGCTTCTGGCTGTTCCGCAAAGGCGATGGGGTGGACGGATGCACCGGCGACCTCAGTTGGTATGTGCATGGAGTGTTCGCGTGAGCTATGTCGAGCTGAATGCGACCAGCCACTTCAGCTTTCTTCGTGGCGTATCATCCTGTGAGGAGCTTTTCTCGGCGGCGGCGCGGCTGGGTTATCGCTCGCTCGGAATTACCGACCGCAGCACAGTTGCCGGACTGGTTCGCGCGACAATAGCTGGCGAGACTATCGGAGTCCGCCTGATCGCGGGTTGTCGACTGGACCTGATGGACGGGAGTTCGCTCCTTGTCTGGCCCGAGGACCGCGCGGCCTGGTCCCGTCTCACGCGTTTGCTGACTCTCGGCAAAAGTCGTGCCGAACCCAGGAAGAGAGAGAAGGACCAATGCTTCCTCCATTGGGAGGATGTCGCCGCTTATTCCGAAGGTCTCGTCGCCGCACTTGTTTCCGACCGGCCGGACGAGCTGACCGAGGTCGCGCTTGCCCAGCTGAAAGACATTTTCAGCAATCGCTCGCACCTTGTTCTGAGCTTCCGCCGCCGTCCAGGCGATGCAATCCGCCTTCATCAAATAAACCGAATAGCCCGCCGCTTCAGCGTGCGCAGTCTTGCGACCGGCGACGTGCTTTACGACTCCCCTGACAAACGGATGCTTCAGGATGTGGTGACGGCTATTCGTCATAAGTGCACCATCGACGATCTAGGCTTCAGACGCGAGCGCTATGCCGATCGGCACTTGAAGAGCGTGGCCGAGATGGAGCGGCGATTCGCGGCTTATCCCGACGCCATTCAGGCGAGCGCGGATATCGCTGAACGCTGCGCATTCTCGCTCCGGGAACTCAGCTATCAATATCCTGATGAAATCGTGATGAGCGGCCGGACGCCTCAACAGGCGCTGGAGCAGATGACGCGCGATGCTCTGGCAGAGCGATTCCCGGAGGGTGCCCCTGGCGCATATGCAAAGCTGCTGCAACATGAGCTGGAGTTGGTCGGAAGGCTGAACTACGCACCCTATTTCCTGACCGTGAACTCCATTGTTACCTTCGCCCGGAGCCAGGGCATATTGTGTCAGGGACGCGGGTCGGCTGCGAACTCGGTCATCTGCTACATGCTTGGGATCACCTCTATTGATCCGGTCGCGCACGAGCTGTTGTTCGAGCGGTTCATTTCCGAAGCCCGCGATGAGCCGCCTGACATCGACGTGGATTTCGAGCACGAGCGGCGCGAGGAGGTCATTCAATGGATTTACGAGACCTACGGCCGCGAACATGCCGCCATTGCAGCGGTGATCGTTCGCTATCGCGCCAGACGGGCAATCCGGGAGGTCGGAAAGGTTTTGGGACTTCCCGAGGACTTGACTGGCGCGCTCGCGAATCAGGTGTGGGGTTGGTCGAACGAAGGTGTCGAACAGCGCCATGCGGCAGAATTGAACATTGACGTAACCGAACCGCGCATAACGCTCGCACTCGAATTGTCGCGCCAGCTTATCGGAACTCCCCGTCACCTGAGCCAGCACCCCGGCGGTTTTGTGCTCACTCGCGACCGGCTTGACGATCTGGTTCCAATCGAGCCAGCCGCAATGGCCGACCGCCACGTGATCGAATGGGAAAAGGACGACCTTGAAGAGCTGAACTTCATGAAGGTCGATGTGCTGGGACTTGGGATGCTCGGCTGCATGAGACGAGCTTTCGACCTTCTTGCGGAGCATAAGGGCGTTTGCGTTGGCCTGGCGGATCTTCAGAAAGACGATTCTGCCGTATTCGCGATGATTCAGAAAGCCGACACGCTCGGCACCTTCCAGATTGAGAGCCGGGCGCAAATGAGCATGTTACCGCGCCTAAAACCGCGCGAATTCTATGATTTGGTTATTCAAGTGGCCATTGTGCGTCCTGGCCCAATCCAGGGCGATATGGTCCATCCCTATCTCCGCCGCCGCGAAGGCAAGGAAAGACCGGAATATCCCAAGCCCGAGCTGGAGGCGGTGCTCAAGCGCACGCTCGGCGTTCCATTGTTTCAGGAACAAGCCATGAAGGTGGCGATTGTCGGGGCGGGCTTCACGCCAGCCGAAGCCGACGAGCTTCGCCGTTCGATGGCAACGTTCAAGTTCACGGGCGGGGTGAGCCGGTTTCAGGCAAAGCTGGTCGAAGGCATGATGAAGCGCGGCTATAGCCGCGACTTCGCCGAGCGCACCTTCAAGCAGATCGAAGGCTTTGGCAGCTACGGCTTTCCCGAGAGTCACGCCGCGAGCTTCGCCAAGATCGCTTACGCTTCGTCATGGATGAAATATCATTATCCCGACATCTTCTGCGCGGCCCTGCTCAATGCCCAGCCGATGGGTTTCTATGCTCCTGCCCAAATTGTCCGCGATGCGCGCGAGCACGGTGTCGAAGTCCGGCCAGTATGCGTCAACATGAGCCGCTGGGATTGTACGATTGAGGAGCAAGCCGGGAAATACCGCGCCGTTCGCCTTGGCCTGAGAATGGTCAAGGGGCTGTCGAATGCACACGGGGCCCGTATCGTCGGCGCTCGCGAACAACCGTTCGCCTCGATTGAGGAGATATGGAAGCGTTCCGGCGTTCCCGTCGCAGCTTTGGAGCGGATAGCCGAAGCCGATGGCTTCGCGGCGCTCAAGCTAGATCGGCGGCAGGCATTGTGGCGCGTGAAGGCTCTGGGCGAAGCGCCTTTGCCCCTGTTTGCGGCAGTCGATGCTCGCGAGGCAGAACGCGAACCCGCTGTTACTCTCAAGCCGATGACGGATGGCCGAGAAGTGATCGAGGATTATCGTTCGCTCCAGCTGTCGTTGCGTGCACACCCCGTCAGCTTTCTCCGGCCGCAGCTCAACGAAACCAAGGTGGTGTGCTGTGCCGGCCTCAAGCAAATAAAGGAAGGCCGCCATGTCGAAGTGGCCGGTATCGTGCTGGTCCGTCAGCGCCCCGGTTCAACCAATGTCACCTTTCTCACCATCGAGGATGAAAGCGGAATCGCTAATATCATCGTCTGGGCAAGGCTGTTCGAGGCGCAACGGCGTGTCGTGATGTCGGCGACGATGTTGAAGGTAAAAGGCATGGTTCAGCGCGAGGGCGAGGTAATTCATGTCATTGCCGAACGACTGGAGAATTGCACGCCCTTGTTAAACCAGATCGGAAAGATGCCCTTCCCCCACCGCCGTGCTCCGGCTGATGGCGCTAATGGGGGCGGTCCTGACCGTCGAGACCATGCTATGATTCAGATTAAGAATGACTATTTCGCACCATTCAGGATTGATCAGCTTGGACCTAGCCTCCACTTGAAATCACGTAACTTCCATTAGCAAACAACCGTGGCTGCAAATGGAACGATGAAGACCCTTCGCAGTGTTATGGCCGTGGAAATATGCTAGAATTGATTGCTCGGTAAGGAACGCCCGATGGGCGGCGTGCCGGGCTGTCTCAGACTCCCTTCCGCCCTGGCAGCGCCGTCCAGCCGGGCTGCTGGAGGAGGGGGACATGAGAATATTGCTGTTTGTCGCGGGAGCGCTCGCGCTCGTTCCGGCCGCCGTCCGGGCGGACGATGCGCGGCTTCACACTTTCCATTGCCTTCAGGCCTGCCCGGTCGGCGCGCCCGAGAATTCCGACATCGTCGTACGCGAAATCTATACGCTTGCCGCCGATCCCTTGACCAAGATGGCCGTGTGGGTCGCCTATCGCGTGACGAAGGATACTATTGGGCCCTCGCAGTCGAGGGACTGGGCAACCGATCCCTGGCTCGCGCCCAATGAGACGCTGGAGGAAGAGGATTATACGGGGGCGAACGCCGCGCTTCACGTCGATCGCGGGCATCAGGCGCCGCTCGCCGCATTTTCGGGAACGCCTTTCTGGGCCGAGACCGATATCCTCTCGAACATCACGCCGCAAAGCTCGGATCTGAACGAGGGGCCCTGGCAGCGGCTCGAAGCGCGCGAGAACAAGCTCGCGACCGACCAGAATATCGCTGTCTATGTGCTGACCGGCCCCTTGTTCGAGCAATTGATGCCGCCTCTTCCGGGGGCGGACGAGCGCCACCGGGTGCCGTCGGGCTATTGGAAGGTGGTGATGACGGCGGGCGGGAAGCTGACGGCGTTCATCTTCGGCCAGGATACGCCGCGCAATGCCGATTATTGCACGAAGCGGGTGAGCCTCAATGAGGCCGAGCTCCGCGCACGGCTCAATCTCCTGCCGATGATGAACGCTCCGCCGCAGCCGCTCGATGCCGAGATCGGATGCAGCTGAGATGGCGAGGAACATCGTCATCTGCTGCGACGGCACCGGCAATCAGATCGAGTCCAATCTCTCCAACGTCCTCAAGCTCTTCCGCTGCCTGCAGAAGAACGACAGGCAGTTGGTCTATTACAGCGCCGGGGTCGGGACGGTCGGCGATTACGATACCTGGCAGCTGATAAAGCTTCGGGTCCGGGAGTTTCTCGGGCTCGTCACCGGCTACGGGCTCGATGACAATGTCCTCGACGCCTATCTTTTCCTCTGCACCCATTATCAGGAAGGCGATTCCATCTGGCTCTTCGGCTTCAGCCGGGGCGCCTACACGGTCCGCGTGCTCGCGGCCTTCGTCTATGTGATCGGGCTTCTGAAGCCCGAGCAGCTCAATCTCGCGCCTTATGCCTTCACCGCCTACAAGAAAGCGAGCCACGACAGCCGCAAGGACAAGCTCGTCGCCGACGAGGATGCGCTTCGCGAGGCGGCGTCGGACGCCGAGATCGCGACCGGCCTCCCGGCCGCCTGGGAGTTCCGGCGGGTCGCCGGCGGCCGGCGGGTGACGATCCGGTTCGTCGGGGTCTGGGATACGGTCTCCTCGGTCATCGTTCCGCGGCGCGACCGCTTCCTCCTCGACCTTCAGGCGCTGCGCTTCACGCGCACCAATCCGGGCGTCGAGATCTTCCGCCAGGGAATCGCGATCGACGAACGGCGGCGCATGTTCCGCCTCAATCAATGGAGCGAGCCGCAGACGTTCAAGACCAATCCCTTCAACAAGAAGCATTGGAAACCGCAGGACATAAAGCAGGTCTGGTTCGCCGGCGTGCACGCCGACATCGGCGGCGGATATGCCGAGGTCGAGAGCGGCCTGTCGAAATTTCCACTTCTGTGGATGATCAACCAGGCCAAGTCCGCGGGTCTTCGCACCAGCACGGCCATGATCAATTATCTGGTGCTCGGCAAACCCCGCAAGGACAGCAAGCGGATCTATCAACCGCCTGACATCATGGCACCGATTCACAAGTCGCTGAAGGGCGCATGGTGGATCCTCGAGCTGATCCCGAAGCGCACCAAATGGCGCGAGTGGAGCCGGCGCTTTTCGCTCATCGGATTCTATTTGCCGTTGGGCGAGCCGCGTGCCGTGCCCGACGGTGCCTCGATTCACGGCTCGGTGTTCGAGAAGATGGCTGCCGACCCGTCGTACCGTCCGGTCAACCTGCCGAAGAGCGGCAGGCGCGTTCGATAGCCGCACGGCCGCCGTCCGTCCCCGCCCCAGTCAATATCCTTCCGGCGTGGCGCGGGCCGGGAAACCGAGTAGCCGCCGCTGCAGGGCCCAGTCCATCGGCAGGTTCGCCCCGATGAGCGCTCTCCTCGTGAGCCCCGGCGGTTGGGCGCCGTCGATGATTGCAGCGACGATGTCGGGCGCCAGATAGTTGAGGCGCAAAAGCCGGGCGAACCGGTCGGCCTTAACGTTCATCATCGCCGCCAGCTCGCCAAGCGATTTGTCGCGCTCGCGATCGGCCAGCATTTGGGTCTCGCGCGCTTCCCGGATCAGGCGCTGGAGACCGGGGACCGGCTTGAGGCCTTTGCCGTCGCGCCTCGGCTCGAGCGGCATCAGGAGCTTGCGGTGATAGCGCGCCGTTCCCGCCGGGACGTCGAGCAGATGGCTGTTGCGGATGCGGCCCCAGTCGGTCTTCTGTCCACGGAACAGCCCCACGCCGTCCCAGTGCAGGAAGCGTTCGAGCTCGCTGCATCGAACGACGATCTTGACCCGTTCGAGCGACACTTCGATCCGCATCACCAATGCATTGAGCATGAGGCGCAGCCGGTCGCGCGGGCCGGGTGAAAGCCGATGCGCCGCGGCGGCGCCGAGCGCGGCGGGCTCGTCCACATCCTTGCCGCATCGCCCAAGGCCAAGAAGGATCGCGCGAACCTGCTCGCGGTTAGCGAGGAGATCGCGAAGCGCGGCGATGACGATTTCCTCCAGCTGGTCGGCGCTGCACCGCAGCCTCTTGAGGCGCTGGCGCTTTCCCCAGCCGCTCTGGTTCGAGGCATAATAACGATAAAGCTTGCCGTACCGGCTGGTATAAGCCTTGACGCTCATCGTCCGTCCGGATGAATCGTGGAGAAGGTCGGTGAGCAGGCTGTAATTGCCGACCCCGGCGCGCGAGCGCGCGGCGCGTTTCGTGCGGAGCGCCTGCGCCTGGCTCCAGAGATCCCGATCGACGATCGGCGCATGGAGCCCGGGATAAGTGACGTCGCGGTGCCGGATTTCGCCGATGTAGATCGGATTGCCGAGCACATGATAGACGAATGCCTTGGTGATCGGCCCGCCTCCGACCGTTCGCCCGGCGCGGGTCCTCCACCTTTTGGATCTGACGTTTTGGTCGCGGCATTCGCGATAGACCGCCTCATAAGTGCCCAATTGGAGGAAGCGGCTGAAGATCTGCCTGATGGTCTCGGCTTCGGCTTCGTTGACATGAAGCCTTCGGCGGATGAGGTCATAGCCCATCGGCGCCGGACCGCCCGACCATCGCCCGGACTGCTTCATGATGGCGAACTTGTCGCGGATGCGGTCGGCCGCGATCTCCCGCTCGAATTGCGCGAAGGTCAGGAGCACGTTGAGAACCAGCCGGCCCATGCTGTCGGCGGTGTCGAAATTCTGGGTGATCGACACGAACGTGATTCCATATTTTTCGAAGAAATCGACCAGACGCACGAAATCGAGGAGCGTTCGGGTGATTCGGTCGAGCTTGTAGACGAGGACCACGTCGACGAGCCCGCGTTCGACGTCGCCGAGCAATTCCTGGAGAGCGGCGCGTTCAAGAGTCGCGCCCGATATTCCGGCATCGTCATAATGTTTGGCGAGCTCGGCCCACCCCTTGTGCCGCTGGCTGGTGACATAAGCCGAGCAGATCGCCCGCTGGCCTTCGAGCGAATTGAACTCCCGTTCGAGCCCCTGCTGCGTGCTCTTGCGCGTGTAGATGGCACAACGCTGGAGCCGTGGTGAGACGAGGGAGTTGATGGCCATTGGCTGCCTCCTGACCGCCCCCGGTTTTCGTGCTCCAGAGCATCGACAAGGTGTGAAGCCCCAGAGAATGTCGATTTCCCCGCACGCGACTTTCCTGCCGTCCGCTGCGCGCCCTTTCGTTATGATGCGCAAGGAGACCCCGACTCCAGCCGCTTTTGCGACTGCCGAAGCGCGGCACCGCGCGCGAGGAGGTCGCGGCCGCTTCCGGCCGCTAGCCGGCCGCGGCTTATCGCGGGGGCTCATCCGGGCGAGGGCCGACATAAGTTGCTCGCGGCCGGATCGGCCGGCCCTCTGTGACCTGTTCGATGACATGGGCCGTCCAGCCTATGCTGCGCCCCAAAGCGAACAGGCGAAACGGCGCGTCCCTGGGTAGAGCGCCCGAGCGAGTCAGCACGGCGAGCGCAAAGTCGATATTGGGGTGGAGACCGCAAATCTCGGCCGCCTCGGCGCGAAGGCCGCTCGCCAGCTCATCCGGCGCGAGGATCTCGAGGAGTGCGACCGCCCTGGGGTCTCCCGCCGGATAGAGCGGATGCCCGAACCCCGGCAGATGCCGCCCCGCGCAAAGATATTGTCGCACGGCGGCGGACGGTCCCCGCCGCTCTGCCTCGTCGATGAGGCCGATCGCCTGCGCGCCGGCGCCCCCATGCAATGGCCCCGAGAGCGCACAGAGCCCCGCCATGAGACTCGCGGCCATCGACGCCCCTGTCGAGGCGGCGACGCGCACCGCAAAGGTCGAGGCGTTGAGTTCGTGGTCGGCGAGCAGGACGAGTGCGCGGCGCAGCGGTTCGCCCAGCGACCGGTCGATCGCCCATCCGTTCAGCAGTCGCACATGCAAAGGATTGCTCCCCGGCCCCGAGCCAAAGCTTGCCGCGAGGCATGCGATCGCCGCCGCTGCGTCGGTGCGCAGCCGATCCTCATTCCGGCCGAGCGCGGGGTAGCTCGCGGGAATGAGCGCGGCCAGCGCGGCAAAGGGTCCGCTGGCCCACTCTTCGCTCGCCGGCAAAAGGACGGGCCCGTCGCTCTGCCAGAGCAATTGCGCCGTTTCCTCCCAGCCGGCGGCCGCGGCGAAGGCGACGGCATCGATGCCCCGGTAGATCAGCCGGTCATGATCCACGGTCGAGATCGCGGTCTCCAGCGAGGGCTCACCCCATGCCATGGCGCTGCTCGCCACGGCGGAACGTGCCCGCCCTCGCGCGCGGCGGACCTTCAATCCTTCAATGTCGCCGGCATTGTAGAGGCTCCGCCGCGGATCGGCCGGGTCCGGCCGCACCGCGACCCGGCCCCGGCTGACGTAGGCGTAAAGCGTCTGGGCCTTCACTCCCAGTCTCGCCACGGCGCTGGCGCAATCGATCCAGTTGCTCATGATAGTTGATTCTATTGATCAAGATTGATGCATAATATGATCCCGATCATCGTTGGTCCATCGAGACGAGGAGTTGAGTCATGTCGGTGGGATTGGACGATGTCGTCGCGGCGGAAACAATGCTGTCGGACGTGGATGGGACAGCGGGCCGGCTGATCATTCGGGGAAAGGCGCTGTCGGAACTTTCCAGCCATTGGTCGTTCGAGGAGGTGGCGGCACTGCTGCTCTCGGAGTTCGTTGACCGGCTCCCCGTGGGTGATGCGCTGGCCCGCGCGATCGGCGAGGCCCGCTGCCAGGTGTTCGAACAGACCCGGCCGATGCTGGAACGGCTGGCCGGGCTGGCTCTTTATGACGGCGTCAGGGCCGGGGTCGCCTTCATGCCGGACGGCGAAGACGCGGCGGATGCGCTGCGCCTGCTCGCGGCCCCCGCGGTCCTCACTTCCGCCTTGTTGCGAGTCCGGAACGGAAAGCCGGCCATCGCACCCGAGGCATCGGCGACTCACGCCGCGGACATGCTCGCCATGGCCGGCCAGGAAGACGTCGGAGGCCGGCTCGCGCGAGCGCTCGACGCTTATCTCGTCACCGTGTGCGATCACGGCCTCAATGCCTCGACCTTTGCCGCCCGCGTGGTGGCCTCGACCCGGGCCGGGCTGACGTCCTCGGTGCTGGCGGGCATGTGCGCGCTCAAGGGGCCGCTGCACGGCGGCGCGCCGGGACCGGTCATCAAGATGCTCGACGCGATCGCCGAGGAAGGCGATGCACGGGCATGGCTGGTGCGCGAAGTGCGAGGCGGCGGCCGGCTGATGGGCTTCGGACACCGTATCTACCGAACGCGCGACCCGCGCGCGGATGCGCTGAAGGCCGCTCTTCGGCGGCTCCAGGACCTGCCCCGGACGAGCGCGCGGCTGGCTTTTGCCGAGGCGGTGGAAAAGACGGCGCTCGCCGTCTTGCGGGCGGAGAAGCCGGGCCGCTCGCTCGAGACGAATGTCGAGTTCTTCACAGCCCTCTTGCTCGAGGCCGTGGGCTTCCCTCCGGATGCGTTCACATGTCTCTTCGCTGCGGGCCGCGTTGCGGGCTGGATCGCTCACGCAAGAGAGCAGCGCGTCAGCGGAAGGCTCATCCGGCCCCAGTCACGCTACATCGGTCCCCCTGCCGATCTCGCCGCCTGATCCCGCCGAGAGCCTGTTCCATGTCCGACCCGATCGAAGGTCTTCAGGATGGTCCCGGAGTTCGCTAACCGAATGTCAGGGCCCTGCGCATCGAGGCGGCGTATCGGCCGGCGATCAGCAGCGGGTGAGCGGGCATGATGAAGCGGGTGTTTTGCGCAGCTTTGGTGGCGGCTCTCTTTGGCCAGGCGGCCATTGCGGCGAGCTGGAATCCTTATGCAAAGCCGGCGGATGAATTCGAACAACGGCTTGACGATGCGGCGTTCGGAGTCCCGGGAGCCGACCGTGCATTTCAGGACTGGCTTGCGGCCCATCCTGAACTCGCACTCGCGCGACGCATGCAGGGCTATGATCAGCTCTGTCGCGATTATGGCAATCTCGGCTGGAACAAGATTCGGGCCGGCGTTTGCGCCGAATATGCGCGACTGAAGAAAGCCGAATCGGGTGACGACGATGAGGGCACGGCGGCGGTTTTTGCCGACCAGCCGCCGGTGCGCGCGGTCGGCTCGGCCAAGGTCCCGCTGACATGGAACAGGTTCGGATGCCAGAGTATCGAGGTGACCGTGAACGGCGTCACCTCGAGCTGGTTCGTCGATACCGGTGCCGAGATTACAGTCCTCACCCGGAGTCTTGCCGACCGCATGGGTGTTCGGCGGCTCGGAACGGGAGTCCGTGTCGGAACGACGACCTCCGACGTCAGTGGAAAAGCGGGAATCATCGATCGGCTGCGGATCGGCTCGGCCTATGTCGAAAATGTGCCGGTACTCATCCTTCCCGACGCGCAGCTGAAGCCCGCCAACATGCCCCGGATCGACGGAATCCTCGGACTGCAGGTCATGGTCGCCTTCGGGCGAATTGCCTGGGTGGATGGGAGTAGCGAGCTCGCGCTCGGCGAAACCGCTCCGAAGGCGCGCCCCGACGCTCCGCGGATCTATTGGGACGACGAGGGAGTTGGCGTGCCCGTCCGCACGTCGAGAGGCATTCTCGGCGCGTTCCTCGATACCGGCGCCAACGTCACCGATTGGCGGCAAGCGGGCTTCTCCCTTGTCGACCCCAGGCTGATGGCGGCCGCCACGGAAAGGATGACGCATGTCGGCGGCGCCGGCGGTGTGGTCGAGCTAAAGCAGCGGGAGCTTCAGCACTTTCGTTTCGATCTCGGGGACCAGCCGGTTCAGCTCGACCGAATGCCCCTCGCCGAAAGCAAGAAGAGCAGCGCGGCGAAGATCGGGATGGACATCATATCGCAATTTGGAACCTTCATCCTCGATTTCGAGCAGATGCGAATGGACGGGATCCTCAAGACCGGTGACGGGCGCGAAGCTGCCCGCAAGGCTGGACCGGCGCTGACGGATTAGATCCGGACGAAAGCGCTCGGCTGACGAAACCGGCCTCAACGGCGGCCTGTTCAAGCGAGCCGGGTGGTCCAGCACGAATGACCGCGGTCGTTTCCTCAGGCCGAACGCTTCAGCTTCTATCGCGCTCACAGCGTTGTTCGATCCTTCGCGGTGCACGAACCTTTGCTATGATGATGGTCTGGGTGAAACGCGCATTCAGAGGGGACGGATGACGGACCGGGTTCTTCTTCATGGATATCGTTACAGCGCCTACACCCGGATCGCCCGGCTGGCGCTGCGATCGAAGAACGTCGAGCATGAGACGATCGAGGTCGATCCGTTCGCCCCGCTGTCGGAAGCCTATTTGACGCTCCATCCATTCGGCCGGGTCCCGGCACTTACACATGGAGCGTTCGAGCTGTTCGAAACGAGCGCAATCACGCGTTACGTCGATCGGGCATTCGATGGTCCGCCATTGCAGCCGGAGCGTGCCGCCGCCCTTGCCAGGATGGATCAGGTCATCGCGGTGATCGATGCCTACGCTTATTGGCCGATGGTGAGGCAAATATTCTCTCATGCTGTTTTCCGCCCATCCTTCGAAGAACCGTCCAGCCGCGAGGAGGTTGAATTGGGTCTGAAGGCGTCAGCGAAAATTCTATCGTTCCTCGACCGTGTCGCTGGAGAGGGCGAAGTCCTGACCGGCCGCGATATGACGCTTGCCGACTGTCATCTGGCGCCGATGATCGATTATTTCGTGCGGGCCGAGGAGGGAAAGCAATCGCTTTCCAATCACCTCGCTTTGCAGAGATGGTGGGATCAGATGTCCGCGCTGGAAGTCCTGAAGGCCACCGATCCATTTGCAGACTAGGGACGGCCGTTTCTGCCCAAAGCAGACACTGGCGTGATCTGGCCAGCCGAACATCCCGGCCAGAGGGATTGCCCCCTTTGCAGTCGGATGGCCGTTTTCAACGACGGCGTCGTGACTGAATGGAGGCCGGCACTGGCCTGACTAATCTCTGCCTTCGGGCGACTCAGAAACAGGCGTTGGCAAATTGGGCGCCTGGTTCATGCGGCCAACGGGAGATCCATGCCCTCCTCTTTCTGATCGATCAGCACGTAGCCTCGCCCCCAGACAGTTTCGATATAATTGGCGCCGCCGCAAGCGAGGCTCAGTTTCTTCCTCAGCTTGCAGATGAACACGTCGATGATCTTCAATTCGGGCTCGTCCATGCCGCCGTAGAGATGATTGAGGAACATCTCCTTGGTCAGCGTCGTGCCCTTGCGG
>DASSOB010000008.1:0-54824 GCA_035701045.1 Sphingomicrobium sp. | reverse complement strand
CCTCCGCCTCGACGGAACCATCGCGGTCGTCACCAACATCGATCCCGAGCATCTCGACCATTACGGCGACTTCGACGGCGTCAAGGACGCCTATGTCGAGTTCGTCGAGAACGTGCCCTTTTACGGGCTCGCGGTGCTGTGCGTCGACCATCCCGAGGTGCAGAACATCATCGGCCGGATTCGCGACCGCCGCATCGTCACCTACGGCTTCTCCGCGCTCGCCGACGTGCGCGCCGACAACGTGACGCCGGTCCCAGGCGGCAGCCGGTTCGACGCGCTCATCCTCGGCCGCGACGGCGAGCGCCGGACGATCGAGGGCATGCATGTCCCGATCCCCGGCCGCCACAATGTCCAGAACGCGCTCGCCGCGATCGCCGTCGCGCTCGAGCTCGGCATTTCCGACGAACAGATCATGGGGGCGTTCGAGCGATTCGAGGGCGTCAAGCGCCGCTTCACCCATGCCGGCGAAGTGGATGGCGCGATCATCATCGACGATTATGCCCATCACCCGACCGAAATTCGGGCGACGCTCGCCGCTGCGCGCGAGGGCGTGCAGGGCCGGGTGATCGCGGTCATGCAGCCGCATCGTTACACCCGCCTGCAGTCCTTGATGGCCGACTTCGAAAATGCCTTCAACGACGCCGACGTGGTGTTCGTTGCGCCGGTCTATCCCGCGGGCGAGGAGCCGATCGAGGGCGTCGACGCGAACGCGCTCGCGGAAGGGCTGCGCGCCCACGGTCACCGCATGGTGCGCGCGGTCGACGATCTCGACGACTTGTGCCTCGCATTGCGTGACCTGGCCGCGGCGGGAGACATGATCATCTGCATGGGCGCCGGCGACATCACCAGATGGGCCGGCGCGCTCGCCAGCGGCATCTGCGAAGCGAGGGCGAAGAAGTGAGCGGAGCTGCGCCTCTCGAGGGACAGTCCCTCGCTCACGAGGGACTGTCCCTCCGTGTGCCCGTGCGCGGCAAGCTCACGGCGAACGCGCCGCTCGCGCCGCTGGTCTGGTTCAAGAGCGGCGGCAGTGCCGAATGGCTGTTCGAGCCGAAGGACGAGGACGACCTCGTGGACTTCCTGAGCGGACTCGACCCGGACGTGCCGGTGATGGCGCTCGGCCTCGGCTCCAACATGATCGTGCGCGACGGCGGCGTTCCCGGCGTCGTGGTTCGGCTCGGCAAGCCGTTCGCGAAGATCGACCGCCTCGACCCAACCACGCTGCGCTGCGGCGGCGGGGCGAGCGGGATACTCGTTTCCTCGACCGCGCGCGACGCGGGGGTCGCGGGCCTCGAGTTCCTGCGCGGAATCCCCGGTACGGTCGGCGGCTTCGTCCGCATGAACGGCGGCGCCTATGGCCGCGAGGTCAAGGACATCCTGGTCTCCGCGCGGCTGGTGCTGCGCTCCGGCGAGATCGTCGAATGGCCGTTGGAACAGCTCGGCTACACCTATCGCCATAGCGACGTGCCCGAAGGCGCGGTGGTAATCGAGGCGACCTTCCGCGGCACGCCCGGCGACCGCGAGGCGATCGGCGCCGAGATGGACGCGATCGCCCGCGCTCGCGAGGAATCGCAGCCGCTGCGCAGCCGCACGGGCGGTTCGACATTCAAGAATCCGCCCGGCCACAAGGCCTGGGCCCTGGTCGACGCCGCCGGTTGCCGCGGCCTCACCATCGGCGACGCCCAAGTCTCGGAAAAACATTGCAATTTCCTGCTCAATCTCGGTAGCGCGACGAGCGCGGAGATCGAGGCGCTGGGCGAGGAAGTCCGCCGCCGCGTCGAGGCGAAAACGCACATCACGCTCGAGTGGGAAATCCAGCGGGTAGGAGTGAAAACGTGAGTCCCCCCTTCGTCATTCCCGCGAAAGCGGGAATCCCGCTCTTCTCGTCGGCCGCTGCTGAAGGCAGCGGGACCCCCCCTTTCGCGGGGGTGACGTGGGGGATTCGTCGGAATGGATAAGTCCCTAGACATCGTCGTCCTGATGGGCGGCTGGTCGTCCGAGCGCGAAGTCTCGTTGACCAGCGGGCGCGGGGTCGCCGCCGCGCTACGCGAGCGCGGCTGGTCCAGGGTGACCGAGCTCGACATGGATCGCGACGTCGCCCGTCGGCTCGCCGAGCTGAAGCCCGACGTCGTGTTCAACGCGCTCCACGGCACCCCAGGCGAGGACGGCACCGTGCAGGGCATGATGGACCTGATGGGCCTCCGCTACACCCACAGCGGGCTCGAGACATCGGTCATCGCGATCGACAAGGAGCTGACCAAGATGGTGCTGGTGCCGCACGGCATCCGCATGCCGGCCGGCACGATCGTCGAAAGCGAAAGCGTCTTCTCCGGGGACCCGCTGCCGCGGCCCTATGTCCTCAAGCCGGTCAACGAAGGCTCGTCGGTCGGCGTCGCGATCGTCACCGCGGACGGCAATTACGGCAATCCGATTGGCCGCGACGTGCCGGGACCCTGGAACGAGTTCGACGAGCTTCTCGCCGAGCCGTTCATCAAGGGCCGCGAGCTCACCGTCGCGGTGCTTAACGACGAGCCGCTCGCCGTGACGGAGCTCAAGATCGACAGCGGCTTTTATGATTACGAGCACAAATATACCGACGGTCGGACCGTTCACGTCTGCCCGGCCGAGGTCCCGGACGAGATCGCGCGCTCGATGATGGACATGGCCGCAAAGGCGCACCGCCTGCTCGGCTGCAAGGGCGCCTCGCGCTCCGACTTCCGCTGGGACGACGAGCAGGGCGAGGCCGGCGTCTACCTGCTCGAGGTCAACACCCAGCCCGGAATGACCCCGCTCAGCCTGGTGCCGGAGCAGGCGAAGCACAAGGGCATCGCTTACGGCGAGCTGGTGGAGCGGCTCATCGTCGAAGCTTTGGCAGATGGGGCGCTGCAATGAGCGCCGCGCACGTCCGCCGCGGCGCCTCGTCCCGCGCCAAGCCGCGCAAGAACTCCAGGGTCGCGGTTCCGAAGAAGATCGCCAGGCGCCTTCCGGTCGATCAGGCGCGCGCGAACAAGGTCGCCGGTATCGTGTTCGGCGGCTTCATGCTCGCGATCGTGGCGGTCGTGCTGGTCGCGCTCGACATTCCGGCAAAGGCCGAGCGTGCCGCCGGATCGGCGGTCGGCCGCGCCGGCTTCACCGTCAGCGGCTACCAGATCGTCGGCCTCGCCCATATGGACCGGCGCGTCGTCGATGCCGTCGTCAGCGATGAGATCCGCCGCGCCGCGGACGAGGCGGGCGCCGCCAAGGCGCCGCAGGCATTGGTTGACGCTGAGGCAATTCGCGAGCGGCTGCTGCGCTTCGGCTGGGTCAAGGATGCGCGCGTGCTGCGCCGTCTTCCCGACGCGCTCGTCATCGACATCGTCGAGCGCGAGCCCGCCGCTTTGTGGCAGAGCAAGGGCCAGCTCGCGCTGATCGATGCCGAAGGCGTCGTCCTCGACCGCGTGCCGGTCAACCAGATGCCCGACCTGCCGCTCCTGATCGGCGCCGGTGCCAATGTCCACGAGCAGGAATTGGCGCGGATGATGGCGGATGTGCCGACGCTCAAGCCGCAGCTCGCGTCGGCGACCTGGGTCGGCGGGCGCCGGTGGGACCTGAACTTCCAGTCGGGAGAGACGGTTGCGCTTCCCGAAGGTTATCAGGCGGCGCGGACCGCGCTTGCAAAATTTGCCAAGGCGGACCGGCAATCGGGCCTGCTCGGCCGCGGCATGGTTCGGTTCGACCTGCGCGTGCCCGGCAAGATGATCGTCCGGCTGCCGCATGCGCTCGATCCGATGACCCCCGCCAAGCCTCAGGCGAGCTGATGGCCCAGCCTGTCGACCGGGACCTCATCGCGGCACTCGACATCGGCTCTTCGAAGGTGAGCGCCATGATCGCGCGCGTCGACGACGAAGGCCGCCCCACCGTGCTCGGCACCGGCCAGCGCGAGAGCCGCGGGGTCAAGCGCGGCTACATCACCGACATGGCGGCGAGCGAGTTCGCGGTGCGCGAGGCGGTCGAGCTTGCCGAGCGCATGTCCGGAGTGACGGTCGAGGACGTGTGGGCGAGCTACGGTGCGCCCGGCCTGGTCAGCGACCTTGCCAATGTCGAGGTCGAGCTCGGCGGCCACGCGGTCGAGCAGGCCGACGTCGACCAGTTGCTTGCCGCCGGCAAAGACGCAATCGACAAGAATGGCCAAGTCGTGCTGCACGCCCATCCGGCGCTGTACACGATCGACCGGGCGCAGGGCGTGCAGCAGCCGATCGGCCTCCACGCGACCCGCCTCGGCGTCGACATTCACGTGATCGCCGCAGAGCCGTCGCCGCTCAGGAACATCGATACGGTAATCCGCCAGGCGCACCTCGGCGTGAAGGCGATCGTCGCTTCGCCAATCGCGGCGGCGCTCGCCTGCTTGAGCGACGAGGAGCGCGAGCTCGGGGTGGCGCTGGTCGAGATGGGGGCGGAAGTGACCAACGTCTCCGTTCATTACGGCGGGATGCTTGCCGGGCTTCGCTCGATCCAGCTCGGCGCCAAGGACATCACCAACGACATCGCCTGCGCCTTCGCCGTCCAGCGCCGCGACGCCGAGCGGCTCAAATGTTTCTACGGTTCGGCGATGACCAGTCCGCGCGACAATCACGAGATGATCGAGGCGACCCAGATCGGCGCGGAGCAGGGCGCCGAGCCGATGAAGATCACCCGCGCGCAGCTGATGATGGTCATCCGCCAACGCATCGAGGAGCTGACCAACGAGATCGAGTCCGCGCTGAAGGGCCTCGGTTTCACCGGACCGGTTGGGCGGCAGGTGGTGCTGACCGGCGGCGGCGCCGAATTGAAGAATGTCGCCGATTACATGCAGGGCGTGCTCGGGCGCGCCGTCCGCGTCGGGCGACCGAAGCAGATCACCGGCCTTCCGGATGCTCACAGCGGGCCGGCGTTCTCGACCCTCGTGGGGCTCGCATTACTCGCCGCGAAGGGGCGCGGCGACATCCGCGACATCGGCCCGATCGCCCGCGCCCGGGTACCCAAAGGCATGATCGGCCGCTTCATCGCCGCGATGAAGGGGGGGTACTAGCCCCGCACTTCTCCGGCGACACTCATCGGCCCCGGTGGTAAAAATGGCGGCGCACGGGGGCGACGCTGATGGCGACACTTGCACGCAAGCCGCGAATCCAGGCGGTGCCGGCGCTGGTCCTGATGCTCGGCGCTTCGGTGACGTTCAACTATATCGACCGCAGCGCAATCGGGGTGGCGGCGCCCCTGATGACGAAGGACCTCGGCCTGTCCGCAACCACGTTCGGTTTCGCGGTAGCCGCCTTCTACTGGATCTATGCGCCAATCCAGCTCTTCCTCGGCCGCCTGTGCGATCGCTTCTCCGTCTACAGGCTTCTCGCGCTCGGGACCTTGCTGTGGTCGGTCAGCACCTTGCTGATGGGCTTTGTTGCCGGATTCCTGTCGCTGTTCCTGCTGAGGCTTATCCTCGGCATCGGCGAGAGCATCTTTTTCCCCGGCAGTTCGAAGATCATCTGTCGTCACGTTCCTCCCGACCGAAGAGGCGTGGCAAACGGCGTCATCGCCGTCGCGCTGGCGCTGGGACCAGCACTCGGCACGCTCGTTGGCGGGTCCTTGCTCGCTGCCTTCGGCTGGCGTTCGATGTTCATCATTTTCGGGCTCGCGAGCGGTGCGTGGCTATTGCCGTGGCAGCGCCTCGTCAGGTCTCTTCCAGCCGAATCCGTGGCCAACGAATTCAGCTTCCCCGTTCGGAAGATCCTCGGTCGGTGGTCGCTGTGGGCGATGGGCATCGGACATGCCTTGTCCAATTACGGCTTCTATTTCCTGCTCGCGTTTCTGCCGCTCTACCTCGTCAATCAGCGCGGACTCACGATCATCCAGATGACGATGGTCACGACGCTCGGCTTTGCGGTGCAGGCGGTCGCGGCGCTGACCCTGGGCACGATCTCCGACCGCTGGACCCGCTCGGGTCGGCCCGAGGCGGTTCTCAGGCGCTGGATGTTATCGGGCGGCCAGCTCGCGGCCGCGGCAGCGATCATTGGGATTTTCCTTGCCCATGACATCGCCACGGTCGCGGTCCTGTTGTGCGTTGCGGGCGTTGCGACAGGCTCCTTGTCGCTCAACCTTTATGCGGTCGCGCAGATGTTCGCCGGCCCACGGGCATCCGGCACGTGGGTCGGAATCCAGAACGCCGTCGGCAATACGTCCGGAATCGTCGGGCCGGTTGTTTCCGGCATCATCATCGACCAAGCCGGATACGGCGGCGCTTTCGCGCTCACCGCCGCGATCACCGCGTTCGGCGCATTGTGGTGGCTGTGGGGCGTGCCGCGCATCGAACAGGTGGCGCTCGACTGACGAACGGCCGCGCTACTCGGCCGCGACCGGATGTGCGGAATATGCATCCTCGGTGCCCACGACCCGCTTGAGCCAGCGCGCGAGCCGCGACTCGAGCGAGATAGCGATCGAGAAATAGGAGGGCACCAGCAGCAACGTCAGTACGGTCGAGAAAATGAGGCCGCCGATGACGGTGATGCCCATCGGTGCACGCCAGCTGTTGTCGCCCGAGATCGAAATGGCGGTGGGCAGCATTCCCGCGACCATCGCGACGGTCGTCATCACGATCGGCTGCGCGCGCTTGTGCCCGGCTTCCCAGATGGCGGCGTTCTTCTCCATTCCGTGGTTCATCATCTCCACCGCGAAATCGACGAGAAGGATCGAGTTTTTCGCCACGATGCCGAACAGCATCAGGATGCCGATCAGCACGAACAGCGAGACCGGCTGACCCGCGATGTGCAGCGCGACCGCGGCGCCGAGCGGCGCGAGCAGGAGCGAACCCATGTTGACGAACGGAGCCAGGAACCGGCGGTAGAGCAGGACCAGTACCGCGAACACCAGAAGCACGCCCGACATCAGCGCGATTGCGAAGTTGAACAACAGCTCGGCCTGCCACTTCTGGTTGCCAAGGTTCATTTTCTGCACGCCTTGGGGCAGGTTGACGACGCTCGGCAGCGCGTTGACCTTGGCCCACACGTCGCCTTCGACCACGCCCGGCGCGAGGTCCGCACCGATCGACAGCCGGCGCAGCTGGTTCGAGCGGCTGATCGTCGTCGGGCCCGAGCCGAAGCCGATGTCCGCGACCGCGCGCAACGGCACCGAGCTGCCCGACGCCGTCGGCACCGGCAAATTCTCAAGCGTCTGGATATCGCGGCGCGCATTTTCGGACAGCGACACCTGGATCGGCACCTGGCGGTCGGACAGCGAGAATTTGGCGCTGTTCTGCTCAATGTCGCCGAGCGTCGCGATGCGGATCGTCTGGCTCAGCGCCGCGGTCGTGACGCCGAGGTCGGCGGCGAGGTCGAAGCGCGGTTTGATGGTGATCTCCGGCTGGGCGAGCTGGCTTCCGACGCGCGGCGCGCGCAGGCCGGGGACGCTCTCCATCTCCTTCGCGATTTTCGTCGCGACGGCGGTCAGCTTCGCCGGGTCGTCGCCGCCGAGGAACAGCATGATGTCGCGCGAATCGCCGTCGGGCCCGCCGCCGTTCTGACTCTGGAAACTCACGCGTGCGTCGGGGAACTCGGCCAGCTTCGGGGACAGCGCCCGCTCGAACTCGGTACTGGTGACCTCGCGGTCCTTCTTGAGGACGATGTTGACCCGCCCGCTGGCGATGTTCACGCGCTCGAACACGCGCTCGACGTTCTTGTCCTTGGAGACGAGCGCCGCGACGGCGTCGGTCGCCGCCTCGGTCTGCTTGAGGGTGCTGCCCGGCGGGAGCGTAATGTTGACGCGGGAATAATCGTCGTTCTGCGGCGGGAAGAAGGATTGCGGCAGCATCGCGAACAAGACGCCGCTCAGCACCAGCGTCGCCACGCCTGCGCCGACCATCGCGAAACGATGGTCAAACATGCTCGCCCAGCCCAGCTTCACCATCGAGCGCGACCAGGCCGCGAACTGGCTGCGCTCGAAGCCGCGCACCCAGCCGGCGACGAGTCCCGCCAGGATGGTGAGAACGAAGGCAAGGATCGCCGCGCCGATCAGGGTCCCGACGAAGGCGAAGAACAGCATCACCGCTCCTGGGCGCGCGTCGGGCGCCGCCTTCTGGACCATGATGCCGACGTTGAGCAGCGCCAGCACCGCCGCAATCCCGAATGGCACCGCCAGATAGGCAGTGCGCAGGTCGACGCGCGCGACGCGCGACCGGCGCGCGACGGCCTTGGTCGTATCGAGGCTCCAGTTGAGCACCTTCAGATAGACGTCCATCCACTTCCACGCGGCGTGCGGCTGGGCGCCGTGCGAGCGCAGGAAATAGGCGGCGATCAGCGGCGTGATCATGCGCGCGACGAGCAGGCTCATCAGCACCGACAGAACCACGGTGAAGCCGAACGCCTTGAAATATTGCCCGGCGATTCCGGGCATCAGCGCGACCGGGAAGAAGACCGCGACGATCGACATCGTCGTCGCCATCACCGCGAGCCCGATCTCGTCCGCAGCATCGAGTGCGGCCTGGTAGCCCGATTTGCCCATGCGCATGTGGCGGACGATGTTCTCGATCTCGACGATGGCGTCGTCGACCAGCACGCCCGCGACCAGCCCCATCGCCATGGTCGACATGAAGTTCATGGTAATGCCCATGAGCGTCATGAAGTAGAAGGCGGGGACCGCCGAGAGCGGAATCGCGAGCGCGGAAATCGCCGTGGCGCGGATGTCGCGCAGGAACAGCAGGACGACGAGTACTGCGAGGATCGCGCCCTCGACCAGCCCTTCCATCGCCGACTTGTACTGCGCCTTGGTGTAATCGACGGTGTTGAAAACCTCGGAGAAGCGGACCTTCGAATTCTCCTTCTCGAGCGCCTTCAGCTCCTTCCACGCATTGTCGTAGGCGGTCACTTCCGACGAGCCCTTGGCGCGTTGGATGTAGAAGGTGACGACCTGCCGCCCGTTCATCTTGGCGAGCGAGCGCTGCTCGCTGTTGCTGTCCTTGACCTCGGCGATGTCGGCGAGCTTGACGAAGCGGCCGCCGGGCAAGGCGATCTGGGTCTGCGACAGCTGGTAAGCGTCGCGGGCATTGCCGAGCACGCGCACCGATTGCTCTGATCCGGCAATCTCGGCCCGCCCGCCGGCGCCGTTCATGTTGCTCTGGCGGAGCTGCTGGTTGACCTGCGCCGCGGTGATGCCCTGCGACTGCAGCGCCGCGGGGTTGAGGATCACGCGGATGTTACGGCTGACTCCGCCGACGCGCTCGACCGCGGCAATCCCTTCCAGCCCCAGCAGCCTCTTGGCCACCGTATTGTCGATGTACCAGCTGAGCTCCTCCAGCGTCATGTCGGTGGTCTGCGCGCCGATGTAGGAGATCGGCTCGTCCTCGGCGTCGACTCGGGTGATCTGCGGCTCGAGGATCCCCTCGGGAAGCGTGCCGCGAATCTGCGCGATCGCGTTGCGCACGTCGTTGACTGCGCGGTCGGTCGGGGTGCCGAGCTGGAACTGGACGAAGGTCGAGCTGTAGCCCTCGCCGATCGAGCTGCTCATCTCCTCGACGCCGTTGACACCCCGGATTGCGGATTCGACGCGCTGGGTGACCTGCGTCTCGAGCTCGTTCGGCGCCGCGCCCGGCTGGCTCACGTCGACCACCGCCGCCGGGAAATCGATGTCCGGCGCATTATTCACCTGCATCCGCGAGAAAGCGATCAGCCCCGCGAGCATCAGCCCGACGAACAGTACGATCGGCCCGACCGGATTCTTGATGCACCAGGAGGAAATGTTGCGGAAGTTCATGTCCAGACTTCCTTCGAGACGTGCGCGTTGCGGAGCGCCGGATTTGAGGGCCGGGCTGTTCTATGTGTATTACTAAACTAAGTCACCGAGTCAAGCACTGTCAGCGTTGCTGAAAAGCAGGTCGGGGGCAAAGGATTCCGTGCGAACGGCCACTACTTCTCGACAGACGTCAGGCCTGGCCGATGTCGCCGAGGAGGCCGGTGAACCACGGCGTCGACGCGTCGAACTTCTTGCCCCCGGCGATCCGCTCGAACTCGATCGCCCGGAGCGAGCCGCCGCGCTCCTCGTCCTGGCCGACGACGCCGGATTCACGCCGAAGCGCCGCGTCCACCGCGTAATTCGCGCACTCGCGGATCAGCGCTAGGTCGGCGTCGTTCGCCGCCGCCGAGCGCGAGAAATAGCCGCTCTTCTGAACCAGCACCTTGTCCGCGCCGAGCTCGGCCGCGAACTGCTTCGCGAACCACTGGCCGGGGTTGATCTTGTCGAGCTGGATGTGGCCGAACGGGTCGCGCGGCACTTCCTCGCCCGCCGTTTCCATCGCGGCGACGATCTCGCTGACGCCCGCGCCCTCGGAAACGAAGAGGTTGACGCTGTCCTCCGCGTCCATGATCGCGCGCAGCCGTTTCGCTTCCTCGGCGATGTCGAACGGCCGCTCCGGGATGAAGACGCCGTGGACGTCCCAGCGGATGGCTTTGTTCTCCAGCCACTCGGCGAAGTTCGCAGCCTTGACCCACTGGTGATGCGCGAGCGCGGTCGCCGCCGTCA
The DNA here is from genome assembly GCA_035701045.1 of Sphingomicrobium sp. Lineage (GTDB taxonomy): Bacteria > Pseudomonadota > Alphaproteobacteria > Sphingomonadales > Sphingomonadaceae > Sphingomicrobium. The sequence goes on along the minus strand of DASSOB010000008.1, from coordinate 44,309 downwards.
GCCACCCGCAATTGCGGCCCATCACCTCGTGGACGATCAGCATCCGCGGGTTGGTCGAATGTTCGGCGATGATGTTGCGGACGTAGAGCGCGCCCTGCTCGGCGGCAGTCCACGCGCCGAGCGACTGCGCGATCGGAACGATGTCGTTGTCGATGGTCTTCGGCAGCCCGACCACTGTCAGCTGGTAGCCGTTGCTGCGGAGATAGGCCGCGAGGTCGGCCGCGGTGCCGTTGGTGTCGTCGCCGCCGATCGTGTGCAGCACGTCGACGCCGTCGCGGCTCAGCTGCTCGGCCGCGACGCGCAGCGGGTCCTGCCCGGCCTCGACGAGCCCACGCTTCACGCAATCCTCGACGTTGGTCAGCTTGACCCTGCTGTTGCCGATCGGGCTGCCCCCGAACGCGTGCAGCTTGTGCGCATTGGCGCGCACCTCCTCTGTCACCTCGACGGAATCCCCGGTCAGCAGCCCCGCATAGCCGTTGCGGTAAGCGACGATCCGCACATCTGGCGCGATGGCGCTGTACCGCTCGATCAGCCCTCCGACAGCGGAGGAGAGGCAAGGCGCGAGCCCGCCGGCGGTGAGCATTGCGACTTTGGTCACTGGCATGCACCTCCTCTGCCAAGTCAGCGGCGTTGCGGCTAGAGTATTGCCGCGAACGCGGAGCCATCCGTCATCCCGGCCTTGAGCCGGAACCTGCCTTGTTCTTACCCATTGCGATGGAAAAGCTGCCGTGCGCCTACATCCTCGCAAGAGCGTCCCACAGCACGATCTACACGGGCGTCACGTCCGACCTGCCGGCACGCATCTGGCAGCACCGTGAGGGCCTCATCCGTGGTTTCACTCGGCGATACGGCATCAAGCGCCTCGTCTGGTTCGGAGAGTCACGAAACGATGGATTCGGCCATTCAGCGCGAGAAGCGCATCAAACGGTGGCCGCGCGCATGGAAATGCGGCCTCATTCATGAGCAGAACCCCACGTGGCGCGATTTGGCCGAGGACTTCGGGCTTCCTCCGCTCGCGCTGAAGTGAAGGCGGGTCCCGGCTCAAGGCCGGGATGACGGTGAGGCTCGAACCGGTGGAACACGGCGGAGCGACGGCCTACACGCCCAACCATGCTCCAACCGCTCGGCAGCGACCTGTGGTTTGCGGATGGCGGAATCGTTTCGTTCAGCGGCTTCGATTATCCAACACGGATGGCGGTCGTTCGCCTTGCCGACGGCGGGCTGTGGCTGTGGTCGCCGGTCGAAAAGAGGCCCGCGCTCGAGCACGCGGTCCGCGCGCTCGGCCCCGTGCGCCACATCGTCAGCCCCAACAAGCTGCACTATCTGTTCCTCGCCGAGTGGCAGGCCGCCTTTCCCGACGCGAAACTATGGGCGACCGCCTCGACCATCGCCAAGTGCCGCGATCTCCATTTCGCAGGTGCGCTGGGGGACGAGCCGCCGACCGAGTGGAAAGGGCAGATCGACCAATATTACTTCACCAATTCGCTCTTCGTCGACGAGCTGATCTTCTTCCATCGCGCCTCGCGCACCGCGATCATCGCCGACCTGTCGCAGACCTTCACCGAGACGTTCCTGGACCGCCACTGGCCGTGGTGGATCCGCCCGATCGCGAGGCTCTCGAAGATGGTCGAAGGCTGGGGCTGGCCGCCGATCGACTACCGCATCAGTTTCCGCCGCCGCGCAACCGCCCGCCCCAAAATCCGCGCGCTCATCGACGAGCACCCCGAGCATGTCGTAGTGGCGCATGGAGAGGTGGTGAGGACGGGCGGCGAGGCGTTCTTGCGCCGCGCGTTCTCGTGGCTGCTGCGGTGATGCGGGGAACGTCGACATTCTGGATCAGGGCTAGTCAGCACCGACTTGCACATGGCGGTCTCGAGCGAACCGCAAGATCACGATGATCGCGACGACCGGAATCGCGAAGGTCAAAATCCAGGGCGAAAGTGGACCCGCTTTGGTCGCACCGGCACCAAGCAGCGACACGTTCACAAACAAGATCGCCCAAGCACCCGTAGACCAGTTCAGTCCGAATCCGGTAAACCCGACCAGACTTCCCAATGTCCACAGCCACCTGCGCTTGAGCCACGGCCGTCGCCAGATCAGTGCCACGGCAGTTAGACAAAGCGCGACGCATGCGAACATCAGGAGCAGCCAGACGTACCCGAGGAAGCCGCGCTGACCGATGTTGAAGTCGTTCAGCTTCGAGGGGTCGGAGCTGGCGGGCCACGCATGGAAGCCGGCAAGGCGCAATGACCCCGGCGCTCCCCTGAACACGATCTCGACGAGCGCCCATCTTGAATCCGAACCCGCCTGAAGGGTGAACGTCTTGGTGGTCGGCCCACCGCTCTGCCGGACGACGTTGATCGTGTCGATCGAAAAGGGGCCTTTGGCTCGCTCCAACACCGGTCGAATCTCGACACTTGCCCGTTGGAGGTCCCCCTTCAGTTGGGGTTCGGTCAGGGGAGCGATCTTGTCTACGTCGCCGTCCCTGAACGCCTGAGCAGTGTCGATTGCCGTTTGCTGTTCTTCCGGTGTCGCCAGCCGGTCCATCCAGCCCTTCTGCGTACATGCGGCAAGACAGAGCAGCAGGGCGCAAACCAGAACGTTCCTCATAGTCCTCCTCTCGGTTCGCTCGAACATGTCTGGTCCGCGGCATGTCCGCAATGAGTGTAAAGCTGCCGCAACTGAGTCTTTCGTGCGACACTCGCCCACACTTTTTTCGTCGCCGTTAACTTTTCCGCTTGGCATGCGACTCGCAATGATTCATGGATTCCCCGTGGAGGCTCAACGCGTTGGCGCATTGGGGGGAATTTGAATCATGAGCATCGATTTCATCCGGCCTGAGGTCGACGAGCTTCGCCCGCGGATCAGCGTCATCGGGGTCGGCGGCGCCGGCGGCAACGCCATCGCCAACATGATGCGCGCCGACGTCCAGGGCGTCGATTTCGTCGTCGCAAACACCGACGCGCAGGCGCTCAACAACAGCGAAGCCGACCGCCGCATTCAGCTCGGCTTGAAGATCACGCAAGGCCTCGGCGCCGGTTCGCGCCCCGAGATCGGGCGCGCCGCCGCGGAAGAGACGCTCGACGAGATCATGGCCGCGCTCGAAGGCGCGCACATGTGCTTCATCGCCGCCGGGATGGGCGGCGGCACCGGTACCGGCGCGGCGCCGGTCATCGCCAAGGCCGCGCGCGACAAGGGTATCCTCACCGTTGGCGTGTGCACCAAGCCGTTCGCGTTCGAAGGCGCGCGCCGGGCCCGCTCGGCCGAATCCGGGCTCGCCGAGCTTCAGCAGCACGTCGACACGTTGATCGTCATCCCCAACCAGAACCTGTTCCGCCTCGCCAATTCGGAAACGACCTTCAAGCAGGCGTTCGAAATGGCCGACGAGGTGCTCCAGCAGGGCGTCCGCGGGATCACAGACCTGATGGTCATGCCCGGCCTCATCAACCTCGACTTCGCCGACGTCCGCTCGGTGATGAGCGAGATGGGCAAGGCGATGATGGGCACCGGCGAAGCCGATGGCGACAACCGTGCGATCGAGGCGGCCGAGAAAGCGATCTCCAACCCGCTGCTCGACGGCGTCAGCATGAAGGGCGCCAAGGGCGTCATCATTTCGATCACCGGCGGCGAGGACATGCGCCTGATGGAAGTCGACGAGGCCGCCAGCCACATCAAGGAGCTGGTCGACCCTGACGCGAACATCATCTGGGGTTCGGCCTTCAACAACGATTTGGGTGGCAAGATCCGCGTGTCGGTCGTCGCGACGGGGATCGAGGCCGAAGTCGGCGCGCAGCCCGCGCCCGCCAAGGTGTTCACCTTCCCGGCGCGGACGACGGCTCCTGCCGCGCCGCTTCCGGCCGCCGAAAACGCGGAGGCCGAAGAGGAGGCCGAGGTCGAAGACACGACCGAGACAGCCGAGGACGACGAACTGGTGCTCGGTGCGGACGACATCCTCACCGCGCCCGTTGGTGCGCCGCCGATCGCGCCGCCGGAAAACGAGGACGAGAGCGAAGCGCCGGCGGCGAGCGGGGGCGGAACATTGTTCGAGCGTATGTCGAACATCGCGCGCGGCGCGCCCAAGGCGCAGATCGCTGAGGAGGAGGCGGAACGCGATCCGATCGACATCCCGCGATTCCTCAACCGCCAGAACAACCAGTAAGCGGACCGATATGAAGGAGGGACAGTCCCCGGGGACTGTCCCTTTTTCCTTGCTTCCTGCGCCTCACCGACCTCAGCGCACGGCTCATCGTAAAACCTCTAGGCAGAAAGCTTCCCGCAAGATTCTGTGCCGCACCGGGGAGGAACGATGCGGGGATTGGTGCGAATTCAGCTTGCGGCTGCACTTGCCGCCTGCGCGGGGAGTGCTGTGCTCATCGCGGTCGCGCCCGCCGCGGCCCACGGCAGCTATTCGCCCTATAATGAAACCCCGGCCGCGGCGCTCGCCCGTTATATCCGGGCGCTCGCCGACGATCCCAAGGATTTCCAGTCGCTGATCGGCGCCGGCCGTTCGGCGCTCGAGCTCGGCGACACGCAAGCCGCGGCCGGATTCTTCGCCCGGGCCGACGCGGTGAATTCGAACAGCCCGCTTCCGCAGGCCGGCATGGGCGCGGTCCAGGTGGCGAAGGGCGACGCGCGCGCGGCGATGCCTTATTTCCGCCGGGCGCAGAAGCTCGGCATATCGAGCGTGCTGGTCGGCTGCGATCTAGGCCTCGCCTACGATCTCCTCGGTCAACAGGCGCAGGCGCAGGCGGATTATCGCACGGCCATGGCCGGCGCGGACGCCGATGAAGCGCGGCGGAGGCTCGCGCTCAGCCTCGCGATCAGCGGCGACAAGGTGCAGGCGCTCGGCATACTCGCGCCGCTCATGGCCAAGGGCGACGCCGAGGCTGCGCGGGCGAGAGCGTTCATCCTGGCGCTGACCGGCGACGCCAATGGCGCGATGATCGCGTTCGACGCGGCGATGCCCGGCAGCTGGTCGCGCGTCGCGCCGTTCCTTGCGCGATTGAACAAGCTTCCGGCGGGCGAGAAGGCCGCGGCGGTCAATCTCGGCATCTTCCCCGACTCAAATCAGCCGGCCTATGCCTACAACAACGTTCCGACCGCCGCTTCGGCGACCATTGGCGCGTCGGACAACGTCAGCACAGACCGCCTTGCGGGAATCGACGCATTGCTGAGGTCGGCGCCGGCCGCTCCGCCGGTAGCACAACCGGCTCGCCCGCCCGCGACGCAGCTCGCTTCCGCGACGCGGACCAAGCCCGCCACGGTACGCCGGACCGCGACCGTGCCGGACCGCAAAATCTGGCTCCAGCTGGCCAGCGGGCGTAACACCGACGACCTCGCCGAACAGTTCAAGCTGCTCAAAGCCCGCCATCGCACGTTGTTCAGGGGGATCGACGGTTATGTCGCCAGCGAGTCGAGCCGCAGCCGGTTGCTGATCGGCCCGTTCCGCGGATCGTCCGATGCCGACATTTTCGCGGAGGATTTGGACACGATCGGAGTCGATGCGTTCAAATGGTCCAATTCCGCTTCGGACAGGATTGTGCCACTCGCTGGCAGATGAAGCCAGCAACAGCGGTTGCCGCCCACCCTGACAGGTCGCGCGGGCGCCTTCATTCCGAACATGAAACCGGCCCGCGCGGGCCGCGCGACATTTTCCAACGCGACCGCGACCGGATCGTCCACTCCGTCGCCTTTCGCCGCTTGCGTCACAAGACGCAGGTGTTCGTCGCGCCCGACGGCGACCATTACCGGGTTCGGCTGACCCACAGTCTCGAAGTCGCGCAGATCGGGCGGACGATCGCACGCGCGCTCGGGCTCAACGAGGATTTGACCGAGGCGTTGTGCCTCGCGCACGACCTCGGCCACCCACCGTTCGGCCATGCCGGGGAAGATGCGCTCGATGCGGCGCTCGCGGACGCTGGCGGGTTCGATCACAACGGGCACACGATCCGGATCGTGACCAGGCTCGAAAATCCCTATCCGGGCTTCGACGGGCTCAATCTCAGCTGGGAGGCGCTCGAAGGGCTGGCGAAGCACAATGGGCCGGTGCGCGAATCGGCCTGGGCAATGGCCGAGGCCAATGCCGAATGGGATCTGGAACTCGATAGCTGGCCTTCGCTGGAGGCGCAGGTCGCGGCCATTTCGGACGATATAGCCTACGACAACCACGACATAGACGACGGCCTGCGCGCTGGCTTGCTCCACATCGAGGAGCTCATCGAGCTGGCGCTCGTGAAGCGGCTCTGGGATTCCATCGGAAAGCGCTATCCGGGGCTTTCGGTCGAAAAACGCCAGCGTGCGCTGGTCCGCGACATGATCGGGACGATGGTCGGCGACGTGCTCGCCGAAACGGAGCGGCGCGTGCGAGAATCCGGCGTCGAGCGCATTGAGGACGTCCGCGCGGCCGGGCGGCAACTGGCCGGCTTTTCCGAGCCGCTCGCCGCGGAGGAGCGCGAACTCAAGCGCTTCCTTTACGCGCGGCTTTACAATCTCCCCGAGCTCCAGCCGGTACGCGAGGAAGCGGAGCGGGTGGTCGCCGACCTCGCCGCCGCTTACCGGGCCGACCCATCGCTGCTGCCGGCGGACTGGCAGCGCGGTGGCTATCGGGTCGAACAGTTACGCACGATCGGCGACTTCATCGCCGGGATGACCGACCGCTTCGCCATCGCCCGGCATGAGGAACTGATCGGCCGCGTCGCCCTGCCGGCGCACAATTTCTGACGCGTGACGCGCGGGGCCTGCTGCGCTAGGCGCGAGCAATCACTAAATTGTTGAATGACCCGAGCCTGACGTGAGTCTTTACGCCCAATATGCCGCGCTCCTCGACGGAGTGCTCGACGAGCTTGTCGCCGGCGGCGCGCTGCCGGACGGCATCGACCGGCGCCATGTGACGGTCGAGCCGCCCCGCGATCCGGCGCACGGCGATCTCGCGACCAACGCGGCGATGGTGCTCGCCAAGCCTGCGGGAACAAACCCGCGCGCGCTAGCGGAACGCATCAAGCCGAAGCTGGAGGCGATTCCGCCAGTGAGGTCGGTCGAGATCGCCGGGCCGGGCTTCATCAACATCCGCCTCGATCCCGACGCGTGGCGCGACGAGCTGCGGACGATCCTGCGCACGGGCGACGAATACGGGCTGTCGCAAATCGGCGGGAATCAGCGCGTCAACGTCGAATTTGTGTCCGCGAACCCGACCGGACCGCTGCACATGGGCCATTGCCGGGGTGCGGTGGTCGGCGACAGCCTCGCGCGGGTACTGGAGGCTGCGGGTTTCCGGGTCACCAAGGAATATTATGTCAACGATGCGGGCGCGCAGGTCGATACGCTCGCGCGGTCGCTGTACCTCCGCTACCGCGAGGCGCTCGGCGAGGACATCGGCGAGATCCCGGAGGGACTTTATCCGGGCGACTATCTGAAACCAGTTGCCGCCGAGCTCGCCGCCGACCGTGGCGACGCGCTCCTCGCCATGGCCGAAGATCAATGGCTGCCGATCGTCCGCGATTGCGCGATCGGGGCGATGCTCGACCTCATCCGCCACGATCTGGCGCTGCTCGCAATCCACCACGACAAGTTCGCCTCCGAGGCGGAGCTGCAGAAGTCCGGCGCGGTCGAACGCGCGATGCAGGTGCTGCGCGACAAGGAGCTGGTGTACGAAGGCAAGCTCGAGCGGCCCAAGAGCATCGATCCGCACGAGGAATGGGAACCAGTCGAGCTGCCGCTGTTCCGCTCGACCCAGTTCGGCGACGACCAGGACCGGGCGGTGAAAAAGGCGGACGGGAGCTGGACCTATTTCGGCTCCGATGCGGCCTACCATTGGGAGAAGGCACAGAACGCCGACCATCTCGTCAACATCTGGGGCGCGGATCACGCGGGGACGGTGAAGCGGGTGCAGTCGGCGGTGAAAGCGCTGACCGACGGCCGGGTCGATCTCGACGTGAAGCTCGTCCAGATGGTGCGGCTGTTCCGCGGCGGCGAGCCGGTGAAGATGTCGAAGCGCGCTGGCGATTTCGTGACGCTCGCCGAGGTCGTCAACGAGGTCGGCAAGGACGTCGTCCGCTTCATGATGCTGACACGCCGGGCCGATGCGCCGCTGGACTTCGACTTCTTGAAGGTAGTCGAAGCATCGAAGGACAATCCGGTCTTCTACGTCCAGTACGCGCACGCGCGGATCAGCTCCCTGAAGCGCAAGGCGGCGGCGGAGGCGGGCGTCGACATCTCGGCCGAAGCCGACCTGTCCCTGCTCGACGAAGAAGAGCTGACCCTGGTGAAGCGTGCCGCGCAATATCCGCGCGTGATCGACGGCGCCGCCATGGCCCACGAGCCGCACCGGATTGCTTTTTACCTCTACGACCTCGCCGCCGAATTCCACGCTTTGTGGAACCGGGGCAACGACGATCCTTCGCGCCGCTTCCTCATTGAGAACAATCCACAGGTTTCTCGGGCGCGGCTGGAACTCGCGTTCGGCATCGGGCAGATCGTCCGGAGCGGCCTCGGCCTCATGGGCGTCGCGGCCGCCGAGGAGATGCGCTGACGATGACCGACAGCCGGGCGGCACTCGGCCCGGATCGCCTGCCGTGGCTGAACGAAGAAGCGGCATCTCCGCCGGCGTCGCGGCGGAGCTGGCGGTTTCCATGGCTTTCGGTGATCGGCTGCCTGACAATCGTGGCCGCCGGCTCTTATTGGATCGGACAGCGCAGCGTGAACTTTGTCGAACCGGAGGCGCAGGCTCCGATTCCGGCTGGGCCAACGGCCGACGAGATTCAAACGGCTCCGCCGCCGGAGGTTCGTCCGGCACCGCAACCGGAAGCGCCGTCGCCCACTCCACCTTTGGTGAAGGAGCCCGCGCAAGCACCGCCCGCATCGGCGCAATCCAGTCCACGCGATGCGAGTTCCCGACAGCTCTGGTCGGCGTGGGATTCCGCGGGTGCGCATGGCCGGATGATCCGTGTCGGTGCCTATTCGAGCATTCACGATGCCAAGCTCGGCTGGCGCCGAATGGTCGAGGCGCGGCCGGCGCTCGCGGGCCTGCCGGCGACGGTCGTCGGGGTGACCAATTCGCGCGAGGTCCATTATTTTCGCCTGCAGATCGGCACGAGCTCGCAGGCGCATTCCGAAGTGCTCTGCCAGCGAGTACAGAAGATCGACTTGAGCTGTGCGGTGATCGGCCTGCCAGTGAAGCCGGAGGGAGTCGAACGTTGAGCGATACGCGGCCTTATGACGAACAATTGCCGTGGCTTCAGCCGGTCGAGGACGAGGATGAGCCGCGCGGACTGTCCGCCCGGAAGATGCTCGCCGCCTTGCTCGTGGTCCTGCTCGCGGCGGCGATCGTCGCGGCGACCTTCTTCTGGCTCGGGCGGCGCGACACGGTCGTGAATGGACCGCCCGAGCTGATCCAGGCGCCGCCGGGGCCGTACAAGGTCAAACCCGAGAATCCCGGCGGCCTCAACATCAGCGCCGAGAGCGAAACGGCATTCGAAACCAGCTCGGGCGAGGACCGGAACGCGCAGCTCGACACCAGCAAGTTGCCGAACCCGCCCGTCGCGAAGCCCGCCACGGACCAGCCCAAGACGCTGCCGGGCAACGAGACCAAGACTCCCGTCCCCGCCGTGGAGACGCCGAAGGCGACGCCCACCGGCGGCGAGGGCAGCGTCATCCAGCTCGGCGCCTTCGCCAACCGGACTCAGGCGGAGCGCGCGTGGACGGCATTGTCGGCGCGATTCGCCAGCATCGCGGCGCTGAACAAGATGATCGTCCCTTACCCTGGCGGAATCCGGCTGCGCGCCGGAGCGGCATCGCCCGCCGATGCCGAGCAGCAGTGCGACATGCTGAAGGCGGCCGGCGAGAGCTGCTTCATCGCGCGATAGGCAGGGACTCGTGCAAGCTGCGATCTACGGCTTCGAGGGCCTCGAGCTGACGGCGGACGAACGCGCCTTCTTCCGCGACGCCGATCCCGCGGGCTTCATCCTGTTCAAGCGCAATTGCGAGACTCGCGAGCAACTGCGCAGGCTGACGGATTCGCTGCACGCGCTGGCGGGTCGGGCCGACCTTCCGATCCTCATCGATCAGGAGGGCGGGCGCGTGGCCCGGATGAAACCGCCGGAATGGACTCCGTTTCCGGCCGCCGAGAAGTTCGCGACTCTCTATCGCGCGGCGCCGTCCTCGGCGATCGAGGCGGCGCGGGCGAATGCCCGGGCGATCGCGCTCATGCTTCGCGACGTTGGGGTCAATGTGAACGCTTTGCCCTTGCTCGACGTCCGCCAGGAAGGGGCGAGCGACATTATCGGCGACCGCGCGCTCGGGCAGGAGCCGATGCAAGTCGCCGCGCTCGGACGGGCGGTGCTCCAGGGCATGGCGTCGGCGGGCGTGATCGGAATCGTCAAGCACATGCCGGGGCACGGCCGGGCGCTGGTCGACAGCCACAAGGAATTGCCGGTGGTGACGGCGAGCACGGAGGACTTGGAGACCGACCTCGAGCCGTTCGAGCGGCTCGCTTCCGCGCCGATGGGGATGGTGGCGCATGTGGTCTATACCGCGTGGGATCCGGACCATCCGGCGAGCCAGTCGGCGGCGGTGATCGAGCGGATAATCCGCCAGCGGATCGGCTTCGACGGATTCCTGATGAGCGACGACAGCAACATGAACGCGCTGACCGGCAGCCAGGCCGAGCGCGCGGCGGCGTGCGTCGCCGCGGGCTGCGACGTGGCGCTGCCGTGCAACGGCGTGCTGTCCGACAATATCGAGATTGCCGGGAGCCTTGGGGACATCAGTGTCGAGGGCTCGGAGCGGCTCGCGCGCGCCATGGCCGGCACGATGCTGGACTTCGAGGGGCCCGATTTCGCCGAGTCCATCGCCACTCGCGACACGCTCCTCGCGCTCGCTTGAGGCCGGTTCCCTCGTTCGCAGACGCCAGCCGTGCGTTTGTCGACATGGAGGGTTGTCCATCGAAACTGTTCTTTGCGAAGGTGCGCCCCTCAATCCCGACCCTCATGCAGGAGATTTTCCAGCCGATGCGCCTCCTTTCGCTCTTTTGCGCCGCTGCCGCCCTCGCCATCTCTCCGGCCTTTGCCCAATCCTCACCGGGAGGCGGCGGCGACAAGGACAAGGGCAAGAGCGTCGAGGAGTTGCACAAGGATGCGCTCGCCAAGGAAGCCGCCAAGGCATGGACCGGTGCCCCGGTCGAGGAGCAGACGGTTTCGTCGGGCCACTCGGTCAGCGTCGACGGGCGCGCTCTCAAATATACGGCGACCGCTGGAACACTCACCATCCGCAATGCCGAAGGCAAGCCGACGGCAAGCATCTTCTACACGGCGGACACGCTCAATGGGGTGCCGAGCTCGCGGCGACCGGTCATGTTCTTCTACAACGGCGGGCCGGGCTCGGCCTCGTTGTGGCTGCGCATGGGTTCGTTCGGCCCGATGCGCATCCAGACCACCAACGCCCAATATCTTCGTCCTGCGCCGTTCGATTTCGGCCCGAACCCTGATACGTTGCTCGGGACGACCGACGTGGTCTTCATCGACGCGCCCGGCACCGGCTATTCGCGCCCGCTCGGCGATGCGAAGCCGTCCGATTTCTACGGCACCGATCAGGATGCCGACGCCTTCGCGCGCGCGATCATGCGCTACGTGACCAAGTTCGGCCGCTGGGACAGCCCGAAGTTCCTGTTCGGCGAGAGCTATGGAACGACTCGTTCGGGCGCGCTCGCCTATCAGCTCCAGGAGCGCGGCATGGCGCTCAACGGCGTCGTCCTTTTGTCGTCGATCATGAACTACGGGCGGCGCCAGCCGGGGCTCGACCGGGATTATCTGAACTACATTCCGAGCTACGCGACCACGGCCTGGTATCATCACAAAATGGCGAACCCTCCGGCGACCGTGGCAGAAGCTGCGGCCGAAGGACGTGCATTCGCGCAAGGGCCCTACGCGGCCGCGCTCGAGAAGGGGCAGACGATCACCCCCGAGGAGCGGGATCGGGTCGCCCAGCAAATGAGCGCGCTCACGGGGCTGTCGCCGCAGTTCATCGAGAACGCCGACCTGCGCGTCAGCTTGTCGCAATTCCGCAAGGAGCTGCTCCGCAACCAGCGGCTGACGGTCGGCCGCTTCGATTCGCGCTATACCGGGGTCGACACTGACGCGTCGGGCGACTCGCCCGATTTCGACGCGTCGGACGTGGCGATCGGCGGCGCCTTCGTCGGTACGCTGCAAAGCTATCTCGCGAACAATCTCGGCTACCGGACCGACATGCCGTACCGGCTGAGCGCGCGTGACGCCGACGACTTCAAATGGGACTTCAAGCATAAGGCGCCCGGCGTCCGGTTCACGCTGAACGATCCCAACACGGCGATCGATCTGGGCGCGGCAATGCGGACCAACCCTTATTTGAAGGTGCTGTCACTCAACGGCTGGTACGACATGGCGACTCCGTTCTTCGGCACCGAGTACGACCTTGGGCACATGATGCTCGAGCCGGCGCAGCTGCGGAACCTCGAATTCCGTTATTATCCTTCCGGGCACATGGTCTATTTGAACCCGTCCGCGCTTCACCAGATGCGGCTCGACGTCCAGAGCTTCGTCAACGAGGCGGTCGCCGAAGCCGGAAGCCGCTGACTTATCCACAAAATCGACCGGGGCGCGGTCTTCGCAGGGCCGCGACTCGCGACTAATCTGGCGATGTGGAGGAAGATTTCGAGGAGCAGCCGGTCCGCCAATCGGACGAGCTGACGCTCAGCCTCGATGGCTGGGAAGGTCCGCTCGACCTGCTTCTGAGCCTTGCGCGAGTCCAGAAGGTCGATCTCGTGCAGATCTCGATCCTCCAGCTGGTCGAGCAATATCTCGCTTATTTGAACGAGGCGCGGGCGCTGAAGCTCGAAATCGCCGCCGATTACCTCGTGATGGCGGCGTGGCTGGCCTATCTCAAATCCTGCCTCTTGCTGCCCAAGGACCCGGAGCAGGACCCGAGTCCCGAGGAGATTGCGCTCCGGCTTCAGATGCGGCTCCAGCGGCTGGACGCGATGCGTGAGGCCGGCGCGCGACTGCTCGGCCGCGACCGGGTGGGTCGGGACGTCTTCGTGCGCGGCGCACCGGAAGGGCTGCGGCTGATCCGCAAGGCGGCCTGGCAGGTGCGCGATTTCGACCTGTTTGCCGCCTACGGCGCGGTGCGCGCTCGTACGCAGCCGGCAATGCATGTCGTCCATGCTCGAGCAGTGATGACCCTGGACGAAGCGATCGAGCGCGTCGGCAAGATGATCGGGGCGGCGCTCGACTGGACCTTCCTCGAAAGTTTCCTTCCATCGACGCAGGATCCGCAATTCCGCCGATCCGCGCTCGCCTCCAGCTTCCTCGCGGCGCTCGAGCTCGCTCGTCGCGGGCGGCTCGACATCGCGCAGGATGAAGCATTCGCGCCGATCAGGCTGAAGGCGGCTTAGGGTCTAAACCTGCTATCAACGAGGCCGCGATGGAGTCGAAAAAGCGTTCTGGGAGTGAGGGAGTGCAGCCAGGTAGCAGGAGCTACCTGGCAATCGAACGAGCGCGCCAGAGCGCTTTTTCGGCCCACCCGAAGGGCATGGCCCTGCCGGTGCTGCGCTTCGTCGAAGCGCTCGATCGGGCCTTCAGGCCCGCTCTTCCCACTTCTCCTAGCGCAGCATCCGGCAGAGGCCATGTCACGGCTCTCGTTGATAGCAGGTTTAGACCCTGAATGGACGAGCTGATGCGCGCGATCGAAGCAACCCTGTTCGCCTCGGCCGAACCGCTGACCGTTGACGAGATTGCCGAGCATGTCGGCGAGGGTGAAGTCGAGGTCGCGCTCGGCCAACTTGCGGCGCAATATGAGGGCCGCGGGATCGATCTTGTGGAGCGTGGCGGGCGCTGGCATTTCCAGACCGCGCCGGACCTCGCGCATCTGCTTCGCCGGACTCGCGAGGAGCCGCGTCGGCTGTCGCGGGCTGCGACCGAGACGCTGGCGATCATCGCCTATCACGAGCCAGTCAGCCGCGGCGAAATCGAGGCGATCCGGGGAGTGCAAATCTCGAAAGGGACGCTCGACGTGCTGATGGATGCCGGCTGGGTGCGTCCTGCGGGACGGCGCGAAGGGCCCGGGCGTCCGCTACTTTATGCGACGACGCGCGAGTTTTTGTCCCATTTTGGGCTGGGTTCCCGAAGGGACCTTCCGGGAATCGACGATCTCAAGGCCGCGGGGCTTCTCGATCCACTGGACGAATCCGTCTTTCAGCCCCAACTGGAAAGCGAAGCCGAGGAAGACTAAAACCCTCGCCAAAGGAGTTTCCCCATGGGTGGTTTGAGCATTTGGCATATCCTGATCTTCGCGATCATCCTGTTGTTGCTGTTCGGCGGCAGCCGCTTTTCCGCGATGATGGGGGACGTTGCGAAGGGCCTCAAAAGCTTCAAGCAAGGCATGGCCGACGACGAGGACGAGAGCCGGCGCCGCTATGAGGACCAACGGCGCAAGGAGCCGCGCCAGCTGACTCGCGAGCAGGAGCCGATCGACGTCACGCCGCGCCAGGGCGAACCCGCCGCGCCGCCTCCGCGCGACGAGGAAGAGCGCTGACACTTCCCGACCGTCGCGCGTAGAGAACCGCCATGTTCGGCGTCGATTCCACCGAGCTTGCGGTCGTCGCAATCCTCGCCCTGATCTTCATCGGGCCCAAGGACCTGCCGAAGGTCATGCGCACGATCGGCTATTGGGTTGGCAAGGCGCGCGGCATGGCGCGGCACTTCACCGCCGGAATCGAAAATATGGTCCGCGAGGCCGAGCTCGAGGAAATGGAGAAGCGCTGGCGCGAGGAGAACGAGCGGATCATGCAGCTTCATCCGCCGGGCCGGCATTATCCTGAGCCCGGCAAGCCGGACGAGATGCCGCCTGTCGCCGAGGCACCGGAGCCCAGGCTCCCGTTCTCGGAGGACCAGCCGGGAGACGAGCTTCCGCCCGAAGAGCGCCCGCTGCCGTGAAGGATATCGACGAAACCAAGCAGCCGCTGCTCAATCATCTGGTCGAGCTCAGGCGCCGGCTCCTTTGGTGTCTGGCGATGCTCGTCGTCACTTTCTTCGTCTGCTTCGCCTTCGCGAAGAACATTTTCGCGGTGCTCGTCCAGCCGCTGCTGAACGCCGGGCAGGGGCGGCTGATCTACACCGACGTATTCGAAGCCTTCTTCGCCGAAGTGAAGGTGTCGCTCTTCGCGGCGCTCATGCTGAGCTTTCCGGTGATCGCGACTCAGCTGTGGCAGTTCGTCGCGCCGGGGCTCTACAAGCGCGAGAAGAAGGCATTTTTGCCCTTCCTCCTCCTGACCCCGCTCTTTTTCGCGGCCGGTGCCTGCTTCGCTTACTTCGTGGCGATGCCGTGGGCGCTGCGCTTCCTGCTCGGTTTCCAGGGCAATGTCGGCGGAATCCAGCAGGAGGCCCTTCCGGGCGTCGGCAATTATCTGACGTTCTGCATGCGTTTCATCTTCGGTTTCGGCGCGGCCTTCCTTTTGCCGATTCTGCTGATGATCCTCGAACGCGCGGGACTCGTCACCCACCAGCAACTCGCGCGCTCCAGGCGCTATGCGATCGTCGGCGCCGCGGCGGTCGCGGCGGTGCTGACTCCACCCGACGTCGTCTCGATGATGATGCTGCTCGTGCCGCTCTACAGCCTGTACGAGATCGCCCTTCTCGCCATCCGGATCACGCACTGGCGGGCGGCCCGGAAGGCCGCCCGGTCAGGCTCTGCTGTGGCTGTGCCCCAGTCAGAAGAGGGCCCGGAAGCGCCACCGGGGGGGGGGAGGGTTGGCGGTTCCGGGCCCATTTAAGTGGATAGCGAGAGCGGGGGGGCAAAAGGTCACTATCCGAACTGCACAACGCCCTTCGTTCAAATTGAGTTCCCGGAGGCGAGCAACTTTTTTCGCCGCCGCCGAAACGAGCGACGCATTTTCTAGATTGGCGGAAATGCAGGTAAATCAACACTATAGCGCCCGAGTTTGCGCTCGAGCGTGGAACGCAGCTGCTTGGCTAGACCGGCGAGAATTCGCTCGAATTGCATTTTTGCAGGGAGATTTTCCTCCTCCGGGACGAGGACCGGGCTGCTGAGAGTCAGGCGCGCGGTCAGCTCGCTCGATCGGTGAAGCCCGATTTCAACCGGTTCCTCCGGAACGTGAAGCATGGCGAATTCGACGATCTCTGTAATGAGGAAGGAGACAGCGACGGCCACGTCCTGCGTTGTGTACACCGTGTCGAGATCGAGCTCGATCCTCAGGCCGCGAGCGCCTTCCGGAGCCGTGGCCCGAAGCTCGGCCGCGAGCTCCGCGATCAGCGGCCGAAGCGAAATGCCGCGATTCTCCTCCATCTCAGCATAATGATTGCGGTGCACGATCGACAAGGCGCCCACCCTTCGGCTGATTCCGGCATAGGCGCTCCTTGCCTCCTGCGCCGAGGCGCTGCGCCCGTGGATGTTCAGGAGAGAGGCGATGACCTGAAGGTTGTTCTTCACCCGATGATGGACTTCGCGCACCAGCCGGCGTTGGCCTTCGAGCGCCTCCGCCATTTCCGATTCAGATGCCTCGACTCGCGCGACCGCACGGCCGAAAGCGTCGCGCATCTCCTGGATCTCCTTGGAAGGCCCGAGTTTTCGCGGGAGATCGAGCGGTCCCTCGCCGGGCTTATATTCGACGACCGCATGTTCCAGCCGCTTCAGCGGCCGAACCAGAAGCCGGGTCACGAGCAGCCAGGTGAGCAGCGCGGCGGCGACCCACATGAGAACGGGCAAAAGAAGCACGAACCGGTCGAGCGTCGTGATCCTTCGATCGGCCGCGCCGACTCGCGCGAACAGGCCGCCATTGCCGATTCGCCATTCACTCAGCCTCAGCTTGAGGTCCGGACCCTCGGGCGGACCGAGAATGCGAAGTTCCTGCGTATCCTGGTGAAGCACGACAGCATCGACGTCGCCGGGCGCGGCTAGTGCCGCCGCGCGCAATTCCGGGGAAGCGACGATCGCGGTCGCCATCCCTTTCGCGACCCCAACCCGGATGGCGACTCCATCCTGGGAGGGTGCGATCCGGATCCCGACCTCCCCCGGAGGCACGAGCGGCAGGCTCCCGGTTTCGCCGACCGTTCCCCAGGAACAAATCGGTCCGCCGTCCAAATCCTCGACCTCGAAACTATGGATCACGCCGGGGGCAACGGCGAGCGAACGCTCGGCACGATCGCAGGCCCGCGCACGGCCTTCGTTCAGCGCGCCATTTGCCGCGACTCGAAGCGCCAGCGCATTGCGCGCGATCAAGCTCTGGATGGCCTCGGCCGCGGCGCGCGACTGATCCTGGGCTCTCCCCTTTAGGGCTTCGTTCGCCCGCTGAATGCCGCTTTCGCCCAACATCACCAGCGCGGCCCCGATCGGCAGGAGAACGGCGCTGAGGAACAGGAGTAGCTTGGCGGCCGTGGGCAGTCGCGCGAAGCGCCCGGACGCGCTCATCGCGCGGCTCCGTCTGCGATTTCGCTAGGTGAGTTTGCCGATGAGCTTGACGAAATCGTCGGGCACGGGCTCGCGCAGCGTATCGTCATAGGCGCTGCGAAGGGCGCGGCCGATGTCCTTGCGTCCGCCGCGGCCGTCGCGCCGTCCGCTGCCGTTGCCCCGCTCGGAAGCCTTTGACTTCTTCGAGTGCCCGGAATGTCCAGATCCCTCCGTGTCGCTTCCCTTCCTGGCACTCAACTCCTCGTCCCCCCTCGCGCGGGTTCTCGGCGCGCGTCATACATTTCTGGCTAACCGGCGCAACGGCTTCGGACAGCCGCGCACCGCTTCGGTACACAGGGGGCGGGTAGCCACCTCGCGGAATTATCGGCTTTGCAGCGTGCCCGGCCCAGCCTCGGAAACCAAATCGTCGGTGCTTGGTTCCACACTCACACCACTTCTCTGGGGGGCGGTGCACAGGCGCAACAGTAGGTCCTTCCAGGGTTGCAACAATTCAGAGGCCTCGTCAAAGACGGCGGAGGTCACGTTTCGAGGGAGAATAAGTGCATATGTCCCTTGGCCAGGAACTCGCCCCACATCTTCCGTTCCTGCGCCGCTATGCGCGCGCGCTGACCGGGAGCCAGGCGCACGGCGACGCTTTTGTCCGCGCCACGCTGGAGGCGATCGTCGCCAAACCCGACGAATTCCCGCGCGACGTCGATCCGCGACTCGGGCTGTACAAGATTTTCCACGCGATCTGGTCGACCGCCAATATCGAGGAAGGCGAGGAGCCGTCGAAAAGTCCGATCGGGCCGGAAGGGATCGCGCACGCACGGCTTTCGCGGATCACGCCGCTCTCGCGCCAGGCGTTGCTTTTGACGTCGCTGGAGGGCTTTTCCTCCGAAGATACCGGCTATCTGATCGGCGCGGATCCACAGGATGTCGACAATCTCGTCGCCGAGGCGCTCGAGGAAATCGAGCGGCAAACACTCGCCGACGTGCTCATCATCGAGGATGAGCCGATCATCGCCATGGATATCGAGACGATTGTCCGCGACCTGGGGCATAACGTCACCGGAGTCGCGGTCACGCGTGACGAAGCGGTTTCGCAGGCTCGGCAGAATCCGCCGGGACTGGTGCTCGCCGACATCCAGCTCGCCGACGACTCGAGCGGGATCGATGCGGTGAAGGATATTCTCGCGGAATTTTCGGTGCCGGTAATCTTCATCACCGCTTTCCCGGAGCGGTTGCTGACGGGGACCCGGCCCGAGCCGACGTTCCTCATCACCAAGCCGTTCCAGCGCTCGACCGTCAAAGCGGCGATCGCCCAGGCCTTGTTCTTCGACGCGGCCACCGTTCCCGCCGCCTGACCGGAACAGGCATCAGGCCGGCGCGTTGGCCGGGGGAACAGTGATATCGCAACGGGAATGCAATGGCTGATCCGCGACCGACGGAACCCCGGATTGTCGAGACCACGACCGAGGCGCGCGCGGGTTCGACCCCGGGTGTTACTCGCTACGTTCTGGTTATCGGGACGTTGCTGGTGGTGGTGATCTTCGCCGTGATTGTCTTGGTTGGACGCTCCTGAGCACCTATCTCCCGTCACAATCGCCGTTCATGTTCTTGTCACGCGTTCGCGGCCACGGCTGCGGACGCATAACGGGTGGGATTTAGTTTGTCGGACAATCGCAAAGAGGACGAAGCATCTGGCGTCGCGGCCGAGCCGGTCCCGCTTTCCGATCCCGACTTCAAGGATCAGCTCGCCTCTGTCATCCCGCACCTGCGCGCTTTCGGCCGCTCGCTGTCGGGCAGCCGCGATCTCGCCGACGATCTGGTCCAGGAAACGCTCCTCAAGGCTTGGGCGGCGCGCAAGCGATTTCAGGCCGGGACGAACATGCGCGCCTGGACCTTCATCATCCTTCGCAACCTTTTCCTCAGCCAGATGCGCAGGGCGCGGTTCAAGGGCGAGTGGGACGACATCGCCGCCTCGAAAATCCTCGCCGCGCCGGCCAGCCAGGACCGGCACATCGAGCTCGGCGACATGCAGCGGGCGCTGATGCATCTGCCGCAGCCGCAGCGCGAGGCGCTGATCCTCGTCGGCGCGGGCGGTTTCGCCTACGAGGAAGCGGCGGAAATCTGCGGCTGCGCCGTAGGTACGATCAAGAGCCGGGTCGCGCGCGGGCGCGTCGCGCTCGAGCAGCTGATGTCGAGCGGCAAGCTGCCCTCACGCAGGCAGCATCGCACAGATCCGGACAAGTCCGCGCTCCAGACGATCATGGGCGAGGTCGACGACCTCAGCCGCGATCACGGGTAGATCTCCTGAAATTGCAGGTGTCCACCGTAGATCCCCGCTTTTCCGGGAATGACTCGCACGCGGTCAGTTCAGCCGGCGCAGAATCTCGGCGAAGTCGCGATCGGACGGCTCCGATGCCGCTTCCTCGAAGGCGCGCCGAAGCGCGGCGGCAATGCCGGCATGAGTTGCCGGAACGTCGAGCCTGATGACCCGTCGATCGATCGCGTCCACTTCCGAATTCCGAATATTTTCTCGTTCAATGTTCATTTGACCGACTAAACGACCAAAAGCCCGTCCAAGTTTCTCGCAATGCGACGAAAACTGGTGAAAATGAGTGGATGAGCGGGACGGATTCGGCTGCGGTGCGCGAAGAAGCGATCATTCGTGCCATGGCTCATTCGCCCTTTCTTCGCGACGCTTTGCAGGCGCGCGGCGACGTCGAGCAATCGTTTCTGGCCGAAGGCGGGGCAGAGGCGGTCGATTTCGCGCTGTCGGTTCGAACGGACGATGTTGAATCGTCGCTACGGTACCGGCGGCGCGGCCTTGCGCTTGCGGTGGCGCTGGGAGATCTGGCCGGCGAGCTCAGCCTCGAAGACGTAACCCGGCTGCTCTCCGGTTTTGCGGACGAGGCGATCGATGCTGCCGTCGCGACTGCCATTCGCGAGCGCGTTCCAGACGCGACGCCGCAAGGCTTTGCGGTCATCGCCATGGGCAAACTCGGCAGCGGCGAGCTCAATTATTCGTCGGACGTCGATTTGTTGCTGCTGTTCGACCCGGCAACACTTCCACGCCGGGAGCGCGAGGACGTCGGGGAGGCGGCAGTCCGGATCGGCCGGCGCATGATACAGATTCTCCAGCGGCGCACCGAGGACGGCTATGTCGAGCGAGTCGATTTGCGGCTTCGGCCGTCGCCGGAGGTGACGCCGATCGTCCTGCCGATCGACGCGGCGATCTCGCACTATGAATCGAGCGCCGAGCCGTGGGAGCGTGCGGCCTTCATCCGGGCGCGGGCCGCCGCGGGCGATATCGCGCTCGGCCAGCGGTTCCTCGACGCCATCGAGCCCTTCGTGTGGCGGCGGTCGCTGGATTTCGGCGTGATTGATGACGTGCGGCAGATTTCCGCGCGCATCCGCGATCATTTCGCGCAAGGGGCGAGCATCGGTCCGGGTTACGACCTCAAGCGGGGGCGTGGCGGGATTCGCGAGGTCGAGTTCTTCGTCCAGATCCAGCAAATGATCCACGGTGGCCGCGATCCGTCGGTTCGCACGCCGGCAACGCTCGATGCCATCGAAGCACTGGTCGCGGCCGGACGCCTGGAGCGCGCGGTCGCCGGCGAGCTTGCCGACGCGTACCGGCTTCTGCGGACGATCGAGCATCGGGTGCAGATGGTCGAGGACGCGCAAACGCACCTGCTCCCCCTCGAATCCAGCGCGCTCGACAATGTGGCTCAGCTGCATGGAGTCGACAGTGGCGCGCAACTGCTCGACCTGCTGCGCCCGCACGTAGATCAGGTCGGGCGCATCTTCGACAGCCTCGCGTCCGGCGAGCGCCAGGAGCTGTCCAACGACCGCGATATTCTGAGGCGCGAGCTCGAGTCGCTCGGCTTTGACGACCCCGAGTCGGCGGCGCGACATGTACAGAACTGGCGCTCGGGGAAGGCGCGCTCGCTTCGGTCACGGGCCGCGCGCCATGCGTTCGAGGCCATGCTCCCGGCGCTGCTGCCGGCAATCGCCGCCGGAGGGCAGCCCGATCACGCGCTCAATCGGCTCGGCGACATCGTCGAGCGCCTCTCGAGCGGGGTGAATTTGTTTCGTCTGCTGGAGGCGCGCCCGGCGCTCGCGGGTTTGCTCGCGAAGGTGCTGGCGCACGCGCCCGCGCTCGCCGACCAGCTGGCGCGACGGCCGGAGCTGCTCGAAGGCCTGTTCGACGAATCGAGCTTCGCCATGCCGCCGCCCGCCGAGGAATTCGCGCAAGCGCTGGCCAGGAGCATGCGCGGCCATCCCTACGATGTCGCGCTCGATCGGGTTCGGCAGTTGGTGAACGAACGCAGGTTCGCGCTTGGAGTCCAGCTGATCGATCGCCGCCGCGATCCGCTGGAAGTTGCCGACGGATACGCCCGGGTCGCGGAAGGAGCGCTGCAAGCACTCGCCGCCGAGGCTGTCCGCGAGTTCGAGCGCGCGCACGGACGATTCAAAGCGGGTGAGCTGCTCGTGCTGGGCCTGGGCCGGTTAGGCGGCGGTTCGCTCACTCACGCCTCAGACTTGGACATCATCTATTTGCACACCGCGCCTGCAGGCGAGGGGTCGGACGGGAAGAAGCCGCTCGGCCCCAACGACTATTTCAATCGCCTGGCGAGCCGGGTCACGGCGGCGCTCAGCGTCCCCACGGCGGCGGGGCCGTTATACGACGTCGACACGCGGCTGCGGCCGGAAGGCGCCAAGGGGATGCTCGTCGTCTCGCTCGAAGCGTTCGAGCGATACCAGCGCAAAGAGGCGTGGACGTGGGAGCATATGGCGCTGTGCCGCGCCCGGCCGGTGTTCGGCTCGGCTGAGGTGCGCGCCCGGTGCGAGCGGATCATCGGGGAAATCCTGCGGATGCCGCGCGACCCCGCCAACGTCATTGCCGACGCCGTAAAGATGCGAGGCGAGATGGAGCTGCACAAGCCGCCGCGCGGCACGCTCGACGTGAAGCTCGGGCCGGGCGGCTTGATCGACCTCGAATTCGCCGTTCACGTGCTCCAGCTCACTCGCCACGTCGCGCTCGACCCGCGGCTCGACGCCGCGCTCGAAGCGCTGGCCAACGAATCTTTTATCGACACAAAGATTATCGAATCGCAAAAGTTACTCACGCGTATGCTGGTGATGATGCGCCTCGTCGCCCCCGCCGACGTGAAGCCGGCGGCCGAGACCTGGCAACTCGTGGCCGAGGCTTGCGGCGCGGCAAGCTGGGACGCGCTTCTTGCCGAGCACGACGCAGCCCGGCAGAGCATTGCCGAGCTGTGGATCCGCATCAAGAAAGAGGCATTGCAATGATCAGCGAAGGCGACAAGGCACCGAACATCCATGTGACGGCGACCGACGGAAGCAGCGTCGGCCTCGACTCACCCGGCCAGCCTTTGGTTCTCTATTTCTATCCCAAGGACGATACGTCCGGCTGCACGCGCGAGGCGCAGGATTTCACCGCGCTGGCGCCCGAGTTCGCCAAGGCCGGAGTCAAGGTGATCGGAGTCTCGCGCGACCCGATGAAAGCCCATGAAAAGTTCATCGGCAAATACGACCTCGCCGTGCCGCTCGTCTCGGACGAGGACGGCAGGATTTCGGACGCGTTCGGCACCTGGGTCCAGAAGTCGATGTACGGCCGCAAATATATGGGTATGGAGCGCGCGACCTATCTGATCGGCGCCGACGGGCGCGTGAAAAAGGCCTGGCGCAAGGTAAAGGTGCCGGGCCACGCGGCGGAAGTGCTGGCTGCAGTCTAGTTCCCCGGCGAAAGCCGGGGTCCAGGCCGCTGAGAAGCAGCGGTTCCCGCTGCCCTGGGCCCCGGCATTCGCCGGGGAACGCTCAGCTCGCCAGCTCGCGCAGCATCGATTCCCAGTGATAGACATTGTCCCACATCGACTGAACGGGCACGCGCTCGTCCTTGCCGTGGGCGCGCTCGTCATCTGGCGAAACGCCCCACTGGCCGTCGACTCCATAGACCGGGATGCCACGCGCGCGGAATTCGAGCCCGTCGGTAGCGCCGGCCGACATCGACGGGATGATCACCTGATCGGGGAAGCGGGCGTGGACCGCGTCGGTATAGGCCTTCACCACGTCGGGCCGGAGCGGTGACACCGGCGTCGGGCGGCCGGCGTCGGGCGCGGCCTCGACCTCCACGCCCGGACCCACGACCTGCTTCAATTCGGCCTCGACGGTCTTCGGCTCGACTCCCGGCATGATCCGGCAATTGACATTCGCCTGCGCGAGCTGCGGGAGCGCGTTCTGGGCGTGGCCGCCCTTCAGCATGGTCGCGACGCAGCGGGTGCGGGTCAGCCCGACCTCGAGCGGATTGGCCTCGATGGCGTCGGCCGCCGCGCCGTCGTCCGGATTCGCCAGCCACGCGCGCATCTCCTTTCCGAGCGCACTGTCCCCTTCCTGCTTGGCGCGCGCGGCAAAATATTCGCGAGTCGTTTCGTTGAGCATCGGCGTGAAGCGGTGCGCCTCCAGCTTCTTCAGCGCATCGGCGAGCTGGTAGATCGCATTGTCGGGACGCGGCCGCGAGCTGTGGCCGCCCGGATTGCGGACCCGGAAAAAATAATCCTGGTAGGTCTTTTCCGAGGTCTGCAGCCCGAAGCCCATCGGCGTTCCGTCGCGCTTGAACGAGCCTCCGCCAGCGTCGGCGTTGAGCGCGAACTCGGCGTCGGTCCATTTGCGCCAGTCGGTCGCGCCGAGCGCCGCACCCTTGCCGTCGGTCTCTTCGTCGCCGGTGTAGAGGACGACGATGTCGCGGTCGGGCTTGAACCCTTCGGCGCGGAGCTTCAGCAGCGCAACCATCGTCGGCACTAGCCCGCCCTTGTCGTCGCCCGAGCCGCGCCCGTAAAAATAGCCGTCCTTCTCGACCAGCTTGAACGGGTCCGTCGTCCAGTCGCTCTTCAGCGCCTCGACCACGTCCATATGGGCCAGGATCAGGATCGGCTTCTTCTTTGCCGTGCCCTCCGCCGGCCATCGGGCGATCAGCGCCGCGGTCTTGTTGGTTCCGGCGGACACATAGGGAAGCACATGGACGTCGCTCGCGGCCCAGCCTGCCGCCTTGAACTTGTCGGCGAGATAATTGGCGAGCGTGGGCACTTCGTCCCGCCCCGCGACTGTCGGTGTCTCGACCGCCGTCTTGTAGATTTCGCGCGCCGTCGTCTCCCACTTGGGCGGCAGCTTCTTCGCGTTCGCTAAGGTCGACGGCGGCGGTGAGCTAATCGGCGCCTGGGTGGGCGCCTGCGCCAATGCGGCACTGGAGGTGAGAACGGCGAGCAGGGTGGCGAAACGGCGCATTCAACTCTCCCGATGAAGGAAATTGCCGGTGAAAGTTACGGCTCCGGGCCGCTGCGTCAACTCATGCTGGCGCTCTGCCCACATTGACGGTCATTCGGTGCCGTGACCGAGCGCCAGATATCCGGCGCTGCGCATCTCTTCGAGACGACTGATCGTACGCTGGAACTCGAAGCTGCCGTCGCCCGACGGATAGAGACCTTCGGGCTCTGCGCCGGCGGCCGCGAGCAGCTTCACCTTATGTTCGTAGAGCGCATCGATGAGGGTCACGAAGCGCGCGGCTTCGTTGCGCATCTCCGGCCCCATCACCGGAATGCCGACGAGGATCACGGTGTGAAATCGCCGCGCGACGGTGAGATAATCCGCGGCGCCTCGCGGCTCGCCCACGAGTCGCTTGAACGAAAAGACGGCGACGCCCTTGAGGCTTTTGGGCACGTGCAGCGTCCGCCCGCCGCCGACGTCGAGATCTTCCGCCGGGACTTTCTCTCGATCCTCGACAGGATAATCGGTGAGCTGGAAGAAGGCGCGGCTGAGTGCGGCGGTCGCTTCCGGCCCGTTGGGAACGTGCCACACCTCGACTCCCGTCAGGCGCTCGAGCCGGTAGTCGGTTGGCCCGTCAATCGCGACGACGAGCATCTGACGTTCGATGAGGTCTATGAAGGGCAGGAACAGCTCGCGGTTAAGGCCGCCGAGATAAAGGTCGCCAGGCGGCCGGTTGGAGGTCGTGACCACCTTCACGCCTTGGTCGAGCAATTTGCCGAACAGCCGCGACAGGATCATCGCGTCCGCGGGGTTGGTCACCTGCATTTCGTCGAAGCAGAGCAGCTTCGCCTCGGCGGCGATCTCTTCGGCGACCGGCTCGATCGGATCGCCCTCGTGCCGCTCGCGTACTTTGCGGAGACGCTGGTGCGTTTCGAGCATGAATTCGTGGAAATGCACCCGCCGCTTCGGTTGGACGCTGATGTGGGCGAAGGCGAGGTCCATCAACATCGACTTCCCGCGGCCGACTCCGCCCCAGAGATAGACGCCGGCAATGCCGTCGGACCGCGAACCGAACAGGCGCCCGAACAATCCGAGATCCGCCATGCTCGCGCGGAGCCGGTCGAGCGCCGCGACCGCGCGCTCCTGCGCCGGGTCGGGTTTCAGCTCATGCGCTTGAACGAGCCGCGCGTAGGCGCGGCCGACCGGGCCGCTCATCCCGCGGGCGCGTTGCGGTCGCGGATGCGCTTCAGCGTACCGGTGAAGCTGTAGCAGGGCTGGTCATCCTGTCTCACGACTCCCTGCAGGAAGGCGTGCCCGCGCGTCTGCTTCACCAGCTCGACATGCGCGTCGAGCGGCGAGTCCGGCTTGCCGCGCGCGAGGAAATGCGTGGTGAGGTCGAGCGTGACATAGTGCCCGCGCGCCATGCCGGCGCACAGGCCGCCGGCGAACATCGCCATGTCGATGAAGCTCATCACCGATCCGCCGTGGAGCGAGCCGCCCATGTTCATATGTTCTTCGGTCGGGAACATCCGGCAGACCGCGTGGCCGGGCCCATCAGGTTTGAACAGCAATCGCCCCGTCGCCGCCGCGAAACTGCCGCGTGGAAAATCGCCCCAGCTGAACCAGCCCGGATGCTCGGGGTCCGGCGTCGCGCCCACGGGCACGCCGACGTCTTCCAGCCCTTCCGCGCGGTAGGTGTCCTCGCTCACGCAGCCCGTGGTTTCGGTTGGTCGCGACCCGCGCGCCGTTTTTGTCGGTCGCGACCCGTCAAGCGACTCGCTCCGCGAGCAGCTTCTTTTCCTCGGCGATCGCTTTGGCCGGGTTCAGCCCCTTGGGGCAGACGTTCGTGCAGTTCATGATCGTGTGGCAGCGGTAGAGCCGGAACGGATCCTCCAGGCTATCGAGCCGGTCGCCGGTCGCTTCGTCGCGGCTGTCGATGATCCAGCGATAGGCCTGAAGCAGGACCGCCGGGCCGAGATAGCGATCCGAATTCCACCAATAGCTCGGGCAGCTCGTCGTGCAGCAGAAGCAGAGAATGCACTCGTAAAGGCCGTCGAGCTTAGACCGGTCCTCGGGCGACTGCAGCCGCTCGCGCGACGGCGCGGGGCTGGAAGTTTTCAGCCACGGCTGGATCAGCGCATATTGCGCATAAGCGTGGGTCAGGTCGGGGACGAGGTCCTTGACCACCTCCATGTGCGGCAACGGCGTGATCTGGATGTCGCCCTTCAAATCCTCGATCGGAGTCGTGCAGGCGAGGCTGTTCCGGCCTTCCATGTTCATCGCACACGATCCGCAAATCCCTTCGCGGCAGGAGCGGCGGAAGGTCAAAGTCGGATCGATCTCATTCTTGATCTTGATCAGCGCGTCGAGGACCATCGGCCCGCATTTGTCCAGGTCGATCGTATAGCGGTCCCAGCGGGGGTTCGCCGCATTGTCCGGGTCGTAGCGGTAGATTTTGAACGTTCTGAGCCGCTTGCCCTCTTCGGGCTTCCACTGGCGGCCTCTGGTGATCTTGCTGTTCTTCGGTAGCGTGAATTCGGCCAACGCGCGGACTCCTTAGCTGGGAGAGCCGCTAGCACGCCCGAATTGCGTTTTCAAAAGGGACGAAGCTGCAATCTAGCGCAGGAGCGCTCTCACGACCTGTTCGATCAGCATTGTCCTTGGATCGACCCGGTACAAATAGCCGTCGCCATAATAATAGCGGTCGTTCGGATTGAAGGCATATTGCCGGCGCAACTCGTACGGAATCTGGTTGAAGCCGAACCGGTCGCCATAACCGAGCGGGAAGCGCTGACCGATGTTGTACAGCTTCTTCGCCTGGCCCGGCGGGACGCACGGAATCGCCTTCTTGGCAAGGCCCGGCGGGCAGCCGCGAGCACCGTAGCCTCTCTCACCATAGGCATGAGGATTGCCATGGCCGTGTCCGGGCTTGGCGAGGGCCGAGACGCTAAAAGCAAACGCTGCCGCGCCGGCGATGAGAAATGTCTGTTTCATAATGCCGCCATCGTTGCCGTCAGTTGCTGAACGTTCGTTGAGCGGAATGGTTACCGGAACGAGCGGAGGAACGGCGGTTGCCCGCTGACGTTGGTCGCCTTTCAAAGGAGAGCGACCATGCTGGGAAAAGCCGACGCAACGCCGATGATCGCGGTCACGGATCTCGACCGGGCGAAGAAATTCTATGAGGACATTCTGGGGCTCAAGGCGAAAGACGAATGGGGCGAAGGCGTGACGCTGAAGAGCGGTGACACATCCATCAACGTCTATCGCTCCGAATTTGCGGGGACCAACAAGGCCACGGCGCTGACCTTCGATGTCGACGACATCGACAAGGAAGTCCGCGAGCTGAAGGAGAAGGGAATCTTCTTTGAGCAATATGATCTTCCCGGCCTCGAGCGGCGGGGCGACCTCTATGTCGGTGAAGGCGGATTCAAGACGACCTGGTTCAAGGACCCGGACGGCAACATCCTGAGCCTGATCGAGGACTAGCCCGGTTCCCCGGCGAAGGCCGGGGAATGGATGCAGTTGCCCGATTCCGGCTTCGGGATTAGAGCGCCGCCAATTCCCTAGCGCCTGATTGCGGGCGCCCCCATTCAGAACAGAGGATGCGGTAGCTCCAAATGACCCGGAAAAAAATCGCGCTGATCGGCGCCGGAATGATCGGCGGAACCCTCGCTCATCTCGCCGCGATGCGAGAGCTCGGCGACATCGTGCTGTTCGACATCATCGAAGGTGTACCGGAAGGCAAAGCGCTCGACATTGCCGAAGCGGCTCCGATCGACGATTTTGACGCGAAGCTGAAGGGCACGTCCGATTACGCCGACATCGAAGGCGCGGACGTGTGCATCGTTACCGCGGGTGTCGCACGCAAGCCGGGCATGAGCCGCGACGATTTGCTCGGAATCAATTTGAAGGTGATGAAGGCGGTCGGCGAAGGGCTGCGCAAGCACGCGCCCAACGCCTTCGTCATCTGTATCACCAACCCGCTCGACGCGATGGTCTGGGCGCTGCGCGAATTCTCGGGGCTTCCGCACAACAGGGTCGTCGGCATGGCCGGCGTGCTCGACAGCGCCCGCTTCCGGCATTTCCTCGCCGAAGAGTTCGGGGTCAGCGTCGAGGACGTCACGGCGTTCGTGCTCGGCGGACACGGCGACACGATGGTGCCGGTGGTCGAATATTCGACTGTCGCCGGAATCCCGATCCCAGACTTGGTGAAAATGGGCTGGACCAGCCAGGACAAGATCGACGCGATCGTGAAGCGCACCCGCGGCGGCGGCGGCGAGATCGTCGCGCTGCTGAAGACCGGCAGCGCTTATTATGCGCCCGCGACCAGCGCGATCGCCATGGCCGAGGCCTTCCTCAAGGACAAGAAGCGCGTCATGCCCTGCGCCGCGCACCTGACTGGGCAGTATGGCGTCAATGACCTTTACGTCGGCGTGCCCTGCGTGCTCGGTGCCGGCGGGGTCGAGCGGATCGTCGAAATCGAACTCAACGCCGAAGCGAAAGCCAATTTCGACAAGTCGGTCGACGCGGTGAAGGAGCTGCTCGAAGCCTGCAAGCAGATCGACAATTCGCTGGCGGAAGAGGCGG
This sequence comes from Sphingomicrobium sp., assembly GCA_035701045.1. Taxonomy (GTDB): domain Bacteria; phylum Pseudomonadota; class Alphaproteobacteria; order Sphingomonadales; family Sphingomonadaceae; genus Sphingomicrobium. Next base: position 14,999 of record DASSOB010000008.1, on the reverse strand, counting down.
TTGCATGAAGCGAACGCGGCGTGACCGTTTAGTCGACCGCGTGACGGACTACGTCAGAGCGGCCGGCCGAAAGGTCAGGCCTGGAATCGACCCCAATGACAGAAATTACGACCCAGACTTTCAACGCAAGCTGCGGCGCATATCGCCCGAACAGTTCGACTCACTGCTGCGCCGGGATGAAGAAGATTAGGGAATTCGAATGAGCATCCTCGTCGACAAGAACACCAAGGTCATCACCCAGGGCATGACCGGCGAAACGGGCACGTTCCACACGCGCCAGGCGCTCGATTACGGGACGCAGATGGTCGGCGGCGTCACGCCGGGGAAGGGTGGCACAACCCACCTCGGACTTCCGGTGTACGGCACGGTGCGCGAAGCGGTGGCAAAGACGGGCGCGACGGCGTCGGTCATCTATGTCCCGCCGCCCTTCGCCGCGGATTCCATCCTGGAAGCGATCGACGCCGAAGTGCCGCTGATCGTCACGATCACCGAAGGCATCCCGGTGCTCGACATGGTTCGCGTCAAGCGCGCGCTGTGCGGCTCGAAGTCGCGGCTGATCGGTCCGAATTGCCCGGGCGTGCTGACCCCGAACGAGTGCAAGATCGGGATCATGCCCGCCAACATTTTCAAGAAAGGCAGCGTCGGGATCGTCAGCCGCTCGGGCACGCTCACCTATGAAGCGGTGTTCCAGACGACCAACGAGGGCCTCGGCCAGTCGACCGCGGTCGGAATCGGCGGCGATCCGGTGAAGGGCACCGAGTTCATCGACATCCTCGAAATGTTCCTCGCCGACGACGAGACGAAGAGCATCGTCATGATCGGCGAAATAGGCGGAAGCGCGGAAGAAGATGCCGCCCAATTCCTCGCCGACGAAGCGAAGCGCGGCCGCCGAAAGCCCGTCGTCGGCTTCATCGCCGGCCGCACCGCACCCCCCGGACGCCGCATGGGCCACGCCGGCGCGATCGTCTCCGGCGGCAAGGGCGACGCCGAAAGCAAGATCGCGGCGATGGAGGCGGCTGGAATCACCGTCTCCCCGAGCCCATCTGAGCTCGGCACGACGCTCAAGGAGTTGCTGGTTTCAGCGTGACATGAACGACGCCGTTGGATTTATCGAACGGGAGCCCGGCCCGAGCTGGGAGCGGCCAAACTGGCCGGTGCGCGAGCTCGACGAGTTCAACCTCGGGCTCGATCCCACGCAGGCGACGATCGAGAAGCTGAAGAAGGCGGCTTCCGATCGCGCCGCCCAAACGACCTCCGATCCGGACGCCATCCGCCGCGCCGCCGACGACAGCATTCGCGCGATGATGCTGATCCGGACGTACCGCGTGCGCGGTCATCTCGCGGCGCGGCTCGACCCGCTCGGCCTGTCGCGGATGGACGTGCCGCCCGACCTCACGCCCGCCTATCATGGCTTCTCCAATACCGACCTCGATCGGCCGATCTGGATCGGCGGCACGCTCGGCTACGAAACCGCGACCGTGCGCCAGATGCTCGACGTGCTGCAGGACACCTACTGCGGCCACATCGGCTTCGAATATATGCATATTTCGGACGTTGAGGAGCGGCGCTTCATCCAGGACCGGATCGAGAGCGCCGAGGATACCGTCCAGTTCACGCCCGAGGGCAAGCAGTCGATCCTCGCCAAGGTGATCCAGGCCGAGCAGTGGGAGAAGTTCCTCGCCAGGAAATATGTCGGGACGAAGCGCTTCGGTCTCGACGGGGGCGAAAGCGCCGTCCCGGCGCTTGAGGCGGTGATCAAATATGGCGGGCTGGACGGAGTCGAGGAAATCGACATCGGCATGTCCCACCGCGGCCGCCTCAACGTCCTCACCAACGTCATGGGCAAGCCGTTCCGGGCGCTCTTCAGCGAATTCGCGGGCGGCGCGACCAATCCGGCGGACGTCGGCGGCTCGGGCGACGTCAAATACCATCTCGGCACGTCGTCGGACCGCGAGTTCGACGGCATCAAGGTCCACCTCTCGCTTCTGCCGAACCCCTCCCACCTCGAAGCCGTCGACCCGGTCGTACTCGGCAAAGTACGCGCGGTGCAGACGATCAAGGAGGACAAGCACGGCAAGACGGTGCTTCCGATCCTGCTTCACGGCGACGCCGCCTTCGCCGGACAGGGCATCGTCTGGGAATGCCTCAGCTTTTCCGGCCTCCCGGGCTACGGCACCGGCGGAACGATCCACTTCATCATCAACAACCAGGTCGGGTTCACGACCAGCCCGCAATTCGGCCGGTCGTCGCCTTATCCCTCGGACGTCGCCAAGGGCGTCCAGGCGCCCATCCTGCACGTCAATGGCGACGATCCCGAAGCCGTCACTTTCTGCTGCAAGATGGCGACCGAGTTCCGCCAGACCTTCCGTCGGGACATCGTAATCGACATGTGGTGCTACCGCCGCTTCGGCCACAACGAAGGCGACGAGCCGAGCTTCACCCAGCCGGAAATGTATGCGGCGATCAAGAAGCATCCACCGATCAGCCAGATCTACGGGCAGCGGCTGATCGCCGAGGGCGTGGTCGACCAGGCGTGGATCGACACGCAGAGCAAGGACTATGTCGCGCGGCTCGAAGAGGAGTTCGGGGCTGCTAGTTCCTATCTGCCGAACAAGGCCGACTGGTTCGAAGGCCGGTGGACCGGCCTTGGACGACCCGATGAATCGGTGCTGGGCCGCCGCAACATCGCAACCGCCATTACACCGGACGAGATGGAGCGCCTCGGCCGGCTGCTCACCACGGTTCCGGCGGATTTTCATATCCACAAGACGCTGCAGCGTATTCTCGACGCCAAGAAGGTGATGTTCGACAGCGGCGAGGGTTTCGACTGGGCGACCGGCGAGGCGCTCGCCTTCGGCAGCCTCCTCGCCGAAGGAAGCGGCGTGCGCCTGTCCGGGCAGGACAGCGGACGCGGCACCTTCAGCCAGCGCCACGCCGTCTGGGTCGACCAGCAGAGCGGCGAGAAATACATCCCCTTGCGCGAAGTCGAGGGTGGACGCTTCGAGGTCCGCGACAGTCCCTTGTCCGAATTCGGCGTGCTCGGCTTCGAATATGGCTATTCGCTGGCCGATCCGATGACGCTGGTGCTGTGGGAAGCGCAGTTCGGCGATTTCGCCAATGGCGCGCAGAGTATCATCGACCAGTTCATCGCCGCGGGCGAGGCCAAGTGGCTGCGCGCGAGCGGCCTCGCGATGCTGCTCCCGCACGGCTACGAAGGGCAGGGGCCCGAACACAGCTCGGCGCGGCTCGAGCGCTTTCTGCAGCTGTGCGCGGAGGACAACCTCCAGGTCGCCAATTGCACGACGCCCGCCAATTATTTCCACATCCTCCGGCGGCAGATGCGGCGCGGGTTCCGGAAGCCGCTGATCCTGATGACGCCCAAGTCCCTACTTCGGCACAAGCTGGCGGTTTCCAGCGCCGCCGACTTCACGGGCGAGAGCCACTTCCGACGAATCCTCTCCGACCTCAATCCGCCGCGCGAGGGCGAAACGACGCGGCTGATTCTATGCTCGGGCAAGCTCGCCTACGAGCTGATGGAAGCGCGCGATGAGGCCGGCGATTCGGGAATCGAAATCGTACGTCTGGAGCAACTCTATCCGTTCCCGTCGGAACCGCTGGTGAAGCGCCTGCAGGCGATGCCGAACCTCAGGAATGTCATCTGGGCGCAGGAAGAGCCGAAGAACAACGGCGCCTGGTTCTTCGTCGAGGACCTGCTCGCAACCTGCCTCGCCGATGCGGGTTTCACTGGAATGCGCGCGCAATATGCGGGCCGCGACGCCGCCGCTTCGCCGGCGACCGGGCTCGCCAAGCGGCACGCTGCCGAGCAGGCGGCCTTGATTGCGGCGGCTCTGGGTCATAGCAGCCCCACAGCGACCGCCGCGGCGGCGGAATAAAGGGAAAGCATGGCGACCGACGTTCAAGTCCCCGCGCTCGGGGAATCGATTACCGAAGGCACCCTAGCCGAGTGGCTGAAAAAGCCTGGCGAGGCGGTGGCCGCCGACGAGCCGATCGCCAGCCTCGAAACCGACAAGGTCAGCGTCGAGGTGCCCTCGCCGGTCGCCGGCGTGCTCACAGAGCAAGTGGTGAAGGAAGGCGACAATGTCGCGGTCGGCGCGGTGATCGCGCGGATCGACGAGAAAGCGACCGCTGGGGCGGCGCCTCCGGCGCCCGATCAGGTCGCCGCGGCGGCGACAACCAATCCCGCCGGTGCCGGCGAAAATCCAGCGCCGAAGGGCGACGCGACGGCGCCGGTCGCCGAAGCCGAAGGCGAAGATCAGGTGACGACGCTGTCGCCTGCGGTCCGCCGGGCGGTGCTCGAACATCATGTCGACCCGAGCAAGATTCAGGGCACCGGCAAGGACGGACGCCTCACCAAGGACGACGTGATCGCCGCTGCGCAGGCGCAGAGTTCCCCCGCGCAGGCCGGGGCCCAGGCGCCGCAGGCGAAAGCCCCGGCGCCCGAGACAAAGGCTCCGCCTCCTGGACCCCGGCCTTCGCCGGGGGACAGGAAAGAAGAGCGCGTCAAGATGTCGCGGCTCCGCCAGACGATCGCGAAACGCCTGAAGGACGCGCAGAACACCGCGGCGATGCTGACGACGTTCAACGACGTCGACATGAGCGCAGTGATCGAGGCCCGCGGCCGCTACAAGGATCTGTTCGAGAAGAAGCACGGCATCCGGCTCGGCTTCATGGCGTTCTTCGTGAAGGCCTGCGCGCTCGCCGCGAAGGACGTGCCGTCGGTCAACGCCAGCCTCGACGGCGACGAGATCGTCTATCACGACTATCTCGACGTCTCGATCGCGGTCAGCGCGCCCAAGGGCCTCGTCGTTCCCGTGGTCCGCAATGCGGAAAGCATGAGCTTCGCCGAGATCGAGAAGACCATCGCCGATTTCGGCAAGCGCGCGAAAGAAGGCACGCTGGGCATCGACGAGATGCAGGGCGGCACCTTCACCATCTCCAACGGCGGCGTGTTCGGTTCGCTGCTGTCGACTCCGATCATCAACCCGCCGCAGTCGGCGGTGCTCGGCATGCACCGGATCGAGGAGCGGCCGGTGGTCAAGGACGGCCAGATCGTCGCCCGCCCGATGATGTACTTGGCGCTCACCTACGACCACCGCCTGGTCGACGGCCGCGAGGCGGTGACATTCCTCGTGCGCGTGAAAGAAGCGATCGAGGACCCGACGCGGCTTCTGATCGATCTATAGTTCCCCGGCGGAGGCCGGGGCCCAGGGCGGCGCTCCCGCGCCGCTTCTTTGCTTTGGACTGGACCCCGGCCTTCGCCGGGGAACGAGGTGTGAATGGCTGAATACGATTTCGACGTCCTGGTGATCGGCTCCGGCCCCGGCGGTTACGTCGCTGCGATCCGCGCGGCGCAGCTCGGGCTTAAGACCGCCTGCGCGGAGAGCCGCGATACGCTGGGCGGTACCTGCCTCAACGTCGGCTGCATCCCGTCCAAGGCGCTGCTCCACGCCTCCGAGCTGTTCGAGGAAGCGCATGACGGCACGCTCGCCAAATGGGGCGTGAAGCCCGCGAAGGTCGAGCTCGACCTCAAGCAGATGCACGCGACCCGCCTCGAAGCGGTGAAGGGGCTCACGCAGGGCATCGAATTCCTGTTCAAGAAGAACAAGGTCGAGTGGCTGAAGGGTCGTGCGAGCTTCGAGAGCGCGGATACGGTGAAGGTCGGGGACCGCAGAGTCCGCGCCAAGAACATCGTGATCGCGACCGGCTCGTCCGTCACGCCGCTCTCCGGCATCACGATCGACCAGGAGCGGATCGTCGATTCGACCGGCGCGCTCGAACTCCCTGAAGTGCCGAAACGCATGGTCGTGATCGGCGGCGGCGTCATTGGCCTGGAACTCGGCTCCGTGTGGCGGCGGCTCGGCGCCCAAGTGACCGTCGTCGAATTCCTCGACCAGATTCTCCCGGGCTTCGACGCCGACGTGCGTAAGGAAGCCAACAAGATTTTGAAGAAGCAGGGGTTCGAGTTCCGCCTCTCGACCAAGGTCACCAAGGCGGAGGTCAAGGGCAAGGCGGTCACCGTGACCGTCGAACCCGCGGCCGGCGGGGCGGCGGAAACGCTGGAAGCCGACGTCGTTCTTGTTTCAATCGGCCGCAAGCCCAACACCGAAGGCCTCGCGCTCGACAAGGCCGGGCTCTCGACCAATCAGCGCGGGCAGATCGAGACCGACCACGACTTCCGCACCAAAGTCCCGGGTGTCTGGGCGATCGGCGACGTGATTCCCGGCCCGATGCTCGCCCACAAGGCGGAGGACGAGGGCATCGCAGTCGCCGAGAATATCGCCGGCCTGACCGGGATCGTGAACGAGAACGTCATTCCGTCGGTCGTCTATACGATGCCCGAGATCGCCGGCGTCGGCCTTACCGAAGAGGAAGCGAAAAAAGGCGGCGAGGTGAAGGTCGGCAAGTTTCCGATGCTCGCCAACAGCCGCGCCAAGACCAACCGCGAGCCCGACGGCTTCGTGAAGGTCATCGCCGACGCGAAGACCGACCGCGTCCTCGGCGTGTGGATGATCGCCTCGGTCGCCGGGACGATGATCGCCGAGGCCGCGCTGGCGATGGAGTTCGGCGCGACCAGCGAGGACATCGCCTACACCTGCCACGCCCACCCGACGCACTCGGAGGCCCTCAAGGAAGCGGCGATGGCGGTGACCGGCAAACCGATCCATATCTGATCTCACGCGGGTAGCTGCGGCTCCTCGGGCGCATTCACCCGCGGCGCGAGATCGCGTTGCCAGAGGCTGACGTCGATCCATTCGCCGAGCTTGAATCCGACGCCGCGATAGGTGCCGGCTTGGTCGAACCCCAGCGCCTGATGAAGCGCGATGCTCGGCGCGTTTGGCAAAGCGATCGCGGCGATCGCCGTCACATATCCCTGGCGCGCCAGAAGCTCGATCAGGCTCGACAGCAGCAGGCGCCCGAGGCCGCGGCCCTGCGCATCGGGCGCGAGATAGATGCTCGTCTCCGCCGTCCAGCGATAGGCGGGCCGCCGATGATAGGGCGAGCTGCTGGCGTAGCCGAGGATGCGCCCGTCCTCTTCGGCGACCAGCCAGGGATGGAGTGGGATTTCCATCCGCCGAGCGATTTCAGAGGCGTCCGGCGCATCCGCTTCGAAGCTGACACGGCTCCGCTCGACATAGGGCCGGTAGATGGCCGCGATCGATGCGGCGTCGGTGTTCGTCGCCAGTCGAACGTTCGGGCCCATGATCTCACGGATAGAGCAGAATGCCGCCTGCTCGACGCGAGATGTTCACCGTCCTCTCCCGGTGCTCAGTCCCGCTCTTCCGGTTTCCCGCCGGGCTTCCACGCGGGCACGAAATCGCTGTTGGCGAGCCACTCGATCGGCGCCACGAGCGAGCGGATCGCGCTTGTCATGAACGGGATGTTGAGGCTGGCGTAGGTATCGGTCGGCTGGTGATAGGTCGGGGTGACGGCCCAGCCGGAGACGGTGTGCGCCACCACGCCTTTCAGGGCGAGCGAGTAATTGTCCGACCGCTGGAAGAAATGCTGCTCCGGATACGGATCGCCGGTGACCTGCGCGCCGTGCTCCTTGAGCGCATCACCCAGATTCGAGCGATCGAAACCGGTCATCATCAGCGTGTTGGTGGGAAGCTTCGGATCCTGCGCCCCGATCATCTCGAACTCGATGTTCGCGACGAGTTGGTCGAGCGGCACCGGCGGATGCTCGCCGAAATAGGTCGAGCCCAATCCGCCGAGCTCCTCGCTGCCATAGCAGACGAAGAGAATGCTGCGCCTCGGCTGCTTCCCCGCAGCGAGCGCACCGGCGAGTTCGAGCACCGCGGTCGTGCCGGACGCATCGTCGTTCGCGCCATGCATGATGACGCCGTCCGGCCGGACGCCGAGATGATCGAGATGCGCGGAAAGCAGCAAGGTCCCCGCCGCCGGATCGCTGCCCTTCAGATAACCGATGGCGTTGGTAGTGGTCGCTTTCTCTTCCGTCACCGGAACGGCGAGCGTGACAGAAGCGTCCCCCTTTTTGGCGATGGCATCGATCGTGGCCCGCGGCAGGACCACGACCGTTGCCCGATCCGGTGCCGGCTCGCCTTCCAGGGTGGTCGGCAGGCGGGGGCGGCCGCCAAGCATTCCCTCGAGCTTTTTCGTGCTCTCGCTCTCGGGGATGATCAGCAGCTTGATGCCCTTGCCGCGGGCAGCACGGATGAGGGCCATCGGGTCCATGTCCGGCGACGTCGCCAGAACGATCGACGCCGATGGCAGCTTGGCGGGATCGGACCCTTTCGCGATGGCGAGCGGGCCCGAGATTCCCTGGCCTGAGGTGGTGAGCAGTGTTGGCGCCGGCGTTGCGACTCCGCCCACCGTCAACGTCGCCGGTCCGCTGACCTTTCGGCGGATCAGGGTCGCCGTCTGCAGATAGCCGTCCATCCCCGGCGCCGCCGAAAGGCCGAACGCCTGAAAGCGCGAGGCGACATAAGCCGCGGCGATGGCTTCGTCGCGCGTCGCGCTGCCGCGTCCCTGCAGGGCATCGCTGGCGAGGAACGCCTCGTGTGCCGCGACCGAGCGCTCCGTGACGATGCTCTGGCCGGCAGCCGGCGCGGCAATCAGCGAAACGCCGGCGAGCGCCAGCGGCAATATGCGGTGAATCAATGCGAATCTCCCCCAGCCGAGCCGCTTTGCATCAAAGCAGCGCCGGTGGAAAGCGCGTCAGGCGCCGGCCGCGATTAGGAAAGCCATCGATAAGCTCGAACAAGCTGAGATCCTGCGTCCGAAGCCGTGCGGAGTGCAATCGAGGCAAATTCGAGACAGTGAACTTGAATCGGGGCACCTCTTCGATAGCATGTCTTTCAATTTGAACGGGAGTGATCGAATGGGTTTGTTTGCGCCGCTGCTATTCTTGATGGCGGGAGCTCAGACTCCGGCGGGTGATCGGGCAGACTGGAACTGGGAGCGTGATACACAGACCTGTGGTTTGCACGAGCAAGCAGGCTCCGCGGGTGCAACAATCCAGGTGAGCCGCACACCGGCAAATGATCAAACAACGGTCATGATAACCGTGCCGTCCGACTCAAACTTGAAACGCAGGCATTTCTCAGACGGCGTGATCAAGCTGGGTCAGGGCAGTGACGTCACCGCAGAAGTGGACACGTACTTTGACCACGACAAGCGATTTCACGTTCTTGCAACCACGCAAGATCCGAGTTTTCTCGAGAAATTCTCGAACGCTGACACACTCGCGGTGTCGCACGGAGATGTGGATGTCGCTCGAATAGACCTGCGCTCTCCTGCTGCCGCAGTTGCTGCGTTGCGCAGTTGTGAAGATAAAAAAATGCGCGCCTGGGGAATTGATCCGGTTGCATGGCGGGCGCTTAAGTCCCGGCCAATCCCATTGGAATCGCTGACGCAGCGCTTCAGCAGCCTTGATTATCCCTTGGATGCGCTAAGGTTCTTGGTCACGGGCGACGCAGTCACTCGCTTGGATGTGGCTCCGGACGGAAGCGTACGGCAGTGCAGGTCATTGAATGCTAGCGAATACAAGGGCTTCGAAGACGCAACTTGCAGAGTCTTGAAGGACGCTCGATTCAAGCCGGCGCTGGATTCAACGGGAGGAGCCGTCGCCGCCCCCTACGTAATTGATGTAGTGTTCCGCGTAGGCAGGTGACGCTTTCGAACAGCCGCGATCCAGCGGCGCGGGATCAGTCCAGCCATTCCTTGATCAGGTCGAGCAACCTGAGTTCGCGGCTGTCGAGCTGCGCCGGCGCGACTGACGGGCATTCGAGGCAGCGCGCCTGGATGCTCGGGCCCGAGAGGATCGAGCGGACTTCGCCGAGCATCGCAGCGAGCTGTTGCCGCGGCTGGCGTGCCAGCGATGCGAACGCGTCCTCGGGCAGGGCGCTGTCGTCGCGCTGCTCGGAAGTGAGCGCTTCGAGCAGCTGGTCTTCGAAGCTCACCGGCGGCTCGAGATAGCGTACGCCGCGCTCGGCGCCGAGATTCGCGAGCTGCGCCGCCTTGGCGATTGCGTCCTGAACACCGCCGAAGCCGTCGACGAGGCCGAGCTGATGCGCCATGCCGCCGCTCCAAACGCGGCCCTGCGCGATCTGGTCGACCTGTTGCGGCGTCTTGTGCCGGGATTGCGCGACAATGCCGAGGAATCGGCCGTACATCGACTCGACGCCCGCCTGGATCAGCTGGCTGGCTTCGGGCGAGGGGCCCTTGAGCAGGTCCGGCTCGCCCGACAGCGGCGTGGTCTTGACGCCGTCCGCGCCAATTCCGAGCTTTTGGAGCGTGCCCTGGAAGCTCGGGATCACGCCGAACACGCCGATCGAGCCGGTGATGGTCGAGGGCTCTGCGTAGATGAAGTCGGCCGGCGTCGAGACCCAATAGCCGCCCGACGCGGCGACGCTGCCCATCGAGACCACGACCGGGATTTTCTTCGCCTTGGCCGCGAGCAGCGCCTGACGGATGCGCTCGGACGCCAGCACCGATCCGCCGGGGCTGTCGACTCGTACCACCAGCGCCTTGATCCCGTTGTCGACGCCTTTCTCGATTTCCTTCGCGATCGTGTCGCCGCCCGCGGTGCCCGGGCCGGCGCTGCCGTCGACGATCGTGCCCGCGATCGTCACGATGCCGATCGGGCCCTTGGTCGCCTTGACCACGTCCGAAACGTAGGATGAGAGCTTGATTCGCTTGTAGCCGCCGGCGCTGTTCGATTCGCCGCCAAGCTCGGCGAGCCGATCCTCGAACTCGCGGCGAGAGCCGATCTTATCGACGAAGCCGTTGGCGAGCGCGGCCTTGGCGAGGTCGCCGCCGGCCGCCGCGACGGCGCCGTTCATGTCCTTGAGGAACAAATCGACATTGGCCTTGGGACGCGAGGTTTTCACGCTCTGCCGCCAACTCTCGAGCTCGGCTTGATCCAGCGCCTGGTAATTTTCCCTGGCGGCGGGCGACATGTCGTTGCGGATGAACGGCTCGACCGCGGACTTGTATGTGCCGACGCGATAGACGTTCGCGGTTACGCCGAGCTTGTCGAGCAGGCCCTTGTAATAGAGGTTCGATCCGCCCGGACCGGCGATCAGCACCGCGCCCAGGGGATTGAGCCAGATTTCGGACGCCGCGGACGCGAGCTGATAGCTGTCGTCGGTATAGCCGACGCTGTAGGCGATCACCGGCTTGCCCGCCGCGCGTACGCGCCGGACGGCGTCGGCCAAATCGCCGATCGCCGTTTGTCCGCCACCGATGAATCCGTCCAGGTCCAGCGCGACTGCTTTCACCCGGCTGTCGTCCTTGGCCTCGTCGAGTGCCTGGACGAGGTCGCGGAGGCGATATTGTTCGAGGCGGCCGCGGCCGGCGATGTCCGACCATTCCGCCTTGGCCGGCTGCTCCACGACGCTTCCGTTGAGGTTAAGGTCGAGCACGCCTTTGCCGACGGGCGCGGGCTTGGCCGACAGGGCCGCGTAAATCAGGCCAAAAAACAACAGCATGAAGATCAGGACGAGAGCGTCCTTGATGCCGACCAGCAGCTTCCAGATCGCGCGGACGAATTTCATTGTGGCGCCTCTAATCGTTGCGGTGCTTCGCTAGCGGACGATGGCCCTTGCGGCCAAACCTTTTCGACCGGACGGCATGTCGCTACCGCGCCGCCTTTCTCGCGCGGAACCCGGGCCGATGAACGGAGCAGCCGACTTTTCAATTGGGGAACGCAAGGCCGCGTGGCTCGGCGAGCTGCGGTCGACGCTGGCGCTCGCCTGGCCGCTCATCCTAGCCAACGTAACGCAACAAGTGATCCAGGCGACCGACGTGCTGCTGATGGGCCGGCTCGGCGCGACTCAGCTGGCGGCGGCCACGCTTGCGCTCAACCTCACCTTCACCATCAACGTGCTCCTGCTCGGGCTGGTCACGGCCGCATCGCCGATGATGGCAACCGCGCTCGGCCGTCGGTCCAACGCGGTGCGCGACGTTCGCCGCACCTTCCGCGCCGGCCTGTGGCTGCTGATCTTCGCGCTTCCGCCTTATTGGTTGCTGCTGTGGCACGTCGGCGCGCTGATGCGCGCGTTCGGCGAAACGCCCGAACTCGCTGAGCAAGGGCAGACGTTCCTGCGCGCTTACATGTGGTGCGCGGCGCCCTGGCTTCTCTTCCAACTGCTGCGCAATTTCGTCGCGGCTCTCGAGCGGCCGCGAGTCATTCTCTGGCTCAGCCTGTCGGGGATCGGTCTCAATGCGCTGCTCAGCTGGTCGCTGATGTTCGGGCACTTCGGCCTTCCCGCGCTTGGACTGGTAGGCGGCGGCGTCGGCAGCACGCTTACCTGGCTGATCATCTGCGCCGCGCTCGTCGCCATCTGCGTGCGTGAACAGCGCTTCCGCCGATTCCATTTGTTCGGCCGGTGGTGGCGCTTCGACTGGGAAAGAACGCGCGCCATGACCCGGCTCGGCTGGCCGATCGGCGTGACTCTCGCACTGGAAATGGGCGTGTTCGCGCTCGCCGCTTTTTTCATGGGCTGGATCGGCGCTCCCGCGGTCGCCGCGCACGCGGTGGCGCTGCAGCTCGCCGCGCTGACCTTCATGGTTCCGCTTGGCCTTGGCCAGGCCGCGACCGTGCGCGTCGGCCTCGCGCTGGGGCGGGGCGACCGTGACGGCGTGAAGCGCGCCGGCTGGACCGCCTGGGTGATGGGGGTCGGCTTCATGGGCACGATGGCGCTCGTCATGTGGAGCATTCCGCGCCCGCTCGTCACCCTGTTCCTCGCGGATGTGCCCGAGAACGCGCTGGTGATTGGCCTCGCGGTTAGCTTCGTCCGGGTCGCCGCCGCTTTTCAGCTGGTCGATGGCGCGCAGGTGATCGGCGCGGGCATGCTTCGCGGCCTGCACGATACGCGCTGGCCGCTGATCTTCGCGCTCGTCGGTTATTGGGGCGTCGGCCTCGGAATCGGCTCGTGGCTGGCGTTCGCGGCGGACTGGAAGGGAGTCGGCATCTGGATCGGCCTCGCGAGCGGCCTTGCCGTCGTCGCGGTGATGATGCTCGGCCGCTGGATCATGCGCGACCGGATCGGGCTGACCGGCCCGCTGCACTCCTGACCGTTACAGCGGAAAAATCCGTCGTGGGAGCCGTTGACGGATGAATGGCCCGCAACCATATGCGCGCCATCGCTGGCACTCTCGACCCGGGAGTGCCAACGATAAAAGTTCAACCTGATTAGCGATAAGGGGTTCAGACCTATGGGTTTCAGGCCGCTTCATGACCGCGTGCTCGTTCGTCGAGTCGAGGCCGATGAGAAGAGCGCCGGCGGGATCATCATTCCCGATACGGCAAAGGAAAAGCCGCAGGAAGGCGAAGTCATTTCGGTCGGCACGGGCGCGCGCTCGGACGACGGCAAGGTGACTCCGCCGGACGTCAAGGCAGGCGACAAGATCCTGTTCGGCAAATGGTCCGGCACCGAGGTGAAGATCGACGGTGAGGACCTCATCATCATGAAGGAAAGCGACATCCTGGGGATCGTCGGCTGAACAGCTGACTGTTCCCCGGCGAAAGCCGGGGCCCAGGATTTTCTTGTTTCAACTGGACCCCGGCTTTCGCCGGGGAACTGAAGGGAGCCAAACATGGCAGCCAAGGAAGTGAAATTTTCCCGTGATGCGCGTGAGCGCATCCTGAGGGGCGTCGACATCCTCGCCGACGCGGTGCGGGTGACGCTCGGTCCCAAGGGCCGCAACGTCATCCTCGACAAGAGCTTCGGTGCGCCGAGGATCACCAAGGACGGCGTTACCGTCGCCAAGGAGATCGAGCTCAAGGACAAGTTCGAGAACATGGGCGCGCAGATGGTGCGCGAAGTGGCCTCGAAGACCGCCGACATCGCCGGCGACGGCACGACCACCGCGACGGTTCTCGCTCAGGCGATCGTCCGTGAAGGCATGAAGTCGGTCGCGGCCGGAATGAACCCGATGGACCTCAAGCGCGGGATCGATGTTGCCGTGAAGAAGGTCGTCGAGGACTTGAAGAAGCGTTCGAAGGACGTCTCGGGCTCGAAGGAGATCGCCCAGGTCGGAATCATCTCGGCCAACGGCGACATCGAAGTCGGCGAGAAAATCGCTGAGGCGATGGAAAAGGTCGGCAAGGAAGGCGTCATCACTGTCGAGGAGGCCAAGGGCCTCGAATTCGAGCTCGATGTGGTCGAGGGCATGCAGTTCGACCGCGGCTATCTCTCGCCTTACTTCATCACCAACCCGGAAAAGATGCAGGTCGAGCTCAGCGACCCCTACATCCTGATCCACGAGAAGAAGCTCTCCAACCTGCAGGCGATGCTCCCGATCCTCGAGGCCGTGGTGCAGAGCGGGCGTCCGCTCCTCATCATCGCCGAGGACATCGAGGGCGAGGCTTTGGCGACCCTGGTGGTCAACAAGCTGCGCGGCGGCCTCAAGGTCGCGGCGGTGAAGGCGCCGGGCTTCGGCGATCGCCGCAAGGCGATGCTCGAGGATATCGCCATCCTGACCGGCGGCGAGATGATCAGCGAGGATCTCGGAATCAAGCTCGAGAGCGTCACGCTGAACATGCTCGGCCAGGCCAAGCGCGTGACGATCGACAAGGACAACACGACGATCGTCGACGGGCACGGCACCAAGGAAGCGATCGAGGCCCGAGTCGGCGCGATCCGCTCGCAGATCGAGACGACGACGTCCGACTACGACCGCGAGAAGCTGCAGGAGCGGCTGGCGAAGCTCGCCGGCGGCGTCGCGGTGATCAAGGTCGGCGGCGCCTCCGAGGTCGAGGTGAAGGAGCGCAAGGACCGCGTCGATGACGCTCTCCACGCGACCCGCGCCGCGGTCGAAGAAGGAATCGTCCCGGGCGGCGGCACTGCCCTGCTCTACGCGACCAAATCACTCGAGGGCCTGAAGGGCGAGAACGACGACCAGACCCGTGGCGTCGACATCGTGCGCAAGGCGCTGCAGTCGCCGGTTCGCCAGATTGCCCAGAACGCCGGCTTCGACGGCGCGGTGGTTGCCGGCACGCTGATCGACGGAAA